>JAFKFQ010000398.1:1412-2266 GCA_017308215.1 bacterium | reverse complement strand
GTCCACGATCATCCCGGGCAGCGTGACCTCCTTCCAGAACGGCCCGGCCGTCAGCGGCGCCGACGTGAGGCGGAGGTTCTTCTGTGCCTGCTCCGAGAGGATCACGCGCTCGCCGGCCACGACCGGGCCGTGGTCGTCGTGGTCGTCGTCAGCCTTCTCGGCGGCGGCCGGGAACAGGACCGGCAGCCAGTGCGCACGGGTGGCGGCGGCGCCGGCGGCCAGCCCGCCGAACATGGCGGCGGTCGCCACGGCGCGGACGGTCCCGCGCAGCCAGCCCCGGCGCGGGGCGGTGGGTTCGGTCATGGACGGACTCCTGCGCGGCGCGGCAGCGCCGGGCGGACCGAGGGTGTGGGGGTGCAGCGCGGACGTGAGACGGCGCTAGCAGATGAGCGCGCAGTGCGACAGATAAAGTGGTGGTGCTGACGGCCACGCGGCGGACGGGATCACGGACGCGCGACCGACGATGACCGCCGGCGCGACGGCCTCGACCGCGGGCACGACGGGGGCCGAAACGAGCGTCGGGTCGGGGGCGGTGCCGGCGGGTCGGGGGCGTTCGGTGTCGGCGGTGGCGCCGGGGCAGTGCGGGCACTCGCCGTCATCGTGGTCCGTGTCGGCGTCGTGCGGCGGGAGTACGGCCGCCCACACCTCGCAGGCGCACACGCCCGGCGGGTGGAGCAGGGGCACGCACCCCAGCAGCAACAGGACTCGCACCACGACCGCGAACACGGGCGTCCCCGGGAAGTCGGTACGACCGAAGTCTACCGGGCGGGGATGGCCGGGTCAATCGAACCGGCCCGGCGACTAATTCCGGCAAGAGAATGGACCGGATAACCGGATCAACAGGATGCCGAACC
>JAFKFQ010000398.1:0-1368 GCA_017308215.1 bacterium | reverse complement strand
CGGCCCATCACCCGCCCAGCAGCCGAGCCACCGGCCGGGTGGCGTCGAAGTGGTCCATCACGATCACCGCCACGACCGTCAGCGGCACCGCCAGGAACATCCCCGAGATGCCCCACAAGAGCCCCCAGAAGGCCAGCGACCCGAGGATCACCAGCGGGCTCAGCCCGACCGCCTTTCCCAGCAGCGTCGGCTCGATCACCGAGGCGCTCGTGAGGTGGCAGCCGAGGACGAGCAGCGCCAGCACCACCGGCTGCCACCCGAGCGGGAGTTGGAGGAACGCGAACCCCACCGGCAGGCAGTACGCCACCACGCTGCCGATGTACGGGATGAAGTTGCACAGGAACGTCAGCACCGCCCACAGCAGCGCGAACCGCACCCCGAACACCGCCAGCAGCAGCCCCACCGGCACGGCGATGATGAGGCTCGACAGCACCTTCGCCTTCAGGTAGCTGACGATCGCCGCGTTCACGTCGCCGGCCAGTTTTAGGATCTCGTCGGTGCGCTCCGGCGAGTACGCGGCGCGGACGCGCTCGGGGAACCGCGCCGCCTCGACCAGCAGGAACACCAGGTACAGCCCGACGACCAGCGCCTCGCCGAGCACCTCGGCGGCGCCGCCGAGGACCGGTGCCGCCGCGCCCGCCGCCGCGCCCGCCAGGCGCTCCTCGATCTGCTTGCCGTCGGCGGCCGAGCCGAGCGCCCACGGGGCGTTCGCCCGCACCCAGTCGTCGGCCCCGTGGAGCAGCCCGACGGCCTGCTTCTGGAGCACCGGCAGCTCCTCGGCCAGCCCGAGGGCGCTGGCGTACACCGCGACCCCGAGCGCGGACACGACCGCCACCGCCACCCCACCGAGCAGCGCCAGCGACGCCGCCCCGGACACGCGGTTCCGCAGCCGGGCGTGGTACGGGAGGATGACGTACCCGATGACGACGGCGAACAGGAGCGGCCGCACGACCGGTGCGAGCTCGCGGAGCAGCCACCACCCCGCCGCGGCCGCGACGACGACCACGGCGGCGGTGCGGACGGCGGCCGGGTCGCGCCACGGCGGCGGCGGCGCGTCGGGCGGGTCGGACATGGGTTCGGCTCCGGGCGTGAGCCGCATCCTACTGCGCTGGGACGGCCGGCGACAGGGGACGCAGGAGTCCGCTCCCTCGCGGTCACGGCTCGCGGGGGCGATGGAGCGCTCGGCTGCGTGATTCGCGCAACGACCAGCCGGTTCACGCCTTCCAGTTAGTCACATCGTTGGGGTTGTGAAGTCGAGTTCGAGGAGGGTGTGGAGGCGGACCCACCCGCGCCACAGGACGAGCCATCCCGGGGGCGGCTTGCGGGGAATCCACCCACCCAGCCGGGCCAGCGCCTGCACCGCCTCCG
>JAFKFQ010000016.1 GCA_017308215.1 bacterium | reverse complement strand
GGAGCCGGCGTGGGGGGTGGACCCGGCCGACCTCGACCGGTGGGCGGCGTTCCACGAGGCGGTCGGGCGGCTCCCGGACCACCAGCGCGAGGTGTTCGAGTTGACCTTCTACCACGGGTGGAAGCAGCGGGAGATCGCCGAACTGCTCGGGCTCGGCGAGCGGACCGTCCGCCGCCACCTCGCCGCGGCCGCAGCCGCCCTGGACGCGGCCCTCGGCGGCGACCTGCCCGGCCGGTGACGGCCAGACCACGGGGGACGAGATGGGACCGGCGGACGACCGGCTGAGGGAGTTGATCGACGCGTGGCTAGAGGCGTTCGACGCCGGGGCCGACCCCTCCCCGGCCGACCTCTGCCGGGACTGCCCGGACCTCCTCCCCGAACTCGAGCGGCGGGTCGCCGTGTTCCGGTGGATGGCCGAGGATCCGCCCGCCGGACGGTCGCCCGATTCTCCCCTGGCCCCGGACCCCGCCACCCGGGACTGGGACCCGGCAGCGTCAACCGCCCCCCCGAACGGTAGACTCGCCCGCCCGACCGCGGGTTGGGACGCGCCGCCGGGGTACGAGATCGAGGGGGAACTCGGCGAGGGCGGGATGGGGATCGTCTACCTCGCGCGGGAGACGGCCCTGGGTCGGCTGACGGCGCTGAAGGTGGTCAAATCGGGATGGGTGGTCGGGCCGGCCGAGCGGGCGCGCTTGCGCGACGAGGCCCGGGCCGTCGCCCGGCTCAGCCACCCCCACGTGATCCAGATCTACAAGGTCGGCGAGCACCGCGGGGTTCCGTTCCTCGCCCTCGAGTACTGCCCGGGCGGCGGCCTGGACCGGAAACTCGCCGCCGCCCTCCTGCCACCCCGGGAAGCCGCCGGGTTGGTGGCGACCCTGGCCCGGGCGGTCGACGCCGCCCACGCGGCCGGAATCATCCACCGCGACCTCAAGCCCCAGAACGTCCTGTTGGCCGCAGACGGGACGCCCCGGGTGGCCGACTTCGGCCTGGTCAAATGGGCCGAGCCGGGGGGCGACGGGGCGTCCGTTACCCGGACCGGGATCGGGACGCCGAGCTACATGGCCCCGGAGCAAGCCAGTGGGGCGAAGGGGTGGGTCGACCGGCGGACCGACGTGTACGCCCTCGGGGCTGTCCTGTACGAGTGCCTGACCGGGTGCCCGCCGTTCAAGGGGGCGGACCTGCTCGACACCTTGAATCAGGTCCGGGCGGCCGACCCGGTACCGCCGCGGGCGCTTCAGCCACGGGTGCCGCGGGATCTGGAGACGGTCGCGCTAAAGTGTCTGGAGAAAGACCCCGCCCGGCGGTACCCGACGGCGGCCGCCCTGGCCGCCGACCTCGACCGGTTCCTGGCCGGGGAGCCGGTTCACGCCCGCCCGGTGGGGCCGACCGGGCGGGTGTGGCGGTGGTGCCGTCGGAACCCGGCGGTTGCCTCCGCCAGTGGGGCGTCCGCGGCCCTGCTTGCGGCCCTGCTCGTCGCGCTGGCGGCCTATGCGGAGTCCCAGCGGGAGTACGCCGAAACCCAGAAGGAGTCGGCCACCGTCCAATCGGGGTTGCGGCGGCGGGCCGAGGAGCTTCTGGCGGCGGCGGTGGAGGAGAAGGCCCGGGCCGACCGGGAGGCTCACGAGGCCCGGCGACAGACCGCAGCCGCGGAGACCGCCCGCGAGGCGTCCGACCGGGTCGCCTACGCCGCTCTGACCGGCCAGGCCTACGGCGAGATCCGGGACGGCAGCCCGGAGCAGGCGCGGGTCGCCCTGGCCGCGACCCGGTGGGATCTGCGGGGGTGGGAGTACCGCTACCTCACCCGGCGGGCACAGGGGGGGGCGCTCACACTCTGGGGGGACGCCTCCCCCGTCCGGGCCGTCGCTTGGAGCCCCGACGACTCCGCTCTCGCTGCCGGCTGGGACAGTGGCCGGGTCCGGGGCTGGAACCCCCGGACCGGTGCAGAGGTCTTCGTCATCCCCCCGCCTGCCCCAGACGCACGGGTTCGGTCGGTCGCGTTCAGCCGGGACGGGGGGAGGCTGGCGGTGGCGTACCACGCGGGCGGGGTCCGCGTGTGGGACACCCGCCGCGGGGGTGAGTGCTGGTCACGAGCCGGAATCGGGAACGCCACGGCCGTCGCGTTCAACGCGGCCGGGACGCTGCTCGCGGTCGGGTCGCTCGACCGCGGGGCGACGCTCCTCGACGCGGCCACCGGGGCGGACCGGCAGGCTCTCGCACCGGTCGGGGACGTCCGGGCGGTCGCGTTCAGCCCGGACGGCGAGCGGGTGGCCGCCGGGTATTTCACCGACGGGGTCCGCGTCTGGGACGCACGCTCCGGCGACGCGCGCCGGCACCTCTGGGCAGGGAAGCGCGCCACCGGAGTTGCCTTCGACCCGGCGGGAGGGCGACTGGCGGCCGCGACGAGCGGCCTGATCCAGGTGTGGGACGCCGTCGGGGTGGAGATCGCGAGCTCTCAGTTCCCCGGTCCGGTCTCGGTCGCGTTCAGCCCCGACGGGGGCCACGTGCTGGCCGCCGCGATCGACGGGCATGCCGTTTCGTTCGCCGCCCGCACGATGACCGAGACGCGGCGGTACCGGGCCGGGGGTATGCTCTCCTCGGCCGGGTACAGCCCGGACGGCCGGCGGGTGGCGGTCGGCTCACACGACGGCGTGGTCCGGGTCTGGGCGACCGATCCGGCCGCCGACCCGTCCCCCCACATTCGGCTCGACCACGGGCGATTCCGGAACGACTTCCTGCCGTCGGTCGCCTTCCACCCCGGCGGGCGGTGGGTCGCCGTCGCGTCGCGGAACACCGGCTCGCTCCGGGTCCACGACGCGGCCACGGGGCGCCTGCGGTACGAGGTCCCGGAGGACGGGGGATTCTTCTCGGTCGACTTCAGCCCCGACGGGCGGTGGCTCGCCGCCGCCAACGGCGGCGAGCGGGTGGTGGTCATGGACGCGGCCACCGGGGAGAACGCGCGGAAGCTGGGAACCGGGCGCGAGGTGTGTTTCAGCCCGGACGGCCACCGCCTGGCCGCGGCCGGGGCGGGAATTCGGACGTGGGACACGGCCACTTGGGCGGAGCGAGTCCTCGTGCCGCCCTCTGGGTACCGGTTCGCTTCCCCGAACTTTCACCCCGACGGCACTCGGCTCGCGGCCGTCGAGGGCGAAGGCCGGCCGACGACCGTCTGGGACGTCCGGACCGGCGAGGCCCGGCTCCGGCTTCCGCCCGCGTCGTGCGTCGGGTTCAGCCCCGACGGGGGCCGGCTGGTGACCGGGACGAACGACGGCGTGCTCCGGGCGTACGACGCGGCGACCGCGGCGGAACACTGGGTCGTCCGGCACGGCAGTCAACTCAATCCGCTCCGATTCAACCCCGACGGTACCCGCGTCGTCGTCGCCGCCGGGGACGGCGCGGTGCGACTCTTCAGCGCCGCGACGGGGGCCGAGCTCCTGGCCCTGCGGCCGCCCGAGGCGGCCACCAGCGTGGCGTTCAGCCGGGACGGCGAGCTGCTCGCGGCGGGCACGCGGGGCTCCGGCGGGGTGTGGGTGTGGGACGCCCGCCTCACCGCGGACGAGGCGGCC
>JAFKFQ010000015.1 GCA_017308215.1 bacterium | reverse complement strand
CTCACCCCGGACCTGCAGGTCATCCGGCCGTTCGAGGCGAACGGCGATACGACCTCGTGGTCGGGACCGCCGAGCGCAACTTCTCGCACGGAAGGAACGCGGTCCCGTGCTTTTCGTCGGGGTTTCCAACCCCGGTTCCTTCGCGGGTGCTGCCCAAGAAGATTCGCGCGAATCCCGCACACGGCGTCTCTCGCACTACGATCGTCTGAGGTCAAAGCGGTCGAGGCTCTGATCTTCCCCAAGAAGAATGGAGTCGAAGTTAAGGGCGTT
Source organism: bacterium (assembly GCA_017308215.1). Lineage (GTDB taxonomy): Bacteria > Planctomycetota > Planctomycetia > Gemmatales > Gemmataceae > Urbifossiella. The sequence continues at coordinate 3,297 of JAFKFQ010000015.1, read as the reverse complement.
TCGGGTTGTACTTCCGCTCGAACTCAGCCGGGGACACGACCCCCAGCGAGGAGTGTCGGCGGGCGCGGTTGTAGAACACTTCGACGTACTCGAAGATGCTGGCCTTCGCCTGCTCCCGAGTCGTGTACCGCTCGTCGTGGGCCAGCTCCCGCTTCAGGCTGGCGAAGAAGCTCTCGACCGGGGCATTGTCCCAGCACTGCACGACCCGGCTCATGCCGCAGGCGATCCCGTGCCGGCCGAGCACCCGCGGGTCGTGGTCGCTGGCGTACTGGCTCCCCCGGTCCGAGTGGGCCACCCGCCCGTCCCCCGGGACCCGCTTCCGGATCGCCATCCCCAGGGCGTCGACCACCAGCCGGCTCTCCGTCGTCGCGTCCATCGCCCACCCGACGATCATCCGGCTGAACAGGTTCTCGACAACCGCCAGGTACAGCCGCCCGTCCGCGGTCGGGATGTACGTGATGTCGGCGGCCCGGGCGGCGTTCGGCTCGGCCGGGTCGAAGTCCCGGTCGAGGACGTTCTCGGCCACCGGCCGCCCGTGCCGGGGGTCGGTGGTACGGGCCAGCCGCCGCGGGGCCTTGGCCCGGATGCCGTGCTCACGCATCAGCCTCGCCACCGTGTTCTCCGAGCAGGCGCGGCCGCGGGCGTTCGGCTCGGCGGTCATCCGCGGGCTCCCGTGCCGGCCCCGCACCTCGGCGTGGATCACCTCGATCGCCGCCTCCAGTTCGCCCCGCCGCCTCTCGCCCGCGGACGGGGCGCGGGCGGCCCAGGCGTGGTACCCGGACGCGGACACGTCCAGGGCGTCGCAAGCCCATGACACCGGGCAGTCGCCGCGGTGGTCGGCGATGAACCGGAAGGCCAGTTCGGCGGGTTCGCGAAGTAGACGGCGGCCTTTTCTAAGCATCGGCCGCCGACGCGCGGCATGTCGGCGGGGAACTCGCACGTCTCGTTCGGGTTGAGCGTGGCCCGCGCGCTGTACGGCGCGATCCGGTTCAGGACGGCGTTGATGACCACGTGTGCCCGCCCGAACGGGGGGCCTCGTCCTTCGCGGCGTCGAGGTCGATCGGGTGGCGGGTGAACATGACGAGTTCGTAGCAGTCGAGCACGGCGTTCGACGAACCCTCGCCCGGTAGATCGGACAGTTCCTTGGTGGCGATCGCGGTGCCGGGATGTCGTTCGGGTAATAGTACAGGTCGAGCCCGCCGCCGATCGCGTACGGAATGATGGCGTGCATCACCATGTCGTGTTCCTAGCCGAGCGCCTCTTCCATCAGCGCCGACTTCCGCTCATACCAGAGCTGTGTGCGGTCCTCGTCCGCCATCGCCGCCCCCTTTCGTTCCCGGCCCGCCGTCACCACGGCGGGCCGCACAGGTCGATCGTCCCCGCCGCCGGCGCGTCCGCCCGCACCGCGAGTGCCATCGCACCGTTCAGCGTGAAGTCGGTCGCCTCGCCGCGCTGGCGGACGATCAGCCGGCCGGCGAACTCGCGCCACCCGAGACGCTCGTAGTACGCGACCAGTTCCGCCCGGCAGACGAGCAGGCCGAACGCGGCGCCGTGCGCCTCGAAGAACTCGCCCGCGCGCCGTACCGCCGCCGCCGCGAACCCCCGCCCCCGCGCCGCCGGGTGCGTCTTCACCTTCCCGACCCCGCCGACGAGCACCGAGGTTCCGTCGAGCGTGGCGTCGCGCAGGTACACGCCGGCGAACGACACGATCGCCCCGCCGTCGTGAACACGGACACACCATTCGGGGGTGTCCCATTCCAGGTGCCGGCCGGGCCAGTGGGCGTGATCCGCGGGCGGGTAAACGATCGCCCCCAGCGCCGCGGCCGCGGCGCGGTCGGCGTCGGTGAGGTCGGCGAGGCGGTCGAGGGTGAGCACGAGCGCTCCGAACGGGGTGTCGGACGCGACCACGGGAGTAGGCACCCACCCGTGCGCGACTCGCCCATGTCCGCCCGGCTCGCCAAGCGGATGCCGTAGACCGGTCGGGCGGGGTCGATCAGTGCGAGCGAATCCGGCTCCTCGTAGTTGACCGCGGTCATACAGACCACGTCGTAAGACGGGGACACCTGCCAGCAGAGGAAGACGACGTGGTTGACCCCTGCCGTGCGGAGTTCGCCCACCCGCCGTTCGTCGAGCCCAAGCGCTCGAAATACCTCACCACGGGGACGGGTTTTACCTTTGGGCACCACATCGAGACACGGGATGTCGAGGATCGACCGGGCGGCCCGCGTCGCGGCGGCGATGTCGTGCGGCGCCAGCCGCCGGATGTGGTCGTCTCGGTGGAGCCCGTCCGACTCGGATTCGGGGAAATGTGCGGTCAGAAGGAGATAGATCAGCGCGGCCGCCGGCACGAGCGGAATGAGCGGCAGCAATGGGCGCCGCCAGCGCTTCATCATGTTCGTCCGGGTTCCGACATCGAGTTCGTCTCACGCCGCGGGTACGGCTCACTCGCGCGGCTGGTCGCGTCTCCAGGCGACGAAGGCTTCCTCGTAGCACTCCTCGAAGACATCCTTGCCGTGGCGCGCGTTGATGTTCGGGATCGATACCGAGTTGTACCCGCTCACGTACCACCGCAGCTCGTAAGTAACGACACACCCGGCAACGGTGTTGGTGTGAACCCCGTACCGTTCGCGGAGCAGTCGGGCTGACTCGAAGCGCTTCGGCTCGGGGTAGCCGTACGCCTGGATCTCGTCGTGCCCGCGGGCCGCATCGACCCAGGCGGCGGTCACGCCGCGGGGGTACGCCGAAAACCACCACGCGGAGACGGCGAGCACGGCGGCCACGAGGACCGCCCGTCGGTGTCGCGTCAGCCAGCCCCACGCCGCGGCCATCGTGTTCTCCTTAACTGTCTGGCGCGCCGGGTGCGGGCGGCGACGACACAGTCGCCTTCTGGCGATCGTACCCCGCGCGTCGCGGTGGCTCAGCCAGGCGAGTTGATCTCGGAGAATACACTGCCGAAGTGCCCGCGTAGGTCGGGCCAAGTCCACGAGGCCTGACGCGCGGTGCGGGCGGAGTTCGTGGCGGTGACACCAGTGCATCCCTCCCACGAACTCCGCGGCAGACCGCCCGGGGTTGCCACCCCGGGCCCACCAAGACGCCCTCCGGGCTGAAATCCCCGGCGCGCCGGCGCGTCTCGGTTCGGGTTGTCGATGCTCGCGCCCCGCGTCGGGCCTCGCGGACTTGGCCCGACCTACGGGTTCGTCGATCGCTCGCGTCGGGTCCGGCGAACGGCCGGCGTGAGCCGGCTGGTCGTTGGTTCAGGCACCCGCACCAACGACCAGCCGGCTCACGCCGGCCGTT
>JAFKFQ010000397.1 GCA_017308215.1 bacterium | reverse complement strand
CCGGCATCGGCGTGAATCCCGGCCATGTGGTTCGCCGCCGCGCGGAACGAAAGCATCGGATCGGCGCCGGACCGGTCGCGGTACTTCGCGAGCTCCCCGGTGGCGATCAGCGGTTCCAGGTGAGCGACGCCGCGGGGGTAGAACCGCTCGAGCCGGTCGATCGCGCCCGGCCGCCCGACGGTCGCTTCCCGGTAAGCGTCCCGGACCATCGGGGTGAGAGCCTGGACGGCGGTGGCGTGCATGTCCGGCAGGTCCGGGTCGAGCAGCAGCGCGGCCTCGGCCAGGGCCAGTGTTTCGGCCGTGTCCCCGAGCCGGCGGAAGTCGTTCGCGCGAACGACGAGGCGCTTCGCCTCCGCCCGGCCCGCACGAGCGGCGGGGCCACCGGCGCGCCGGCCCGCTCGGCCCGCAGGGTCAGGGCGACGGTTCGCTCCTTGCCCTTGCCCTCGTGCCGGAACTCCCCGAGTAGGTACAGCGGGGCCGGGCGGTCGAGCTTCGCCCCCGGCCCGGCCAGGGCCAACTCCCGGGCCAGGGCCTCGGCCTCGGCCAACTCGACCGCCACCACTCCCGGCCGGGCGAGGGCGGCCTGTTCGGTCAGCTTGGCATACGCCCCCTTGAGGTGGTCGGTGTCGAAGGCCAGGTCGCGGCTCAGGAAGGGCGGGACGGCGACCACCTCCCGGACCCGCTCCCGGTACTTCTTGATCCCGTCCCGCGCGGCCGCCAGTAGGGCCGCCGCGTCCGCGTCGGCGTCCTTCGTCACCGGCACTCCGCGGACCAGAAGCCGTAACCCGCCGGCAGTCTCGCTCACCACCAATTCCAGGGCCGGCTCTCCCACCCCCGCCGCCGGCCGGACCATGACCAGCAGGTCGGCCTTCAAGAGCTTCCCCAGCCGGACCCGGTCGCCGATCCCTTGGGGGCCGAACAGCGCCTGCAGCTTCTGCTCGGCCAGAACCCGGTCGATGCCCGCGCGCTCGACCCAGGTGGCGTCGGCGGCGGGGAGCGCCTTCGCCTCCAGGAGCGCGGCGCGCGGGTCATTCGTTGGGTCAAGCAGGGCGCACGTCGGCCGCCCGGCCGCCGGCGGGTCGTCGCCGGCGGCGGCGAGTGGGGCGAGGGCGGTCACGAGGAGCGGGGTGAGCCAGCGCGGCATCGTCGGCCTCGGTCGGTGGTTCGGGTGACGCGGTCGGGGCCGCCCCCACACCCGCGGTTACTTCTTGGCAGGCGTTACAAGTCGGGGTAGTATGCGCTCCGCCAGGTCCGCAGCGGCGGCCTGGAGTGCGGCCTTGCCGGCGACGTTCTCGGCCAGGTCCACGACTACCGCCGTCTGCCGATCGGCCGCCAGCACCCGGCCGGTCTTCCGGTCCACCGCCCTCAGCTCCACCCGCGCCCGCACGCTCACCATGCCCCCGACCCGGCCGGCGACCTCGCTGAACCCCTCGCCGGTGACCAGCACGTCCGCCTTGCCCCGCCCGCCCTCATCGGGGTCGACCAGGTCGAAGCCGGTTTCCTTGGCGAACCGCGTGACCTCGGTCTGGGCCGCGGGGTCGACCGCTGGCTGGCCGATGTGCCGCTCCCCGACCTGGACGAACAGGACCGGGCGCGGCCCCTTGCCGAGCTTCTTGCCGAGCTCGACGATCCGGTCCACGACCGGCGCCGGGCGCGGGACCAGCTTGTCCCCGTTCTTCACCACCGCGGCGTCGACGGCGTCCGCCAGCTTTCCGGCAAGGCCGCCGAGGTCGTCGGACACCGCCCCCTCCACCGAGGCACCGACCACGCGCCCGGTCTCGGTTCCGATCACCTTGGCGATGAGGTACAGCCGCTTCTCGACCTGAACGACCGACCCGGTGACGAGGACCTTCGCCCCCGTCAGCTGCCCCACCTTGACCGCCTCGTCGGCCTTCACGGCCCCACTAAGGCTGAGTTGCTGCTCGTCGAGCACCTTCCGGAGGTCGCCCCGGTCGACCAGGTAGAACTCCGGCTTGTTCGCCAGCTTGGCGAACAACAGGTCGGTGACCTTGGTGGCCACGTCCTTTGCCCCCCGCTCCTCGAACCCGAGCAGGGCGACGGGGTGGACGACCGGGGCGGTACCGTCCTTCTTGTCCTGCGCTGCGAGGCGGGACGGTACCGTCCCCACCAGGCCGACGCCGACGGCCGCCGTCAGCGCCACGAACCACACGCGCGTCATCGCCCGTCCTCCTTCTTAGGGTTTCCGGACTCCGGCCCGGTCAGGTGTTCCAGCATCCGCGCGAACAGGAACCGCGGGGTCGGGCCGGCGTCCCACTTGGTGACCACGGCCAGCCCGCAGAACAGCCACCGCCCCCGCCCCGGGCTCTGGCGGGCCTCGGCCCACGTCCAGCCGACGTTCCCGACCGCGACCTCGCCGACGATCCCGTCCTCGCCCGGCTTGACGGCGATGGTGCGGGTCACGGTGGGGCCGTCGCCGGCCCACCCGTCCGGGTCGAGCCGCTTGTCAAGCCGCCGGACCATCTCGCGGCCGAAGGCGACCTCGCCGAGCCCGCCGACCGGCCCGCCGAGCCCCGGGACCGGCAACTCGCCATCGGCCGGGGCGAGGACGAGCACCGCGACGCCGCTCGCGGCCAGTTTCGGGAGCGCCGCCCCGAGCCCGCGCTCGTCCTTGAACGACGTGCCCTCGCCGACCACGACCACGCCGACCTTGACGTCCGCGAGGGCGTCGACGGTACGGATCTCCTCGAACGGCACCTTCGCCGCGGTCAGGACTTTGGCGGTGGTGCCCTTCGGGTCGAACAGGCGGAGGTCTAGCCCCTTGAGCCACTCCGTCCGGTCGGTGAACGGGTCGCGGGGGAACACCGTCAGGTCGTGTTCGAGCGTGGCCGCGGGACGGGGCTGACCGGCCGCGACGACGCTCAGCGTCAGCCGGAGCGGGATGAAGACCCCGTCCTTGGCGTCCGGGGCGGCGAATTTGACGGTCACGTCACCGGCCCCGAGCGATAACTCGCCGGCCTTGACGGTCGCGGTGCCGAGGGCGACGCGCCAGACCACTTTCCCGGCAGCCGGCCGCGGCCCGGCCACCCGAAACCGGAGACTCACGTCCTCGCCGCCGAACACGTTGCCGGGCGCCTGGTTTGGGGCGATCGAGACTTCCGTCTTCGCCCCGTCCTGCCCCGGGGTGGTTGAGTCCGTCACTGCCGTGGCGAACACCACGGCGGCGACCAGGAGCAACAGGAAGCGGCGGCTGGGGGGACCGGTCACGGCAACTCCTCGCAGGGGCCGGCGGTTAATTCGGATCCCGAGTGAGAATCGGGTACAGGCCCGCGTCCCCGCCCGACACCACAACGCCGTAGTGGGAGCTGGTGTGGAGGCCGGAGTTCGGAATGAGACCACGTGTTACGTTCGGCAGGGACCGGCGGGCACCGGTCCCGTCGAGGGCGACGCTCCAGAACTCGTAACGCGTGTTGGGCGACCCCGGGGCGTCCGGATCGGGACCGGTCACGTGCAAAATGTAGTGGAAGCGGTCGGCGTGAACGCGTGCAGCAACAACCGTCGCGAAAGACTGCTCCGTCAGTGCGACCGACCGGGCCGGGCCGACCGACTTCCAGGTCAGGTCGTCGGCGGTCATCCGGGCGAATTCCCACGAATGAGGCCCGGGAAGGAGGGCGGTCGGCCGGACCCCGTAGGCCGTTCCGTCCGCCGCCGCGACCCAGTCGCCACCCCTGAGGCCCGCCGGCAGGGAAGAGAAGTCGCGGAGCACCGCGACCGAGCCACGGTCGGGGTCGACCACCAGTGGCCGCCCCACGAGCCCCGAGTTCATCGTCCCGTTGCCGGGCAGCGGCCAGCCCCTTCCGATCAACACCCGCGTTTCGGCCCCACCGTCGTCCCGGAGGCGGCCCCTGATTGTGTGGACGAATTGCGGGACGAAGTCGACCGTCGTGCGGGCGAGCTGCGTCGCGTCGTTCTGGACCTGGGCTTCACGGGCCTCGTGGATGACCTTCACGGCCACCCGCCCGGCCCCGGAATCGAGCGCGGCGACGCCCACCCAGGTCTGCCCGAACGACCCGACGACACACGCCCGCCCGGGGCCGATTGGGGCGACCTTAATCTGGTACGACGCGGGCCCCTTGACCGCCCGCGGGTCCCCCTCCGGCAGGCCGTCGGGCGGCGTCGCCGACCAAACCGTTCCGGCCGTCGGGTCGATGACCAGCACGCGCGGCCATTCCTGCGGCGGGTGGGCGACCGCCCACACGTACCGGCCGTCGTACACGGCCCCCTGGATTAGCGTCGCGCCGGGGGCGGACCAGACCGGCCGCACCTGTCCCTTCGCCTTCATCACGTACACGGTCCCGCGGCCCCACACCACGTCCACACCCGGCCCGGCGGAGACGATCCCGGTCGGCGGGTCGACCGGCCGGCCGTCGTCCGCCTGGACGAGGCGCAGCGGCCGGAGTCCGAGGTCGCCCACGCCCTGCCACACGAGTTTCGGTGACGGGGCGGGGGTCTTCGGCCGCGCCGCCTCCTGCCGGCGCACGTCGGCGACCGCCGCCCGTACCTCCGCACTCCCGGACGCGTCGAGTCGGGCGAGCAGCGTGGCGAACGCCCCGAACTCGTCCCCCGGGGTCCGTTGCGCGCGCCGCGCGTAGCCGATGTACCGGGTCGTTCGGGCCTGAGCACCGGGTAGGCTCGCGGTCCCGAGGATGAGCCGCTCGACCCACGCGTACTTCTCGGGCGGCGGAAGGCCTGCGACCGCCGCCTCGACGTAGATCATGTCCGACGGGTGGTCCTTCGGCGCGATGCGGGGCATGATTCGGAGTAGGGCGGCCCCGCGCTCCCCGTGCAGGTCGGTCTCCTCCGCGGTCCGACCGCCGCCGGGCAACCCGGCGAAGAACGTCAACTCTTGAAGGAAGTCGATGTCGGCCCCGCCGGTGCCCCGCGCCGTGAACGTGCGGAACGTGTCGGCCCGGGTCACCAGAGCTTCCAGGTGGTCTAGCCCACTCAGCTGGGCGGCACGTACGCTGGCGACTAGCGCGTGATCCCGTGACTGCCTGTGGGCCTGGAACGCCCGGGCGGACAGCTGGGCGAGTTGTCTCGTCAGGGCGCGGATCACACCGACCCGGGCGTCGAAGTGACCCGGGTCGAGCAGTAGGGAGGCTTCCCGCAGGGTGGCGGCCTCGGCCCAGTTCCCGAGCCGCTCAAACGTCGTCGCCCGGCTGGTAAGCAGCGCTACTTCCGCCTTCGGGTCGGCCGCCTGCCTCGCCCCCACGGCCGCCTCGTCGAGCGCGCCGTCCACCCACCCCCGCAGGGCCGCGGACACCTGGCCCACTGCCACCCCCACGCGGACGGCTTTCCCCGCCGGTCGGCCCGCCCGCTCGACCCGCAAGTCAAATGTTACCGTCCGGGCGTCCCGCGGCCCCTCGTGTCGGTACTCGCCGAGCAGATAAACCGGCAGCGGGCGGACGAGCGCCCCGCGGCCGCGCCCAGCGCCAGTTCCTTCCCGAGGGCATCGGCTTCGGCCAGCTCAACGGCTACCACCCCCGGACGGGAGAGCGCTGTGGACTCGGCGAGCCGGGAATAGGTGGTCTTGCAGTGGTCGAGCTCGTGTCCGAGGTCGTGGCCGACGAACGGCGGGACCGCCACCACGCCGGTGATCGGCTGGTGGCTGCGGGCGATACCGTCCCGCACCGCGGCGGCGAGGGTAGCGGCGTCGGCGTTGGAGTTGCTGGTGACTGCAATACCCCGTACGGCCAGCCGGAGTCCGCCGGCCGTCTCGCTCACCACCGCCTCGAGGGCGTGGCCGTCGGCGACCTTCACCGTGCGCACGAGGATCAGCAAGTCGGCCTTTAAGAGCTTCCCCAGACGGACGCGTTCACCCACCCCTTGGGGGGTGAAGAGTGCTTGCAACTTCTGCTCACGAAGCACCGCTTCGATGTCCCCGCGCTCGACCCAGGTGGTGGTCGAGTCGGCGAGCAACTGCGCCTCCACGAGGGCGACGCGCGGGTCCTTGTCCGGGTCGATCAGGGCGCACGTCGGCCGCTCGCCGAGCGGCACGAGCGATTGGGCCGGGCGGACGGGAGGAGCCCCCGTGGCGTCGCCCGCGCCACCACCCGGTTGGTGGCGCGGATCCCTCGAACTATGCGACGCCGGAGGAACACCCGTGACATCGCCAGCCCCGCCGCCCGGCGGAGCAGCGGGGCCGCCGCAACCGGCGAGAAGGACCACGACCAGGGCGGCGTGGCGCATGATGGGCGTCCTCGGAGGTCAGATATTCGTACCCGATAGGCCGGGCGTGTGCAAGTCGCAATCTCATCAGAAGTTGCCATGATCATCGACGATCCATTCGGCCATCTGCTCGTCAGCGATGCACACCGTGGAAATGTGTGTCACCGGTCCAGGTGGGGCGGGGCGAATACGGGACCTGCGCTAATGCGGTACATCGGCACGGCCTCCCAAGGCCTGCACGCCGCCACTGCTTCAGGGCTGTCCGCCAGCCGCCGGCCTCGGCCCGTGCCCCAACCCGCCGGAATCGAGAGGTCCGTCATGGGCGACACGCGTCCGGTAACTGCCCGCCGGTTTCCGGTAGTGGCTAGCAACTGCCCAGGCTTTTGGACGGGGGTTGTCGGTGAAAACCTGTTCCGCCGGGCGCTGGCCGCCGAGGTACTGACCGCCCATCCGGGGTAGGCCGTCGGTTACGCGGCGGAGAAGCTGCCGCCGGTCCCGGCCGCCGAGCGCGAGCGGGTGCGGGGGCTGGTCGCGAAGCTGGACGACGACGACCCGGCGTGCGCGACCGGGCGTCGGCCGAGTTGCGGGGTGTCGAGCACCGGTTCGAGCCGGCGCTGGCAGCCGCGCCGCCCGGCGAGGTGCGGAACCGGCTGACGGCGGTGGCGGCGAAGATGCGTGAATCCGGCCCGCCAGCCGAACTCGTCACTGACCTGCGAGGGATCGACTTCCTGGCCGAGTTCGGGACACTGGAGGCCCGCCGGCACCTGGACGGCGGACAAGAGCTGGCACATCGTCACTGTGAACGGCGGTGGCCGCGGTAACGCCGCTGACCTTGTGCCGCGATAGCTCGGGTTTCCCACCTGTCGAGGACTGCCTCTCGATCGGTCGAGGTTCCGCGCTTGGCGTATCGACCGCCGACATTTCCTCCGCCCGACGGTGCCCTCCCCGTGAACCCGGACCGCGCACGGGCTGTCCGGTGCGAGAACGGCGACCGCGTGGTTCACGTGCTCCCACAACCCCGACTCAGGAGACCGCACCGATGCGGACTGCCACCCGACAACCGGGTGTCACCTTCGCAGTCGATGACGTGACACCCGCGACGCGGCCGCTACCCGAATGCCGCGCCCACGAGGCCGTACGGCAAGTGCTCGGTTCGATCGAGAGCTGTTCCGACTATCACGCTTCCGTCGTCAAGGACGTCCACTACCAGCCCCTCCTCGCCGCTGTCCACACCGCCTTCAGCCAACACCGCCCGCTCGTCCTCACCCCCGACGCCGTCTGGCTGACCATTGCCCAGGGCGTCACCCACCACATGACGGTTCACGGCGAGCGGCTGCGGGAGCGATTCGTCTCCCACCGCGGGGCGCTCGACCTCGTCTTCATTTGCCGCGGCTGGGTCGACGGCTCGCCCGAGAACCCGCGGGCAGAGGCATTCGAGTCATGGGCGGCCCAGATCCGAGGGCATGTCGGCGGTGCGGTCCACGACACCTTGGTCTGCGACTTCTCGACGACCGGTCCGGCCGAGCGGGCCGCCAACCGCGTGGTCCTGATGGATACCTTCCGCCGGTACTTCCACTACCGCGCCGTCTGCATCTGCGGCATCCCGGCCGTCACCCTCGAGGGTCCGACCGCCGACTGGGAGCGGCCGGCGGGGAAGGTTGAGTGCCTCGGGGCATTCGACCTCGACTGGTGGCTCCCGCACCTGCGTCCGATCTGCGCCCAGTTCGTCGCCGCCAGTCGGGGCGAGGTGGACCGCGGGCACTGGCGGGACATCTGCAAGCGCCGCAGCGAGTACGGCGGGGACGTGATCAACGGCTGGGTCGCCAAGCTCTTCCCGTACCTCCGGACCCTCATCGGCGGCCCGTGCGCCCGCCGGAACCCGATCTTCGAGACCGGCGAGGGCTTCCAGTCACTCGTCGCCCCCTCCGGCCTCTCCCGGGTGCCGTTCACCTTTCAGAACGCCGACACCGGCCGCGAGCGGCGGATGGAGGCGGTCGGCGGGTTCCTCGGCGTCACGCAAGCCCCTGGAACCATGGCACTCCGGCCGGCCGTCGGGTGGGCCGTCCGCGCGGCCGACGCCCTGGACGTACTCCTGGACCGACTGACCGCGTCACACAAGACCGTTCCCGGTGCGGATCTCGACCGCCGGGACGAGCGAGGGTGGGAACTGGGGAGCGGGCTACCGTCTGACCTGTCCGCCTCCTACCACCGCACCGACGGGGTGGAGTTGTGTGGCGGGCCGTGCCGGATCGTACCGTTCGAGGGGGTTGAGCCGCTGGACTGGGGCGAACGGCCCGAGCCGTACGGCAACAACCGCGGTCCGGGCGGCCGCATCTGGCACCGCCTGGCTTGGCTCCTCGACGGCAGCTGGCTGGCGATCAATCTCGACCTCAACCACCGCGACCCGCGCCCGAAGAAGCCGGACGAGTGGCGGTACGACGAGCGGTTCCACGCCGTCTGCCACGGGAACGAGGCGACCCGGGGCGAACCCGGTCGTGGCCCTGTCGTTCACCGAACTCCTCGGGCGACTCCTGGACGGCGGGCCACGACCGTACTGGCTGGAGCCGGGCTTCGTGAGCCACGGGGATGCCGAGTTCTACACCCGGCGAGACTGAGCGAACCGAGAACAAACACCCGAGCGCGCGGCGTCTCGCCGTCGTTATGCAAGGGAGGCGATCCATCCCCCGTCACCCCGAAGACCGAGCATGGCCGACGACCCCGCGCACGACGACTACGACCTACTGCACCGCTACCCCGGGGTCAGCGTGTCCTATTGCAGCCGCCCCGACGGGTCCGGCGGGTACACGGGCCGAGGACACCTGTCGGTGCAGACGAGCGGGTACGCGGAGGTCGACCTCGATGCCGTCCTGCCACTGCTCCACCGCGTCAACTCGACGTTCGACCTCGAGTTCCTCGGCCCCATCGCCGACGCCCACCTCCGGCACCTGCCCGGCCTCACGAAGATCCTTTCGCTCAAGATCCGCGCCGGCGCCGGCGCCGTCGCCAGCCTTCCGCACCTCGCGGGGCTGACGAGTCTGGCCGTCCTCGACCTCTCCCGACAGGCGGTGACCGACGTGGGCGTGGCGCGCCTCGCCGGACTCACGGGACTGCGGGAGCTGATCGTGAGGGGGACGGATGTCGGGGACACAGGCGTCGCCGCCCTCGGCGGCCTCACGGCGATCCGGAAGCTGGACCTGGGCAGGTGTCCGGTCACCGACCACGGGGCTGCGACCCTTTCCGGGCTGACGGGCCTCACGTCACTCGACCTATCCGGCACGCGGGTGGGGGACGAGGGGCTGACGGCGATCGGCGGGCTCGTCGGGTTGGAAGACTTCTCCCTGGATGGGCTGACGGTCACCGACCGGGGCGCGGCGTCCCTCGGGTCACTGGCCGACCTGCGATCCCTCTCGCTGCGTGGAACCCGAGTCGGGACCGACGGGGCGCCCTGGCTCGCCGGGCTTAAGTACCTCGGATGGCTGACGTTGAGCGGCACCGCCGTGACCGACGCGGCGCTCCGCCACCTCCGGGGACACGACGGGCTCATCAACCTCCGCCTGGACGGTACGGCCGTCACCGGGGCGGGGCTCGGGCAATTGCCCGTGGGGATCGCGCATCTGTCCTTGACCGGGGTCCGGTTGCGGGAGGGGGATCTGGCCGCGCTTGGACGGCTCCGGTCCCTCCAAAGCCTCGCCATCGACGCGCACGCAGTTCCCGGAGGGGTGGACACCCTGGACGGAATGAACCTCGGCCGGCGGCCGGCCTGGAGTGACGAGGTCGCCGCGTTCGTGCGGCTGAGGACCTGCCCCCTTTGCGGGCGATCGATCCGGGACCAGGAGCCCGCGTTCTGCACCCGCCCCTACACCCCGCCGGACCCGGACCTCTTCCCGTACGCCCGCTCCCCGGTGCACTGGGCCTGCTACGGCGCCTGGGACCACCGCCTGCGGTTCGCCCGACAGTACTTCGAGAAGCAGGTGCGGTGGGCGGAGGGTAACCGGTTCTGGGCGATCGCCTGGAGGGACGACGAGGTACTTGTCTCGGTCAATCCGGCGCGGTACGTGGAGGAGGTGGACGTGATCCTCGCGGCGACCGGGAGTTCGCTCCGCGTCCCGCTCGGCGACTGGGAGGAGTGGGTCGGCGGCGGGTGGTTCGACGGCTGGGCCCACGAGGCCGAGCGGGACGAGCTCGGGGAGGTCATCCCTTCGCTCCGCACCGGCCTGCCGACGGCCGAGGCGCTGCTCGCGGCCGCGGGCGTTGCGGCCGAGGCCGCCGGACAGCCAGCCCCGGGCATCGAGCCGGGCGGCGCGGTGGACCGCATCTCCTACGAGCTCGCCTGTGAGACACTCGCCGCCCGGGCGGCTGAGAAGGGGGCGGCCTGTCCGCACTGCAACCACTTCGGGACTGATCACCGGTACGAACGGGTGGAGAAAGTCTCGGCGGACGGCCCGCAGTCCTGCCTGGTCTGCCCCGCGTGCGGGGGGACGTTTGGCCCGGACGACGCCTGAGCCCCGGTGCCGGTGGGGCGGCCTCGGAGGATCGCGTTCGAGAGCGGGCGTCGACACCGATGGGACGGCCGGGCATCCCTGCCGCCGCCATGGCAACGGGGATTCACTCGGCCTTCGGTGTGGCCGGCTTCGACTCCGGCGGGAACGTCAACGCGGCCTCGTCGGCGACGAGCGGGCTCGGATCCTCCTGGTAGCGCCGCAGCCGGGCGTGTCGTTCGGTGCTCCACCCCTGCCCGGAGGCGGCCCACGCGAGGACGCGTAGCGCCAGCCACCGCGCCGCCGGGTCCGGGGCTGCCGCCCACACCGCCTCGGCCCGCTCCAGTTCCTCGGCCGGCTGCGTCGTCTCGCACAGCGCGTCGAACGCCGCGGTCTGGGTCGCCGCGTGCCAACGGTCCGTTCCGGCGAGTCCCAGCACCCACCGCGCATACGGCTCCGCGGCGAACCGCGCCGCGGCCAGTCGCACTTGCAATCTCACCACCGCCGGATCGGTTTCGACCGCGGCCAGCACCGCTGACCGGACCGCCACCAGCCGCGGGCCGAGGGGCCGGGTCGCGGCCGCGAAGTCCGCCACCGACGACGCCAAATCGCGCCGCTGCGGCAGGAGTCGCGTGAACGCCCCTGCGAACGCCGGGGCGTCGGCGTCCGTGGCCCCGGCCAGCGCCGCGGAAAGTCCCGCGGTCCGCTCGTCGGGGGTGGCGGACGCGAGCTTCGCGAGCGTCGCGGCCAGCAGAACCCGCTTGGGGTCCGGGACCGGCTGGAGCGCGAGCCGGCCGAGCACCGCCACCCGGACCGTCGGCTCCGGGTAGTCGAGCAGCCGGCGGAGCAGGTCCGCGACCCGCTCGCGAGCCGCGTCCGACGCGCGGCCCACCTGGATCCGGGTCAGCCCGATGAGCACGCCCGGGTCCGGCGAGGCCACCGACGCGTCGAGAATGGCCCACGCCTCGGGCCGGTCGAGGTGGTCCCACAGCGCCCGCAGCAGCGCGCCCCGCACGTCACGGTGCAGGTCCCGGCGGTGGAGTTCGCCAAACCACCCGAGCGCGGCGGCGCCGCCGAACTCGCCCGCGAGCCGCACCGCCTCCTTCGCCACCGTCACCTTCACGAGCGGCACGCCGCGCATCACCTCTAACACCCGCACCGGCGGGAGGTCGTTCAGCGCCTGTCGCAGCGCGTACACGGCCCACCGCGCCCGCGCGTCGCTGAGGGCGTCGAGCAGCTCGGGGACGCCCTGCCGGGCGTCGAGCCGGCCGAGGGCGCGCACCGCCGTCTCCTGGACCGCCGGCCGCTTGTCACCAGCCATGGTCACCAGCCGCTCCGGCCCGACAGCGGGCAGGGCCGGCAGCCGGCGGACGGCGGACAGCACGTCCCAGGTCACCTGCGCGTCCTGCCTCCGGGCGCGCGGCCCCGCCACCTCCGCGAGCGACCCGGCGAAGGTCTCCTGCTGCGCGTCGGTCCAGCGGGAGAAGCCGGACGCCAGCGGCAGCACGTGCCGCACCCTCCCGGTGCTGAACCGGCCGGCGTACGACCGCTGGCCGAGGAACGGGGTGAGCAGGTCTTGCCGCCGGGTGTGGAGGAAGTTCATCACCGCCGGCTGCAACACCCAACTCTCGTCCTTCGCGAGTGCGGCGGTGATGACCCGCTCGCGCTCGGGGCGGACGTGCTGCGTGATGAGGGCCATCGCGGCGGCCGCGGTGTGGTCGCGCCCGGTGCGGACGAGGCGCTCCAGCAAGCCGACCAGCGCCGGCCAGTCCGGGAGCCGGCGGCCGACGGTGGACGCGAGCGAGACGACGCGCCCCTCGTTCTCGCGGTCGAGCCACGCCTCGGCGACCGGCGTCAGGGCCGGGGCCACGCGCCGCACGTCCTCGGCCGTCAGCACCCGACCGCTCCAGCCGGGGAACCCGCGCTCGCGCGTCACCTCTGCGAGTTGTTCGGCGGTCCACTCCGGGTGGAACGGCAGCAGGGCGAAGACGAGCCGGCCGAGCGCGGCGACGCTGCCGCTCGACAGGTCGCCCGCGTCGAGGGCGTCGCGGGTTACCTGGGCGAGTCCGGGCAGGTGCCCGGCCGTCCAGCGTCCGGGCGGCAGCTCGGCCAGAGCGCCGAGGAACGCCAGCCGCACCGGGTCCTGCTCGTGCTTGCGGGCGGCGAGCAGTTCGAGCAGGTCGGCCAACCGGGCTTGGTCGAACCGGGCCGCCTCGCACAGGGCGACGAGCGCCGCGGCCCGGTTCTCGGCCTCCGGGTGTGCCAGCCATGCCTTCGCCTCCACCCGCGCCTCGTCCCACGGCAGGAGGCCGACGAACGGGAGCCGCTGGAGCGGCCGGGCCGCCAGCACGGGCAGTGTGGCCACCCGGCGCGCCTCCCCGTGCCGGGCCGGGGCCGGGAGCCGCCGAAGGACGGCGAGGCCGACGCCGCCGTCGGCGGCGGTCCAGGCCGGGGCGAGTTCGCGGTAGACCGCCTCGCGGCCGGCGGCCGGCAGCCGGGCGAGCCACCAGCCGGGGTCGCCGAGGTAGCCCGGGCCGCGGCGGAAGAGCCCGACGATGCGCGGCACGTCGAGCTTGTGTGCGACCCGCTGGAAGTGCGCCGACGCCGGTTCGGTCGCGCCGGTGACGAGGTCGGCGACCGCGACCGGGCGGTGGGTGACGAGCGTCTGGAGCGGGACGGACACGAGCGGGACGTGCCGCCGGAGTGCCGCCACGACGGCCAGCGCGGCGTCCGGCGCGCGGCCCGACAGGACCGCGACGACGGTCCGGGCGTGGGCGAAGAACAGGCCGTCGGGGCCCGCGGCCGCGCCGAGCCGGGCGACGACCTCGGCCGTGGCGCGGGTCGGGTGCAGCGCCGCGAGCCGGCGCCAGAAAACGTCCCCGCCGCGTTCGGCGGCGGGCGCGAAGTACCGGTCGAGGACGACCGCGGAGCCGAGCGGCACGAGCGGCCAGGCGGCGGCGTCCCCCTCAGCCGCGCGCTCGGTGGCGAAGCGGTCGACCACGTTCGGCCGGCGGTGGCGGAGCCGGAAGAGCACCTGGGCAGCGCGCCTGGGCGGGAGGGCGCGGAGTGCGGCGACGAGACCGTCGTCGCCCCCGACGGCGCACAGCACCGCGAGTGCGGTCCGGGCGACCGTGCGGGACGGGTCGGCGGTCAGGGCGAGGAGCGTGGCGGAGTCGCGGCTGCCGTGGCAGGCCAAGGCGGCCAGTAGGCGCTGCGTGAACCCGCCGGCCCGCCACTCGCGGAGCAGCCGGGCGGCCTTCGCGTCCGAGAGCGACTGCCGCCCGACCTCGACCGCCTTCCGCACCCGCGCCGAATACGGGAGTCCCTCCCACTCAGCCGGCAGTCCACCGTTGGCCATCGGCTCGTCCTCCCGTCGCCACGCAAGCCACGCTCCAGATTTAGCGAGGCAGACAGCCCGACGGGAGAACGGGTTCGGAGAATCCGCCCGGATCAGATAGTCGGTCAAGAAGGTCTGAGCACGGATCGTTGTCAAGAGGGCGTGACTGGAGTTCACCCAGTGTGGGTCGAGGTTGACCCGGGAAACGAAAACGCCTCCTCTCCTTGGTGTTGCAGCCAAAGAAGGAGGCGGGAGCCATGGCGGGCACCACGCTCACCACAGCGATCCGGGGGCGATTATCCACCTTCGCCGCCGGGGTCGCCAGACCGTTCGCCGACTCCCGCCGGCGGACCTTCCTCACCGACGTGCTCACCGGGCTGGTGGCCGGCGGGCACGTCCACCTGACCGCCGTCGCCCGCGCCACCCACCGCGGCACGGCCAACATCCACGCCGCCGAGAAGCGGCTCCGCCGGCACCTCGCCAGCGAGCACTGGGACGCCTCGCCGGTCGCCGCCGAACTCCTCCGCCGGTCCGCCGCCCTGGTCACCGACGACACCCTGCTGGTGGCCGACGCGACCGACCTGGCCAAGTACCACGCCCGCAAGCTGGAGGGGCTCGGGCGGGTCCACGACGGGTCCGACCCGGACGGCCGAACCGCCCCGGGGTACTGCCTTTGCGAGGCCTTCGTGCGCGTCGGCACGTGGCCGCTGTTCCCGCTGGTGGTCGAGCCGCTGAAGGCGTACGCCGGGGCGCCGACCGGGGAAAGCGCCGAGATCCTGTCGCACATGC
Organism: bacterium; assembly: GCA_017308215.1. Lineage (GTDB taxonomy): Bacteria > Planctomycetota > Planctomycetia > Gemmatales > Gemmataceae > Urbifossiella. The sequence continues at coordinate 8,905 of JAFKFQ010000397.1, read as the reverse complement.
TGCGCGTGCATCAGGCGACCGACGGGAAGGGGACGTGGGCCCTCGACCGGGGGTTCGACCGGCGGGAGGTGTTCGGCCCGCGGGCCCGGAACCGGGTGGCGTTCGTGGTCCGGCAGCGCGGGGACCGGACCGTCCGGACGGCCGACGGGCGGGACGTGTCGGTGAACGGGGTGGTCGCCGAGCAGGCGTGCCCGATGCCCCGGCGGTGGCCCCGGGGCGGGATGGCGGTGGCGGTCGAGGTGTGCCTCCCGGAGGTCGGCCCGGACCCGTTCCTGCTCGTGATCGGGTGGCGGGTGCCGAACCGCGAGCGGCCGCTCGTCCTGCTGGTCAGCCCGGCGGCCCGGCGGGCCGGTCGGAGCGGCGGGTGGTACGTCCGGGCGACCACAAGCGGTGGGGAGTCGGGGACGCCAACCGGGGGATCAAGCAGCGGTTCGGGGTGGAGGGGTTCCTGGTCCGGTCGTGGATGTCGATCCGCCGGCTGCTGTGGCCGGTGGCGTGGGCGTTCTGGTGGCTGAATCTCTGGGGCGAGGCGGCGTTCGACCGGCTCCGGGCGATCCTGATGAACCACCCGTGGCGGCTCCGGAAGCCGGTGACCTACCGGTTCAACTGGATCGCCACCCTGCTCCGCGAACTCCTTCACCCCCACCCGAAGTTAGCCACCAACACTGGGTGAACTCCAGGGCGTGACGCCCGGGGCCGCGCGGACGCCGGCGACCAGTTCCAAGTACCTCCCAAACACTGCCGCCCCGCCGCACGCCCGGACCGCCTCGGCCACCCGCTAGGCCGGCTCGGGCCCTCCGCACGCCGCCGCCGCTGAGTGGAACGGAGTGACGTTCGACAGCACCCCGGAGACGTCTATTCCTTCGGCCGGGGAGGGGCCGGTAGGGCCGTCTCCGCAACTCCGGATCGGCACGGGCGCGAGGCGCGGGCCGCGCCTACGCCGTGGCGGGGTGCCGGCAGCAGTCCTGGAACCTCTTCCCGCTGCCACACGGGCACGGGGCAGACCGCCCGACCCGCCCGGCGGCCCACGGGAGGTGGCTAGCAAGGGCGGCCGGGTCCTGGTGGAATAGCCGGCGGAGCAGGTCGTACAGTTCGGGGGCCTTGACCTTCAGCTCCGCCGGCGCCCCGAAGAAGTACTCGGACAGGACGGCGAAGAACTCGTGCTCGTTGGTGTACGCGTAGTCGCGGATCCCCGCCCCGCGGTTGGCCGGGTGGGCGAGCTCGCGGGCGACGTACCCGACCCACTGCCGCACCACCCCGGGCGGCACCTCCGGCGGCAGCCCGCCCTCGGCCTCGGCCTGCTCGACCAGGTGCGCGAACTCGTGGACGCCGACGTTCTCCGGCCCGGGCGCGTCGGCGAACCCGGCCAGCAGCGCCGGCTTCGACACCACCACGACCCCGCGCAGCTGGCCGAGGCCGGTGAGCCCGAGGATGTTCGGGTCGTCTGCCCGGTCGGTCCGGTAGCCGTCGTCGAACGCCCCGGGGTAGACGAGCACCTCGCCCAGCCGGCGGTACTCCCAGTCCTCGAACCCGAACACCGGGATGACCGCCCCGGCGGCGACGAGCACCCGGGCGGTGTCGTCCACCTCGGCCCGGACGCCGGTCACGCGGACCTCGTCGAGGAACACGGCGACCATCCGCCGGAACCGTTCCTTCCCCGCGTCGTCGAGCGCGCGGTAGTACCGGACCCGGCGGTCGAGGACGGCCTGCCAGGTGGGCGGGAACGGCCGGGCCGTAACCGCGAGGCGGCGTACGACCCGGCGGCGGAGCAACCAGTACGCGGCGGGGGCCAGCGCGAGGAGGGCGAAGAGCGGGGCGAAGACCCACCCCAGCACGCCGCCCGTGACGGCGACGGCGGCGGCGGCCGTCCGGGCGTGGCGGCGGTTGTGGCGGTCGATCGCCGGGGTCACGAGCACGACGCACAACTCCACGCGGTCGTCGGGACGGCGCCGGTTGCGAACCCCGCCCGCGGCGGGCAGAGGCGGGTGGCTACTCCGCCCGGCTGACGCGCAGCGTGGTCGGCTCCGCCGTCACCCGCAGCCGCGGGATGGTGACGCACCCCGTCGCGTCGGCCGTCGCCTCGCCGGCGGCGGTGCCGAACGACCAGCGCACGGCCGCCCCCGGGGCGGCGCGGAAGTGCTGCAGCCGGCGCAGGGTCACGTCGGCGGTCGCCTCGGTCGGGACGGTAAAGGCGGTCTTCAGGTCCGCCGCCTTGAGCAGGAACAGTTGCGTCTCGACCGCGGCTGGCGTGTCGCTCATGGCCTTCCAGCGGAAGAACGCGTTCATCTGGCCCGCCTTCTTGTCGCCGAGCTTGTCCGGCCACGGGAGCGGGTCGTTGGCCGAGGCGTTCGTGAACACCGGGTACGCCTCGTTCTTCCGCACGTCCAGCCAGTCGAACGAATCGACCAGGTCGTTCGCCTTGAGAATCTGAGCCAGGTTGTTTGCGTGCCCGAACGGCCCCCAGTACTGGATCAGCGCGTACCTCCGCTCGTTCATCGCCCGGGTGAACGCGTCGTGGCCCTTCGACCAGCCGTCGTTCGGGGCCGAGTAGTCGATGACGACCGGCGGGTCGGGGATGGTCACGCCCGCCGGCACGGCCCGCGGGGGGAAGTGCATCCGGCCGGAGACGTGTTCGACCCCGGCGGGGACGTTCGCCTTCACCGCGGCGAACACGTCGCCGTGCCGCATGCCGATGCCGAGGGCGCCGCTCCCGCCCATCGAGTTGCCGCACAGGTAGACCCGGTTCTCGTCGAGGTTGTACTCCTTCACCGCCCACCGCACGGTGTCGAGCACGCGCTTCTCAGTCGGGCACACGTCCGGCCCCTTGTACTTCTCGCTCCCCCACCACCAGTCGCCCTTGTTCGCCCGGCAGTCGAGGTACAGGGCGAAGAAGCCTGGCGGCGCGCGGTAGATGTCGTGGTTGCCGACCGTGCCGGTGCAGGCGAGGCACGAGTGGACGTCGTGCCCGGCGGAGTGGAGGACGACGTACAGCGGCGCGGCCGGCTTCGTCTCCTTGGGGTGGAGGACGAGGAACGTGTCGCGCTGGGGCTTCTCGTACCCCCACTCCGCCCGCATCCCGTGCTGGTACGTTTCCAGCTTCCGCCCGGTGAACTCCCCGTCCTTCGTCTTCACCGGCGACCAACCCGGCTCCTGCGCGGGCGCGGCCGTGGCTGCGAGGAACAGCCACGCGGCGGTGAGTGGGGCGAGGCGGACCGTTCGGGGCATGTCGCAACTTCGGGGGCGGACCGTTCGGGGCATGTCGCAACTCCGGGGCTGGTGCGGGCGCGAGCGAAGGCGCGGGCTGGTATGCTATGCGGCCCGCGCCGGCCGTGCGAGTGTCGCGCCGGTCCCGGACGACACCGGGCGGAAGGCCGGCTCGATCACGGCGCGTGCAGTCGCCGGACTACGCTCCCTCGGCCTCTCGGATGCCAGCGACCACCTCCAGGTACATCCCGAACGCCTCCGCCCCGCCACAAACCGCCACCGCCTCGGCGACCCGGCGGGCTTGTTCGACCCCGCCGCACGCCGCCACCGCCGCGTGGACCAGCGTTCGGGTTGAGAGCCACCCGTGGAAGCGTTCGCCACCGAGGTTCGGGCTTGAGGGTGCCCAAGTGCTGCTCGGGCACAAGCGGGCGGACGTGACCCAAGTGCTCGCCCAGGCCTCCTGGCGAAGGCGATGGAGGCGGCGAGGGCGATGGGGTAGTGGAAGTGCGGGGAAGGGCCACACGTTCGGGGTGAGTTGGGGCATCGACTTGGCATTGAGCAAGGTGTAACAACGGAACCCAAAGGCCAGAAAATCGGGTCGTTAAGATGCGTTCGCCCAGGCTTGCACCCTGTACGGCTTCATGTACCCGCACTCACTTTGGCATCGGCGTCACTGGCTGTTGCGCATGGCGGCGTACGCGTCAACCCGCATGAGCAGCGCGCGGTAGAGGGTCGAGAAGGGCGCGCGGGTGATTGCGTTGTACATATTCTGCGCGACGTCGGATTCCGTCCCGGTCGTGGCGTTCATCGCCGTGTCAGCCAGTACCTGAAACGCGAGGAGGTATTTCTGGTTGAAGTCGCCCGGAGTACCCTGCAGAAGCTTCTCCAGACGGTTGATAAAGGACAGCAGCCGCGCCGCCTCGGCCTCGGGCTCCGACTTGCGGACCGAGAGATCCTCCCTCAGGGCGCCCGACGCCGCGAGGAGTGACAGGTACATGCGGTAGCTGGGCTTGTCCGCCTGTTTGAACCGCTTGAAGAGGATGGCGTAGTCCGGGTCGGCGTACGTCTTCTCCGAAAGGGAGAAGGCTTCCCGGGATTTGACCAGCAGCAGAAACAGGTTGTTGAACACCAGCGTCTCGTTTGCCCGGTCGGCGTAGACGATCCGCAACACCTCCGGGAGAAGCTTCGTGTACAGCGACTCGAACAGGTTCGACGGCTTCTGGCTGAAGATGCCCAGGTAGAGGAGCTTCAGCTCGTCGTAGTCGATCCGGTTCTGGTAGATGGAGTCGAGGACGCCGGTCGCGCTCTCGTCGGCTTCCCGCCCGTAGCCGTACCCCGTGTCCGCCGCGACCTTCTGCACGAGCTGGGGCCGCAGGTAGCGGGCGAGGTCCAGCTCGATGAGTGCCACGGGGTTCTGGTAGTTCGCGGCCGACGCAACCTCCCAGCTGTCCTCGGTCACGACAACCTTCACGGCCACAAGGCAATCCGGCGACACGTTTTTCGCCGAGACGAGGCACATCGTTGTCTGGCAGCCGTTCACGATAGCCGCCTGCCTGATCGTGATCGTGTTGGGCCGGTCGGCCACTTCCTCCAGGGCGCTCGCGCGGAAGGTGATGCCGTTGTTCCGCTCCAACATCCGCCCCGGCTCGTCGTTGACCGTGTTCACGATCCGGGTGTTCACGCTGACGCGATCCTCGACCTTCCGGCCGCTCGTCGCGCCGAGGAAGTCGCGGATGTTCTCGAAGAAGAGCGACGAGCCCGTATCCCGCCAGAGCTGGACCAGGTCCGCCCCGCGGACGACCCCGATGCGGACGTTGCCGAGCTCCAGCCAACCGGCGACGCTCTCCAGGCGGATGTCGGTCGGGAGGAGGTGCGACTGCCGGTAGAGTCGTTGCAGGACGTGCAGCAGTGCGGGGCCGTCGATGACGTGCAGCCGCCCCTCGTCGCGGAGCACCCGGTAGTGGACGACCGACGGCAGGGACGACTGCTCATACGCCTCCCGGATCTTGACCAACTTGCTCGATGTCACCATGAGGTACACCGAGGTCGGCCGCGACGATTCGCCCTCGTCGAAAAGGGTGTTCGACGTCGCCGCGATCCGCCTCGTCTCGAAGTCGTGGAACTTGCTGACGACGTTGTCGAACTCGTCCCGGCTCTTCAACTTGAACTTTGACTGGGCGAAGAGGCACTCCCCGGCGTCGTTCTCGGAGGTGAAGACGTCGACGCCGCCGTCGTGGCTCTTCTTCTCGGTCAGCCGGGGTTCCGGGAATCTTGACCCGAACTCGGTGTGGGGGATCACCCGGCGGACGAGTTCCGCGAAGGTTGTCCCCTTCGCGGTCGTCCCTTCCGGCAGATGCTGGTCGAAGTGGTTCAGCAGGTTCTCGTACGACTGCAGGAAATATGGCAGTGCGTCGTTCTGCTCTTCCATTACTCACCCTGGCGGGCCTTCTCCGTGTGCGCTCTGTGATCTACCCCGTGATCTTATCCGCCCGTCCGATCGCGCACCAGCCACGACAAGCCAAAGCCCCTTGCGTGCATCCGCAAGAGGTGTAGGCTTCCAGATCACGGCGCTGCGGTCGCACGATGTCCGCGGCGGCTGTTACGTGCCGCTGGATGCGGTTGGTGCATGCGGTATGGATCGATCGCAGGGAAATGGCCGCATGCAAGGCGTTGAAAGGGATCGGACGACGAGGGCGGCCAATACGACCGCCGCCAGAAACACCAACCCCCTGAACGATACCGAGGTGGAAGAACAAGGCGGACAGGCCGACGACCGCCGCCACCGCCCGAGGCCGACCGACTGTCTCCACACGGGCACCGGATCCGGGCAGTGCTGGCGATGCCGGACCAGTTCTGAAACCAAGGCGGCGTCTGGGAAGTTCGGGGTATCCCATGACGTCAGGTGCGGCTCGCGCGGGAATCGTCGCTCGATCATGGGTGGGTGGTCACCACCAGCCCGGATGGAACCCATCGCGCCTCCAGCCCGGCTAATACCTTCGCATCCGGCCCCGCCCCCTCGAACACGACCGTCGCCACCCGCCCGTCAGCGTTGAAATGCACGCCCGGCGGCAGGTCGTCGGCCATCCCGCAGCCCACCGGCACCGCCACGACCAGGCTGAGCTGCCCCGGCGGAGGGAGCCCGCCGACCGACCGCCACAGCCGCTCAAACCGCGAGCGTACCCTCATCCCGTCCGCCCTCCGTCTCGACGCACTTCCCCGAGTGTGAAACTTCCGTGAAGATGGTAGGGTAAGATCCGGACATCCACTCCGCGGTGCCCAGCCACGGCCACGACCCCCGCGCGGTTTCACCGATGACCGGTCGACTCTCGTTCCGCCGGCTCGCCCCGGCCCTGCTGGCCGCCGCGCTGCTCGCCCCCGGGGCGGCCGCGGACCCGGCGGCGTACGCCCCCGGCAAGCTGTGGCCGGTCCACATCACCCTGTCGGCCGAGGAGGACGCCGCCATCCAGCCGCGCGGCGGGTACGGGTTCGGGCCGCCCAAGGCGCCCGCGACGCCGATCGACCCGAACCGCGAGGTCCACCGGAACACGTTCGGGGTGGACCTGCCGTGGGGCACCGGGGCGGTGGCCGTGGGGGACCAGGCGTTCGCGAAGGTCGGCATCCGGTACAAGGGGAACGGCACCATCGGCGACGCCGCCCGGACGATACGGAAGTCGTTCAAGATCGACCTCGACCGGGCCGGCGGGACGGGGCGGTTCGCCGGGTCGAAGTCGATCAACCTGCACTGCGAGGTGACCGACCCGTCGCGGTGCCGGGAGGTCCTCGGGTACGAGGTCTACCGGGCCGCCGGGGTGCCCGCCCCGCGGACCGCCCTGGCCGAAGTCCGGCTCACCGTCCCGGGCAAGTACGACCGGGAGCTGCTCGGCCTCTACACCGTCGTCGAGGCGGTGGACAAGTCGTTCCTCAAGGACCGGTTCGGGGACGACACCGGGCTGTTGATGAAGCCGGAGGGCCTGCGGGAGTTCGAGGACCGGGGCAACGACTGGGATAAGTACAAGGCCCAGTACCTCCCGAAGCGGGAGCCGACGGCGGCCGAGGCGGGGCGGGTGATCGGGTTCGCCCGGCTGGTCCACAAGGGAGACGACGCGGCCTTCGAGAAGGAGATCGGGTCGTACTTGGACGTGGACACCTACCTCCGGTTCGTCGCGGCGACGGCGTTCGTGGCCAACACCGACAACCTGTTCTTCGGGCACAACTACTGCCTGTACCTCAACCCGCGGACGAGCCGGCTGCACGTCATCCCGTGGGACCTGGACCGGGCGTTCGCCAACTTCCCGGTCCTCGGCTCGAACCGCCAGCAGATGGACCTGAGCCTGACCCACCCGTACAGCGGCGCCCACCGGCTGACCGACCGGCTGCTCGCCATCCCCGAGGTGGGCGTGCAATACCAGAAGCTGCTCAAGGAACTGTCCGCCACGGCGTTCGCGAAGGACCGGCTGCTGGCGCGGCTGGCCGAGGCAGAGGCGGCGGTGAAGGCCCCGCTGGAGCGGGACCAGAGGGCCGCCGTGGCCCGGAAGGAACCGCCCGGCGCGTCCCTGATGTTCGGCACCCCGCCCGCGCTCAAGACGTTCATCGAGAAGCGGACGGCGTCGGTCGCGGCCCAGGTCGCGGGCGTGTCGAAGGGGTACGTCCCGGCCCCGCTCGGGGTCGGCGGCCCGCCGAAGCTCGGGGCGCTGCTGGCCGGGCCGTTCCTGGAGGCGATGGACAAGGACGGGGACGACCACCTGTCGCGGGACGAGTGGACGGCGGCCGGCAAGCGGGTGTTCGACGCGTGCGCGCGGGACGGGGACGGGAAGGTCGATTTGAAGGCCCTCACCGCGGGGCTGAGCGCGTCGCTCCCGCCCCCGCCCGAGGGGGCGCCGCCCGGCGGGTTCACCCTGGGCGGGTTCCTGGCGGGGGCGATCCTGGACCGGGCGGACGCGGACAAGGACCGGAAGCTCACGGCGGACGAGCTCCAGTCCGCGGCGCGGGCGGCGTTCGACGAGTTCGACCGGCGGAAGGCCGGGCGGCTGGACGAGGACGAGTTCGCGGACCTGCTCACCGCGGTCTTCCCGGCCCCGAAGTTCGGCCCGCCCCCGCCGCCGCCGAAGGCCAAGCAGTAAGCCCGGCCCTCCGGTTCCGACCCCACGGACGGTGACGGTCCTCTCGGACCCGTCCGGGATCGACGGTCGTTCGGGAGGGTGCTCTCGGCGGGTCATCGTGCCCGTCCCACCCCCCGGTCTGGGTGATCAGCGGCGCGGCGGCATACGCCAGCGCCGACACCTGGTACGCATTCATCCGGTCGTAGTCGTTCCGCGTCACCGTCCCGGCGAGCAACCCGGCGAGCAGCACCTCCGGGTCGGTCGGCACGACCGCCGGCCGCCCCCAGCAGGCGCTCGCCCGTCCCCCGACACCCGGCAGCATCTCGTCACGTCGTTGCCCCCGGCTCGAACGCGGCCATGAACGTGGTCTTCCCGCCGCACGCCGGGCAGGCCGGGAACACGACGATCGACGACGGCGGGTCGGGGTCGTTCGACCAGGTGACGAGTAGCGGCACCCCGAGCCCGCACCGCTCGCAGCAATGTCCCGGGAACCACCCCCGCGGCGGGCGGAGGAGCCACTCGACCAGCGCCCGCGGGAACTCGAACCCGGCGGGTGGTGTCGCCCACCGGGCGAACGGGGCGTGCGCCCACGAGTGGAGGGC
>JAFKFQ010000396.1 GCA_017308215.1 bacterium | reverse complement strand
CTGGGGAGGAAGACACAGTCCGGGTGTGTGCGCCGAGTCCGAAACTCCTGCCGCGGTCCGGGCCGACAACAGGGACGGTGGGGCCACACCCGACACCTCACCCAGTCTACCGGCCCAGTTGCCTGCCCGGGGTTGCCAACGTAGCCGGCACACTCCGTGTGCCGGCTACGTTGGGCCGTGCAAAAGAACGGCACACGGAGTGTGCCGGCTACGTTGGGCCGTGTGCCGTTCTTCCGTACGGCACACGGGGTGTGCCGGCGACTTTGGGCGGCGCGAGCCGGCCGTTTGCCAGAGCGATTACTTCTTTGTCGGAACCGTACCGGGCCGGAGCGTGTACACAAACGCCGAGCCCGTCGCGCACGCCACTGCGATGCGGTCACCGGCGGGGTGGACGGCCATGTCGCGGGCGTGTGCCGGCAGCGTGACCGTGTGCGTACTCTCGGCGGCGTCGCCCGCCCAGAACCACACCCGCCCGCCGTTCCCGCCGCCGCCAGCGACCACCGTACCGTCCGGCAGAAAGCCGACGCCCCACGCCGTCCCCTGGAAGGCGTCCTTCGGCTTCAGCGCCTTCGGCTTCCCCTCGGTCCAGTCGAACAGGACGACGAGCGGGTTGCCGACGCCGGCGAAGGCGTTCGACACGTTCGTGATGCCGGCGCACGCCACGCGCCCGTCCGCACCAACGGCCATCCCGCGGGCGCCGCCGATGTCGGCGCGGAAGCCGGTGTCGTACTTGTGCAGCACCTTCGCGTCGAGGTCGCGGACGCAGGCGCCGGTGGTCGTGTCCCAGTCCTTCACCACGCCGTTCAAGTCGCACGAGACGAGCCGCGTGCCGGACGGGTGAAAGGCGACGTTGTAGATGTGACCGGCGTGGCCCGCGAGCGTGCGGCGCGGGGCGCCGGTCGCGGCGTCCCAGAGCTTCACGAGCGCGTCATTCCCGCAACTGGCGAGCGTGCGGCCGTCCGGGCTGACGGCCACGGCGCGGCACCAGCCGGCGTGCGCCTCGACGGTACGAATCGGCGTCGGTGCTGCCGCGGCACCGTCCCACCAGATCAGTTTTCCGTGGTAGTCCGCGGAGATGAGCACGAACGGCGCCGCGGGCGGCACCGGGAATCGGCTGGCAGCGCCACTCCCGAGCGCCCCTCGTGCCGCGTCCATCACGCCCGCCATCCGTTCCGTCGCCGCCGGTTGCGGCGGTGTGTCCGACCGGAAAGTCAGTCCACGCGCCCAGCTTTGGTGACCGACCAGTGGCGTCTTCGCCCCCGTCACCACGTCGAAGCGCTGGACCGAGTTGTCTTGCGCCGTCACGAACAGGAACCGGCCGGACGGGTCGAAGCGGCACCCGACCAGCGGGCTGGCGTGCTTGAACTCCCGCTCGACGCGGGCGGCGCTGAGGTCGAGTGGCATCGGCGGTCTCAAGCGAGGATTTCGTCGATCGCGCTGGCGTGCGGGTCGGCGACCGGCACCGGGCGCTCGTTCGGGTAGAAGTTCCGCTGCGGGTTGAGCCCCACGGCCCGCAGGTACGTGTGGAACAGGTGCCACGGGCCGACCTCGCGGTCGGCGATGGTCGTGCCGTTCGCGTTCGTCCGCCCGACCACCGCCCCGCCCTTGATTCCGGCGCCGCCGAGCGCCACCGACCAGCCGTTCGACCAGTGGTCGCGGCCGTAGCGGTCGTTGATCCGCGGCGTGCGGCCCATCTCGCTCATCACCACCACGAGCGTGCTTTCGAGCATCCCGCGGTCGGACAGGTCGTCGAGCAGGGCGGCGAACGGGCGGTCGAACTCGGCGAGCTGCTCGATGTGGAAGTCGAAGTTCTCGTGGTGCGTGTCGTAGTTCGAGTGGCTCACCTTCACGTAGCTGACGCCCGTTTCGAGCAACCGGCGGGCGAGGAGCAGGTGGCGGCCGAAGTCGTGGCGGCCGTAGCGCTCGGCGGTCTTCAGGCTCTCGCGCTCCAGGTCGAACACGTCGGCCCGGCGGAACACCCGCTCGGCCTGCGCGAACGACGCCGCGTACGCCTCGCTGGCGGCGCTGCGGCGGGACCGCGAGAAGCGGTCGGTCAGGGTCTGCCGCAGCGCCTCGCGCTCGCGGTCGGCGTCGGCGGTGAGGCCGGCGGGGCGGAGCAGGTTCGCCGGCGGGCGACCGTCGGGCACCGGCACCGACGCGAACTGCGGGCCGAGGAACGTCGCGTCGGCGCGACCGCCCCCGCCGCCCGGCAGGATGTGGATGTGCCCCGGCATCTCGGCGTTCTCGCCGCCGAGCAGCTTCGCCGCCACGGCGCCGATGTGCGGGTACTCGATCCCCGCCTCCGGCTTCCGCCCGGTGAGCATGATCCGCTCGCCGATGCCGTGGTCGGGCGACGTGCTGTTCAGGCTGCGCACGACCGCCAGCTTGTGCATCCGCGCCGCGGTCAGCGGCAGCAGCTCGCAGATGTGCGTGCCCGGGACCGACGTGGGGATCGCCCGGAACGGCCCGCCGGTGTCGGTGCCGGGCTTCGGATCCCACGTCTCGAACTGGCTCACGCCGCCGGCGAGGAAGATGACGATGACGCGCTTCTGGGCGCGGGCGAGTTCGCCCGCGGCGCCGGGTGCGGCGAACCCGAGCGGGCCGAGCGCGGCGGTGGCGCCCGCGGCCTTGAGGAACCCGCGGCGCGAGACGGCGTGGGCGGCGGACCCGCAGGCGTAGTCGGCGAGCGGCATGGGGCACCGAACGGGTTAGTGGTTGAAGCGGAACTCGGCGGACGACACGAGCGCCCACACCAGTTCCCCGCAGAACTCCGGGCGGGTGGCGGCCGGGGTGCGGGTGACGGCGGCGGCCACCGCGGCGCGCTCGTCGGCGGTCGGGGGGCGCGTCAGGACGCTCAGGAAGAGTTCTTCGGCGGCTTGCTCCGGCGGCAGCTTGGCGACACGGTCGGCGAGGTTGCCGGCCTTCGGCTGCGTCAGCCCGCGGACGACCGGCCCGTGCTTGAGGAACAGCGTTTGGCTCAGTGTCGGCGCGGTCCCGTCGTCGGGCTCGCCAGCAATGCCGCCGTACACGCCGCGGAACGTCGCCGCGAGCGGCGCCACCTTCGCGTCGGTACTCGTATTCCCGGTCGCCTCGCTGAGTGCGTACGCCAGCGACTCGGCCGGGAGCGGCTTGAGCGGCGCGACGAGGTACTTTTCGGGCGGCACGTCGCCCAGGGCCGCGGGCACCTCGCTGGAGCGCTGGTAGGTCTTGCTCAGCGCGATCTCGCGGACCAGCCACTTCACGTCGTGCCCGTGGGCGACGAACGCGCGGGCGAGGTGGTCGAGCAACTCGGGATGGCTCGGCGGGTTACCGGCGTGGTCCTGGTCAACCGGGTTGATGATCCCGCGGCCGAGCATCAGCGCCCACAAGCGGTTGACCGCGGTGCGGGCGAAGGCAGGGTTCTCCGGCGCCGTCACGGCCGCGGCGAGCTTCGCGCGCCGGCTGTACGCCGGCACCGGCCGCACGTCCTTCGCCGGCGCCACCGCGTACTCCTTCCCCTTCTCGACCGCCGGCTCGTCGAGCGCCTTGAGGCCGGGGAGCCGCGGGCCGGTGGCGCTCGTCTTCTTGGTCTTGTCGAAGACGCTCATGAAGGTCACGTTGCCGTCCGCCTTCTCGGCGATCACTGCGGTCGGCGCCTGGGCGTTCGGGAACAGGAACGTGCGGTTCACGAACGCCTGGATGCCGTAGTAGTCGGCCTGCTTGTAGTCGCCGACCGTCGGGTGGTCGTGACACTGGGCGCAGGCGAGGTTGCGGCCGAGGAACACGCGGCCGAGGTCTTTCGTGACGAGGTTCGGTTCGAGGTCGCGGTCGAGGAAGAACCTCGCCGCCGGCCGCGTCTTGGCGTCGGTGCCGTCGGCGGAGAGGATTTCGCGGGCGAACTCGTCGTAGGGGCGGTTCGCGGCGAACGCCTCGCGGAGGTACGTCTCCCACGCCACCCGCGTCACCCGCGTGTCCTTCCGCCGCTCCATCAGGATCACGTCGAACGCCTGAGCCATCCGCCGCGCGTAACCGGGGGCGGCGAGCAGTTTGTCGATCAGTTTCGTCCGCTTCTCGGGGTCCGCGTCCGCGAGGAACGCCCGCGTCTCGGCCGCAGTCGGGATCGTGCCGGACAGATCGAGCGTCACGCGGCGGAGAAACTCGGCGTCGTCGGCGGGTGCCGCGGCCTGCTTCGCGTAATCCGGGTGTCCGGCGGCGATGAAGCGGTCGACGGCGGCGTGAAGCGACTCGTCCGCGACAGCGGCCGGGGTGAACGCGAACACCAGCAGAACGGCCGTGAGGCCGGAGCGGACGGGCATGAACCGGTCCTCGGGTGGGATACTCCGCGCCGGCGGGACCGCGCCGGTGAGGTTTGGCAAGCTGATATGATACTCGCCTTCACCCCGGCGGAAGTCAAGCGCGAACCGGATCGCCGCCCTTGCCCCGCGGGCGGCGTTCCGCGAGCTTGAACGACATGAGTGTGCTGCTGTCCGCCCGCGAGTTGATGAAGTCGTACTCGACACGCCCACTGTTCGAGGACCTGGCGTTCGACCTGCGCGCCGGCGAGAAGGTCGGTCTGATCGGCCCGAACGGCGCCGGGAAATCGACCCTGCTCCGCCTCCTCGCCGCCACCGAGGCGCCGGACCACGGCGCGGTCACGCCGCGCCGCGGGGCCGTGATCGGCTACCTCGCGCAGGACGACGTGTTCCCCGCGACCCGGTCGGCGCGCGAGGTCGTGGTCGCGGGGCTCGCCGACACCGACCTGGAGGAGCACGAGCGCGACACGCGGGCGGCGATCGCGCTCACGCGCGTCGGCTTCGCCGACCACGACCAGGCGGCCGGCACGCTCTCGGGCGGCTGGCGGAAGCGCCTCGCCCTCGCGCGTGAACTCGCCCGTGAGCCGGACATCCTGCTCCTCGACGAGCCGACCAACCACCTCGACCTGCCCGGCGTCGTGTGGCTCGAACAGCTCCTCCGGGCGGCGCCGTTCGGCTATCTCGTCGCCACCCACGACCGGGCGTTCCTCCGCGCCGTGGCCGACGACATCATGGAGGTCAGCCGGTCGTACCCCGGCGGTGTTTTCCGGGCGACCGGCGGCTACGACACGTTCGCCGACCAGCGCGACGACTTCCTGGAGGCGCAGGCGCGGCAGCGCGAGGCGGTGGCGAACCAGGTGCGGCGCGAGACGGACTGGCTCGGGCGCAAGGAGAGCGCCCAGCGCCGCAAGAGCCGGTCGCGGATCGAGGAGGCGGCCGACCGCCGCGCCGAGCTGGCCGAGCTCGACGTGCGCACCGCCGCCCGCGGCGCCGCCGGCATCGACTTCGCCGGCACCGGCCGGCAGACGAAGAAGCTCGTCACCGCGACCGGCATCGCCAAGGCGCTCGGCGGGCGGCCGCTGTTCGCGGGGCTCGACGTGCTCCTCGCACCCGGCACGCGGCTCGGGCTGCTCGGCCCGAACGGCGGCGGCAAGAGCACGCTCCTCAAGGTGCTGGCGCGCGAGCTCGACCCCGACGCCGGCACCGTGGCGCACGCCGACGGGCTGCGGGCGGTCACGTTCGAGCAAGGGCGGGCGTCGCTCGACCCCACCCTGCCCCTCCGCCGGGCGCTCAGCCCGAACTCGGAGATGGTCACGTTCCGCGACCGGCAACTGCACGTCGGCGGGTGGGCGAAGCAGTTCCTCTTCCGCCCCGAGCAGCTCGACGTGCAGGTCGGCGCGCTGTCCGGCGGCGAGCAGGCCCGCGTCCGCATCGCGCAGCTGATGCTCAAGCCGGCCGACGTGCTGTTCCTCGACGAGCCGACGAACGACCTCGACATCCCCGCGCTCGAAGTCCTCGAAGACAGCCTGGCCGACTTCCCCGGCGCCGTCGTACTGGTCAGCCACGACCGCGACCTGATGGACCGCCTCTGCACGAACGTGATCGGCCTCGACGGCCGCGGCGGCGCCGCGCACTACGGGAGCGTGACGCAGTGGCTCGACGCACTGGCGAAGGCGGACGCGCCGCGGGCGAAGCCCGAGCCGAAGCCGGCCGCCCCCGTCCCGGCCGCGCGGAAGGCGAAGAAGCTCAGCTTCAAGGAACAGCAGGAGTGGGACGGCATGGAGGTCACCGTCACGACCGCCGAAGAGGCGCTGACCACCCGCCAGGCGGAGGTGGAAGCCGCGGCGACGGCGGGCCACGCCGCCCTCACCGACGCCTGTCGCAAGCTGGAGGAGGCGCAGGCGCACGTCGAACGACTGTACGCCCGCTGGCAGGAGCTCGAAGCGAAGCGCTCCGGGGACTGACCATGCCATCTGCTGTCCGCGAACTCGCACCACCAACCGCGCCTGGACCGCTACTGCCCTGGCTCCTCGTCGTGCTCGCGCCGATGAACCGCACGCGCGTCAAGCAGCTGCTCCAACACGGCCGCGTGCTCGTGAACGGCCGCCCGGTCACGCGGCACGACCTACCCCTCACCCCCGCCGACCGCGTCGCCATCGCCGCCGAAGGCAGTACGGCGCGACCGGGAGCGCCGCCGTCGCTGGAGGTCCGCTACGAGGACGACGTGCTCGTGGTCGTGAACAAGCCGGCCGGGCTGCTGAGCGTCGCTACCGACGCCGAAAAGGAGGACACCGCGTTCACGCGCCTGGCGGCGCTACTGCGCAGCGGGCGGCCGTTCGTCGTCCACCGGCTCGACCGCGGCACGTCCGGCCTACTCGTCTTCGCCCGCTCGCCGCAGGTCCGCGACCGCTTGCAGGCGAACTGGGCCGCCGTGAGCAAGACCTACCTCGCCGTGACGGACGGCGCGCCGCGCCCGCCGGACGGGACGATCGACAACCACCTGCTCGAAGGCGACAACCTCCGGGTTCGCCCCGCGGCCGCCGACGCGCCCGGGGCGAAGCGGGCCGTATCGCACTACCGCGCGCTCGGCGCGCACGGCCGTCACGCACTCGTCGCGGTGGACATCCTCACCGGCCGCAAGCACCAGATTCGCGTCCACCTCGCCGGGCTCGGCTGCCCCGTCGCCGGCGACCGCGACTACGGCGCGAAGACCGACCCCGTCGGCCGCGTGTGCCTCCACGCCTGGCGGCTCGCGTTCGACCACCCCGTCGAGGGGCACCGCGTCGAGCTCGAGGCACCCGCGCCGGCCGACCTGTGGCGGGCCTACGGCGCGCGACCGGATCAACGCCCACGAGTCTCTTGAGCCGAGACGAGCAACATCCGAAGAACCGCGGTCCGAGTGGTCGGGCGGGTTCACCCTGCGGGTCTGAACGGGCTACCGACCCGGGACCGCTCGACCGGCCGGCAGCGCCCGGCACTCACCCCCGGAGTCTCCCCATGAGGGCGAAGCTGATCACCGCGTTCGCGTGCGCGCTGCCCTTGGTCGTCGCGCCCCCGACCCCCGCTGCCGACGACAAGGACGTCGTGGACACCGCCGCCGGGTCGAAGGAGCACACCATCTTCGTGACGGCCGTGAAGGAGGCCGGGCTGGTGGACGAGCTCAAGGGCAAGGGGCCGTTCACCGTGTTCGCCCCGACCGACGCGGCGTTCAAGAAGCTCGGCGACGACAAGATCAAGGACGTCATCAAGAACAGGACGCTACTGAAGACGATCCTGCTGGCGCACGTCGTCTCGGCCAAGGCGATTTATACGAAGGACATAGCCGGGCTGAACGACAAGGAGGTGAACGGGTTCAAGGTCGCGGTATCCGGCGCCGACGTGAAGATCGGGGACGCGAAGGTGACGAAGGCCGACATCAAGGCGAGCAACGGCGTCGTCCACGTCATCGACACCGTGCTGATCCCGAAAAAGTGAGCCGAGGCGAACGGCCGGCGTGAGCCGGCTATTGCTGCGGAAACCAAAAATAGACAGGATAACCGGACGAACAGGATGCCGAACCATACTTTGGTTCGGCATCCTGTTCGTCCGGTTATCCTGTCTATTTTCCACTCGCTTCAACCAGCCGGCTCACGCCGGCCGTTCGCCTGTTAGCGCCGCGCCCGCGGCGTCTCGTCCTCGTAGGCCTTGACGATGCGCGACACCAGCGGGTTGCGCACGATGTCGGATTCATCGAGGTAGACGATCGCCAGCCCCTCCACGTCGCGGAGCCGCTGCACCGCGTCCGCCAGCCCGCTCGGGATCGTCTTCGGCAGGTCCGTCTGCGTCAGGTCGCCGGTGACGACGACGCGCGAGTTGTTCCCCATGCGGGTGAGGAACATCTTCGTCTGCGGCACCGTCGCGTTCTGCGCCTCGTCCATGATGATGACCGAGTTGTTCAGCGTCCGGCCGCGCATGTACGCCAGCGGGGCGATCTCGATCACGTCGTTGTCCATGTACCGGCGCACCTGCTCCGGCTCCATGATGTCGTTGAGCGCGTCGAACAGCGGGCGGAGGTACGGGTTCACCTTCGCCGCCAGGTCGCCGGGGAGGAACCCGAGCCGCTCGCCGGCCTCGACCGCGGGGCGCACCAGCACGATCTTCTTCACCTGCCCGGCCCGCAACAGGCTCACCGCCATGCCGACCGCAAGGTACGTCTTCCCGGTCCCGGCGGGGCCGACGCAGATCACCATGTCGTGCGTCTTCATCGCCTGCACGTAGCGCCCCTGCCCGTCCGTCCGCGGGCGGAGGTGGCGGCCGCTCTCCATCATCGTCACCGCCGCGCCGGCGCCGCGTTCGGTCGCACCGCGGACGACCTCGACGACGGTCCGCACGTCCTCGGGCGTCAGCTTGCCGTGCTTGCGAAGGACGGTGCGGAGCTGCTGGAAGGCGCGCTCGGCCTGCTCGACCGGCTCGGTCGTCGCCGCCTCGAGTTGGACCAGGTCGCCGCGCGCCACGACCTTCACCCCGAGCGCGTCGCGGATGGTGCGGAGGTACTGGTCGCGCGGGCCGAACAGCAGCACGGCCTCCTCGCGGCTGTCGAGGGTGACGGTGCGGGTGACGGTGTTCTCGGCCATGCTTCCTACCTGACGGGAGCCAGCGCCTGGGAAACGGCGAACCAAAGGTACGCGACCGGCGCGGCGAACAGGACCGAATCCACGACGTCGAGCAGGCCGCCGAAGCCGGGGATGCTCGCCGCCGCGTCCTTCGCCTGGGCGTCGCGCTTGACCAGCGACTCGGCCAGGTCGCCGAGTACCCCGACCGCCCCGACCACGATGCCGAACGCCGCCGCCTCCATGATACCGTGCCCGAACAGCCCGCCGGCCACAAGATGAAACCCGATGGCGGTTAGCGCCGACCACAGCAACCCGCCGGCCAAACCCTCCCAGGTCTTCTTCGGACTCAGGAGCGGCGTCATGCGGTGCCTCCCGAACGCCCGCCCGGCGAAGTACGCGCCCGTGTCGGCGCCCTTCGGAATGAAGATCGCCAGTCCGAGGAGCCAACTCGACCGCGCCGGATCGGGTGTGAGCCAGCGCAGCTGTGCGAACGCGCTGCCGAGCAGTCCCAGGTACGCGACGGCGAACACGACCAAGCCCAGACGCGGGACGATCCCGCCGGGTTCGCGGAAGCGGGCCAGTTCGACCAGCACCGCCGCCATGAACACGCCCACGAATGCGACCGCGACCGCCTCCATTCGCGTCATCCACTGGACGGCGAGCGGTAGCCAGTTCGCCGCCATCACGACGAGCACGGCGGCGATCGTCGGGGCGGGCGCGGGGCGGGTGTCGGCGGGAAAGAGCGAGACGAGTTCGCGCGTGGCGACGACGCCGATGAAGGCGAGCGCGGTGAACAGGACCGGGAACCACGGGGCGAGGTAGGTGTCGCCGACGAGCAGCGCGATGGTGAACGCCGCGAGGAGGTTGCCGACGACGATGCGCGTCCGCATCAGGTCGGCTCCGCCGGCCGGAGGCCACCGAACCGCCGCTCGCGGCGGGCGAAGTCGCGCAGGGCGTCGTGCAGGAGTTCGACGCCGAACTCGGGCCAGAACCGGGGCGTCACCCACAGCTCGGCGTAGGAGATCTGCCAGAGGAGGTAGTTGCTCACGCGCATCTCGCCGGCCGTGCGGACGAGCAGGTCCGGGTCGGGCATCCCCGCCGTGTACAGGCTCGCCGAGATGGCGTCCTCGTCGATCGCGGCGGGGTCGAGGTCGCCGCGCTTCACGCGCTCGGCGAGCGCCTTCACCGCGTCCACGATCTCGGCCCGGGCGCCGTAGTTGATCGCCAGGCACAGCGTCAGGCCGGTGTTGCCGCGGGTGAGGCGCTCGTTCTCGTCGATCTCGGCGAGCACCTCGTCGGGGAGCCCGTCGCGGCGGCCGATCACGGCGAAGCGGATGTTCTGCCGCAGGATCTTCTCGCGCTCCTGGAGCAGGTACTGTTTGAGCAGCGCCATCAGGAAATCGAGCTCGGCCTTCGGCCGCTTCCAGTTCTCGGAGCTGAGGCAGTAGAGCGTGAGCTGCCCGATGCCGAGGCGGCAGCACTCCTCGGTGACCTCGTCGACCGACCGCGCGCCGCGGGCGTGCCCCTCGACGCGCTCCTTCCCCTGCGCCCGCGCCCAGCGGCCGTTGCCGTCCATGATGACGGCGACGTGCCGCGGGAGCTGGGCCGGGTCGAGCCCGACCGACCGGGCGTAAACGGCGGGGTCGTGGCTCATGGGCAGCCCCGGCAGAATGGCCGCAAAAAGGCACAAAAGCCACAAAAGAAAGAGAGTCTGGTTTCCGTCATTTTTGTGCTTTTTTGCCTTCTTGCGGCCAACGTCTCCACTTACTTCACAAGGATGGTTTGCGCCCGGTCCGGGCCGACCGACACGACCGACACCGGCAGCCCGACCAGCTCGCCGACGCGGTCGATGTAGCGCCGCGCGGCGGCCGGCAGGTCGGTGAGCTTCCGCACGGCGGTGAGGTCTTCGGTCCAGCCCTGGATTGTTTCGTACACCGGCCGACAGCGGTCGAGCTGGTACGAGTCGCTCGGGAAGTGCGTGACGCGCTCGCCGTCGACCTCGTAGGCCGTGCAGAGCTTCAGTTCCGGCAGGCCGCTCAGCACGTCGAGGAGCATCACCGTGATCTCGTCCGCACCCGCGAGCGCGGCGGTGTAGCGGACGGCGACCGAGTCGAACCAGCCGACGCGGCGCGGGCGGCCGGTGACAGTGCCGTACTCGCGGCCGACCTTGCGGATGCGCTCGCCGGTGCCGGTCGGGCCGTCGTCGAGTTCGGTCGGGAACGGCCCTTTGCCGACGCGCGTCGTGTACGCCTTGACCACCCCGATGATGCGCTGGACGTTCTTCGCCGGCACGCCCGACCCGCCCCAGATGCCGGACGGCAGGCTGCTCGAACTCGTGACGTACGGGTACGTGCCGTGGTCCACGTCGAGGAGGCTGCCCTGCGCCGCCTCGAACAGCACGCGCTTGCCGGCCGCGAGTGCCTCGTGCAGCAGGCGTGACGTGTCGGCCACGTGCGGGCGGAGGGCGTCGGCGTAGCCGAGGTACTGGTCGGTGATCGCGTCGGGCTCCATCGGCACGAGCTGGTCGGCATGGCCGTTGGCGAACGCCTTCATCAGCCGGTTCTTGAACGGCACCACGAACCGCAGCCGCTCGCGCAGGTGGTCCGGGCGCAGCAGTTCGCCGACGCGGATGCCGAACCGCCGGCCGACCTTGTCCTGGTAGCACGGCCCGATGCCGCGGCCAGTGGTGCCGATCTTCCCCTCGGCGCCGCTCTCGGCCAGCCGTTCTTCTTCCATGTGGTAGGGGAAGATGACGTGGGCGTGGTCGCTGATCTTCAGCGACTCCGACAGGTCGATGCCGGCCGCCTTGAGGCCGGCGACTTCCTCAATGAACTTCGGCGGGTAGACGACCACGCCGTTGCCGATGACCGACTTGACGTTCGGCCGGATGACGCCGGTCGGGAGGAGCGAGAGCTTGAACGTCTTGCCGTGGACGACGACGGTGTGCCCGGCGTTGGCCCCGCCGTTGTAGCGGACCACGTAGTCGAAGCCGTCACCGAGGAGATCAACGATCTTCCCCTTGGCCTCGTCTCCCCACTGCAACCCGACGACACACGTACCCGGCATCTGAGGAACCGCCCGCTGCTGGCTCGTGGAGAGGGTCCAACCCCGTTCGTGAAAACGCCCGGGACATCTGCCCGGGCGGGGTCGGTCCGTGACAACCCCACACACGTTAGTGCGGAGCGGATGGGGCGTCAAGGGACGCGGGGCGTCCCGGAATGACGACGGCCGAATGACCCACCCGTGACGAAGGAAAGCCGCGAGTGTCTTCCTTCGTCACGGGTGGGTCATTCGGCCGTCGTCATTCGCGGCCGCTAAGGTCGTTCCGCGACGGCGAGCATACAGTCGCTCATCCGGGCGGCGTAGCAGCCCCACGCCACCGCCTTCGCTGCCGGCTTCCACGTCAGCAGGCGCGACGCGAGCCCGCCCGTGCGCTGCCGCACGGCCAGCTTCGCGCTCGACCGCAGCCAGTCCGAGTGCCGCAACAGTTGCACCCGACCGACGCGGAAACCGGCGGTTTCGAGCGTCGTGCGGAGCGTCGTCGGGGTGAAGTGCGTGAGGTGGCGCGGCAGGTCGAGGCCGAACCAGCTCGCCCCGAACCAGTAGAACGGCAGGCTCTCGATGTTCGGCGTGGCGACCACCAGCTTGCCGCCCGGCACGAGCAGCTTGAACGCCTCGCGCACCACCGTCAGCGGCCGGTGGACGTGCTCCAGCGAGTGCCACATCGTCACCACGTCGAACGAACACGGCGGCAGGTCCGGGTGCGGCAGCGTGCCGGTCAGCACCTTCAGGCCGAGCTCCTCCTGCACGGCCCGCCCGGTCTCGTCCGCCGAGTCAAGCCCCGTGACCGTCCAGCCGCGGTCGGCCATGCGCTTCAGGAACGCGCCGCCGCCGCAGCCGAAGTCGAGGAGCCGCCCGGGGCCGGGCCACGGCAGGTCGCCGCGGCGCTCGCCGCACGGGCGGCCGAACAGCCGACTCCACAGCGGGCGCGAGCGGCGGGCCTGCGCGAGCTTCCGCGGGCGGCGGTGCGGGGCGTAGTCGGACGGGTAGAAGCGGGCGATGGTGCGCGGGCTCGGGCGCGGGTTCGTGTACGTCAGCCCGCAATGCTCGCAGCGCACCACGGCGAAACGGAGGCCGCTGCCGGCCGGCGGGAGCGGGTCGGGCGCCTCGAGGAGCAGCGCGGACTGGTCGCGGCCGCACAGGAGGCAGGGCGTATCCTCCCACGCCACCGCCGGGCGCGGCGCGTCGGTCGTGTCGTGGACCGGCGGGCGGTGGAGCATCATGTGCGGCCGTACCCAGAGCGTGGGGACCCGGCGGAGGGTAATCCGCGGCCGGAGCCGGCGTCAACCGCAACCGCGGTCTTCCGGGAATGACGAATGACGAATGACGAATGACCCACCAATGACGAAGGAAATCCGAAGCACGAGAAGGCGACGGGGGCAGTGATTTCGTCATTCGGGGATTCGGGCTTCCTTCGTCATTGGTGGTCACTCGTCGTTCGTCATTCCCCAGCCAAACCGGCTGTTATGATGGGGGCGGAGGTTTCGATGCCGCTCCGCGACCACTTCCACCCGCCACTTCTCGACGACCCGCCGTGGCCGTCGCTGGCGACAATGTGGGTGGCGGCGCTGACGGCGGAACTCAACGCCACCCTGGCGCGCGGCGAGTTCACCGCCGCCGCGTTGGTGCGGAGCGGGTGGAAGGTCGAGCGCGAGGTTCGCCGACCAGATCCTGGTGCGCTGCCGCCGCGCTTTCGACAACTCCCGATCGTGTACCCCGACGTGTACGAGGTGCAGGTCGCCGAGGCGGTCCGAGTTCGGTCTAGCGGCGTCGGTGCTGCTGGTCGGAGCGGTGAATAAGGAGACCCGTCCGTGCCGGACGGCGTTCGCCCAGAAGTGTGCCGGCTACCTCCAGCGCGGCATCGGGGTCGTCATCGTGGATGTCGTCACGAGTCTGCCCGATGGCCCGTTCGCCACGTTGCTTCGGTCGATGGACGTGCGCCCGGAGGCCGAGGAACGGTCGCCCCGAACGTCGATCGCGGCTCTCGCGCCGCAGCACGGGCCGGCCGGGAACTCCGTCGCGGTGTGGCACTACGCACTGAACGTCGGCGAGCCGTTTCCCGTCGTGCCGTTGGCACTACGCGGCGGGCCGATCATCCCGCTCGACGTCGGGCCGGCATACGAAACGGCCCTCCGTGGTATGAACCTGTAGCTCGCCCGCCCGCCTTACGCTCGCTCTACCTGCACGAGGTTGTCGAAGAACGTCGCCCCGCCGCCGAGGTCGGTCAGCGCCGTACTCGTCGTCGTGTTGCCGTTCACGCCGTCGGCGGTGTAGCGGTTCCACCAGATGCCCAACGACACCACCACGCCCGGCTTCACCGACTCGCCCACCGATGCGGTCGCGCGGAAGCGGCCGCGGGCGTTGAACACGCTCACCGGCTGCCCGTCCGCGATGCCCCGCGCCTCGGCGTCGGCCGGGTGCATCTCCAGCGTCACCCCGCCGGCCGACGCGCGCTGCTTCTCGATGTTCGCGAACGTCGAGTTCAGGAACGCCGGCACCGGCGGCGTGAGGAGCTGGAGCGGGTAGTCGGCGGCGAGGTCGGGGCGCGTCTGCGGGTCCTCGTGCGGCGGCTGGTAGTGCGGGAGTGGGTCGCGCCCGGCCCGCCCCTCGCGCTCCGAGTAGAGTTCGCACTTGCCGGACGGCGTCGGGAAATTCCCCTCCGCGAACGGCGCCCAGTCGGCCGGCAGGTTCAAGCGCACGGGGCCGCGCTTCGTGTCGTCGAGCGTGATGCCGTCGAACGCCGCCGCGACTTCTTGCGGCATCCCGAACCCGAAGGCGGACGCCCCCGGCTCGCCGAGTGCGCCGCGGGCCAGTTCCTCGTCGCTGATGTCGAACAGCTCCGGCTCGTAACCCATCTCGCGCGCGAGCAGGCGGAACACTTCCGTGTTCGGCTTCGCCTCGCCGAGTGGCGCCACGGCGGCGTTATTCGCCTGCACGTAGAGGTGGCCGTAGCTGCCGTGCAGGTCGAAGTGCTCGAGCTGCGTCGTCGCCGGCAAGAGGATGTCGGCGTAGTCGGCGGTGTCGGTCTGGAACTGGTCGTGGACGACCGTGAACAGGTCGTCGCGGCGCAGCCCGCTCAGCACGCGCGACTGGTCGGGGCAGACCGCCGCCGGGTTCGAGTTGTACACGAACAGCGCCTTCACCGGCGGCCCCGGCAGTTCGCCGTGCAGTGCCTCGGCGAGCTGCGTCATGTTGATCGTGCGCGTGCCGGGCGGGATCAGGTCCGGGCGGGTCAGGAACGTGTCGTCGAACGGGTACGCCTTGCTCGTGCTCAAGAGCGCCCCGCCCCCGGGGTGGCGCCAGTCACCGGTCAGGGCCGGGAGACAGACGACGGTCCGCACCGCCGTGCCGCCGCCGCCGTGGCGCTGGAGGCCGTAGTTCAGGCGGATCAGCGCCGGGCCGCCGAAGAGTTCCCGGCTGCGGCCGTACTCGCGGGCGAAGCGCTCGATCTCGTCCACGCTCAGACCCGTGATCGCCGCCACCCGCGCGGGCGCGAACTCTGTCATCACACGGTCGCGCAGCTGGTCGGCGCCGACGCAGTGGTTGTCGAGATAGTCCCGATCGACCCAGCCCTCGCGGAAGAGTACGTGCATCACCCCGAGCGCGAGCGCCGCGTCGGTGCCGGGGCGGATCGGAATCCACCAGTCCGACTTCGCCGCGGTCGGCGAGCGGTACGGGTCGATGGTGACGATGCGGGCGCCGCGCTTCCGCGCCTCGAACTCGACCTTCCAGAAGTGCGTGTTCGTGACCGACGTGTTCGACCCCCAGTTCACGACGTAGCGGGCGTTCACCGCCGCTTCGGGGTCGAGCATCGCCCGCGTGCCGAGCGTCACGTCGCACCCGGCGGCGCCGGCGGTCGCGCAGATGGTACGGTCGAGTAGGCTGGCCCCGAGGCGGTGGAAGAACCGCCGGTCGAGGCTGCCGTACATCAGCTTCCCCATCGTGCCGGCGTAGCTGTACGGCAGCACCGCCTGCGGGCCGTCGGGCGAGGCGGCGACGGCCCGCAGGCGGTCGGCGATCGTGCGCACCGCCTCGGCCCAGCCGATGCGCTCGAACCGCCCGTCTCCCTTCTTCCCGACGCGGCGCATCGGGTACAGGAGGCGCTCGGGGTGGTACACCCGGTCGAGGTAGTTCGCCACCTTCTGACACAGGAACCCGCGGGTGAACGGGTGGTCGCGGTCGCCGCGCAGTGCGACGGCCCGGTTCGCCACGGGGTCCACGGTCACGACCAGCCCGCAGGTGTCGGGACAATCGTGCGGGCAGACGGCGCGGACGGTCGGCAATTCCCGGGTCATGAGTCTCCCGCCGCGTCGGTGGTGCGGCCGATATGATACCAGAAGGCCGCCGACCGCGGGGGCTGGGGGTTCTGACTGGGCCGGACGGGACGTGCGGGTTCTCCCGAAAATCCGCACCAGCCGCTTGCGGACCGCGCCCGACCCCGGCAGAGTAGAGCAAGCCCTCCCACGGACGCGGACGACCGACCACCGCCCACTCGGTCGCACGAACCGGGACCGCGTGACGCCCTCACCGGCCCGGGGGACGAGGAACGAAGATGCCGGCACCCGCCACCGTCCCGGAGTTCCTCGACCTCGTGCGCAAGAGCGGGCTCCTGCCCGACGCGACCGTGGACGAGGTGATCGACCGGCACCGGGCCGCCGCCACCCTCCCGCAGGCCGTCGACCCGTTCGCCGCCCTCCTCGTCCGCGAGGGGCTCCTCACCTTCTTCCAGGCCAAGCAGCTCAAGCTCGGCCGGTACAAGCGGTTCACCATCGGGTCGAAGTACCGGCTGCTCGAGCTCATCGGCGCCGGCGGGATGGGCGCCGTGTACCTGTGCGAGCACACGCTGATGAAGCGCCTGGTGGCGCTCAAGGTGCTCCCCGTCGAGAAGCTCGAAGACCCGTCGAACCTCGAGCGGTTCCACCGCGAGGCGCGGGCGGTCGCGGCGCTGGACCACCCGAACATCGTCCGCGCCTACGACATCGACGTCCACGAGAAGCTCCACTTCCTCGTCATGGAGTACGTCGACGGGAACAGCCTCCAGGACGTCATCGCCCGGCACGGCCCGATGGACCCGGTCCGCGCCGCCCACTACGTCGCGCAGGCGGCCGTCGGCATCCAGCACGCGCACGAACTCGGCATGGTCCACCGCGACATCAAGCCGGGGAACCTGCTGCTGGAGCGCACCGGCGTTGTCAAGATCCTCGACATGGGGCTGGCCCGGTTCTTCAACAAGCCGACCGACAGCGTGACCGAGAAGTACGACGACAAGTGCGTCCTCGGCACCGCCGACTACCTCGCCCCGGAGCAGGCGGTCAGCAACACGGTGGACGTGCGGGCCGACATCTACAGCCTCGGCGGCACGCTCTACTTCCTCCTCACCGGGCAGACGCCGTTCCCCGACGGCACCATCGCGGCGAAGCTGGTCGCCCACCAGACGCGCGAGCCGAAGCCGGTCACGGCGTTCCGCGCCGACGTGCCGCCCGGCATGCTCGACGTCCTGCGGCACATGACGGCGAAAGACCCCGCCGACCGCTACCAGACGCCGATGGAGGTGGCGGAGGCGCTGGCCGAGTGGGCCGACCTGCCGGTGGACCCGCCGCCCGCGAAGGAGATGCCCGGCCTCTGCCCGCTGGTGCTGGCGCTGACCGGGCACGCGGTCGATAAGGCGTCGTCGAGCGGGACGTCCGTGCCGCTCGGCCGCGTGCTGTTCGGCCCCGGTCGCTCGGCGCTCCGGTCCGCTAGCGGGAGTTCGGGGCGGATGCCGGCGTCCGGCGCGTCGGGCCGGCTCGGGCCGGCGTCGGGCGCGGTCCGCGTCGCGCGCGGGCCGGGGTCGTCGCCGCGCGTCCCAGCCCCGCCCGGCCCGAAGTCCACGGCCCGCAACGCCGCCGTCTCGACCACCCCGATGCGCCCCCGCACCGCCCCACAATCCCGCCCGCCCCGCGACGACGGCTCGGCGAGCGGCTATTCGGCGCCGCCCGCGATTCACTCACGGCGCGGCCTCTACGTCGCGCTCGCGGTCAGCGTCGGATTGCTGTTCTGTGCGGCACTGGCGGCGGGTGCCTACTACCTCGGCCGCTTCGGTCAGGCAGCGGACACCGGGAAGCAGAAGGCAACAGAGCACGCGCACGCAGCAGTTCAGGTCGAGCGCCTCGGCCCGACCCTCGACGAGCCGGCGTACTCGCCGGACGCCGCGGCGATTCAGGACGGGAAGATCTGCACCGTGGAATACCGCGTGGCCAGCATTGGCGGCGCCGACACCCTCGACCTCAAGGCCGCCGAGAACCAGAAAGGACCGGGGTTCGCGGCACGGATTAGCGCCGGTCTCATCGCCCACAGCACCCGGCAGCAGCTCACCTCGCAGTATGAAGGGAAGATCATTCGAGTCCGCGGCAAGGTTCAGAAGGCCGCGGCGGGGCCGGCAGTCATCGAGGTCAGTTCCCCCGATCAACTGCTGATCGTTCCCCAGTAGTAAAACCTGTCGCCGCCGCGTGTTTCGTCCGAGAACCGCGCGGCACTCTCACGTAGCTTTAGTGCGGTCGACTTCACCGGATTGCGGACCACAGGGTTGCATCCGATCGGCAATCTGGACAGACTAGACGTAAAGGGCTCTCAGCCACCGTCCGTGCCCTATATTTACCAGCGCGGCTCGACACTCCCGCCGCCTGGCGAGGATATTGACCAATGCCCGCCCCCGCTTCGGTTCCCGAGTTCCTGGACTTGGTCCAGAAGAGCGGGGTCGCGGACGAGGCCAAGCTGAAGGCGTACCTCGACAAGATCGGCGGCCTCGCCGCCCTCCCTCCGGAGCCGCCGAAGGCCGCCGGCCACCTCGTCCGCGACGGGCTCCTCACGTTCTTCCAGGCCGAACAGATCCTCCAGGGGAAGTGGAAGCGGTTCAGCATCGGCAAGTACAAGGTGCTGGAGCGCCTCGGGTCGGGCGGGATGGGGCAGGTGTTCCTCTGCGAGCACAAGTTGATGCGCCGCCGGGTGGCGGTGAAGGTGCTGCCCACGACGAAGGCGGCCGACGAGTCCAGCCTCGCGCGCTTCAACCGCGAGGCCCGTGCCGCCGCCGCCCTCGACCACCCGAACATCGTCCGCGCCTTCGACATCGACCAGGACGACAACCTCCACTTCCTGGTCATGGAGTACGTCGACGGCACCAACCTCCAGGATCTGGTGAAGAAGGCCGGACCGCTCGACCCGGTGCGGGCGTGCCACTACGTCTACGGCGCCGCCGTCGGCCTCCAGCACGCGCACGAGATCGGTATGGTCCACCGGGACATCAAGCCCGGGAACATCCTGCTCGACCGCGCCGGCGTGGTGAAGGTGCTCGACATGGGGCTCGCCCGCCTCACCTACGACACCGACGACCACATCACCCGCAAGTACGACGAGAACATCCTCGGCACCGCCGACTACCTCTCGCCCGAGCAGGCCGAGGACAGCCACACGGTTGACATCCGCTCCGACATCTACTCGCTCGGGGCGACGTTCTACTACCTCCTCACCGGGAGCCAGCCGTTCCCGGAGGGGACGATCCCTCAGAAGCTGATCTGGCACCGGAGCCGCCAGCCGAAGCCGATCCGCGAGACGCGCCCCGACGTGCCGGAGGCCGTCGCGGCGGTGGTCACCCGGATGATGGCGAAGAAGCCGGGGGACCGGTACCAGAACCCGTCCGAGGTGATGGCGGCGCTGCAGCCGTGGGTGTCGATCCCGATCCCGCCGCCGCGCGACCAGGAGATGCCGCAGCTGTCCCCGGCGGTCGCGGCCGCGCTGGGAAACCGGCCGGCGGTCAGCGCCGCGCGGGCGGCGGGGCCGGCCCTCCTCGTCGGCAGCGAGCCCGGGAGCGGGGTGCGGATCACGTCGTCGCAGAGCATGGCCTACGGCCAGCCGACCAGCCTGGAGGCGTCCGAGGCGCCGACCGTGCCGCTCGAACGGACGCCCGCCGCTGGGGTGTGGGAGTCGCTCGACGAATCCCCGCCCCCGGGTTCCGGCGACACCGGGCGGGCCAGCCAGACGGTGCCCGAGGCGCGGCCCACCCGGCCCCGCCCGGCCGCGCCCCGCGACCCCGCCCGGCGCACCAAACTCCCACTCGTGCTCGCCGTGGTCGGCGCCGTGGTGTTACTGGGCGGCGGCGTCGGCGCGTACCTCGTGTTCTTCAACAAGAAGCCGACCGAGGTGGGGAACCAGCCGGTTCCGGCCCCGACCACGAAACGGCTGGTCGTCTCGAAGGCCAAGGCCGGCGCCGAGAACGTGTTCCCCACCCTCGGCAAGGCACTCACCCGCGCGTCTGCCGGGGACACGATCGCCGTCGAGGAGCCGACCCTGAAAGAAGGACCGGTGCGCGTGAGCCGCCGCGACCTCACGATCGAGTCCGCCCTGCCCGACGGGCAGCGGGTTAACTTCGAGCTCGAGTCGGACAACCCGGTCGACGCGGCGATCGAGGTCGGCGGCGTCGAGGGCTTCCGCCTCAAGGGCTTTGTCATCAACGCCCAAGGCGTCGCCGAGCACGCGGTCAAGTTGAGCGGTAACCTCCCGGGTGCGGCGCTCGAGAACGTGACCGTGCTGGGCGGCAAAAAGGGCGGCGTGCGGTTGCTGAACGCGACTGGTCAGTCCGGCCGGCCGATGACGTTCGACCGCGTGCGCTTCGTGGGTGTGAAGGATCAGGAGGCCGGGTTCAAGGTCGAGACCGGGGGCAACCTCACGGCCCGCGCCCTGTTGGTACGAAACTGCCGATTCGAGGGACCGGGCTCGGCCGGGGTGCGGTTCGACGGCCCGGCGGACGCGGCGGAAGTGACCGGGAGCCGCTTCTACCAGCTCGACGCCGCCCTGTCGGTCGCCCGCCCGGGTGACCGGCTTCCGCTGAAGCTCACCGTCACCCAGAACACCGTCGTCGACTGCAAGGTTGGGCTGTTGGTGACCGGTCCGCCGGGCGGGTCGCCGGTGGTGGCGCTCGCGGTGAACCGAAACTACTTCGCCCGCGTCCCCGAGGCGCTCGCCCGCGCGGACGGCGACCTTCCCGGTCTCACCGCCGCACAGAACGCCCGGGCACCGGACGCCAACGGGGGTAACCTCGACCTGCACGCGGTAGAGATCAACCCCGCCCCCGGCTTGCCGACCAACCCCGACGACGACGCCACGTTCCTGCGGTTCGGCGGCGGCGGGCCGACGGTCAACGGCCGGCGCGTCGGCGTCGAGTAGCGGATTCAGATCAGCGATTCGAGCAGGTACTTCAGCTTCCGCACCTCCGGCTCGACCGGGAACGGGCTGTCCGGGATGTCGCGCACGTCCACGGTCAGTGCCCGGTCGTAGCGTCCCCGGTCGAGCTGCGACAGGATCCGCCCGTACTCGACCTCGCCCTGCCCGACGCGCACCTGGAACTGGTCCGGGGCGTGGCCGGTGTCGCGGAGGCGGACGTGACGGACATGTGGGAACACGACGTCGAAGTCGAGCCCGCCGTGTGGCGTGTTTAAGTAGTGACTCGGGTCGAGCGTCAGCCCGAGCCCCGGGACGCGCCGGCACAGTTCGACCGCGCCGGCGGGGTCGGCCGTGACGGTCGCCCCGTGAGTCTCGACGGTCAGAATGACCCCCTCGCCCTCGGCGACGCGCACCCAGTCGGTGAGCCGCCGCGCCTCGGCGGCGAGGTCGGCGCCGCGGTCGGCGGCGGGGACCGTCACGATCGGGACGGTCATGACCCGCGCGAGACGGCACACGGCCCGGAGCTCGGCCTTCGCGACCTCCGCGGCCGGCGCCTCGACGACGACGTGGAACGCGGCGAGCGGCAGGTTCGCGGCCTTCAACCGCTGCGCCGCGCGGCCGGGGTCGCTCAGCACCTCGGCCGGTGTCAGGTGCGGGCCGGCGGCGTGGACCGCCAGGTCCGCCCGCGGGAAGTGCATCTCCCGGATGGTCCGCAGGGCGTCCTCGAGCGACAGCCGGGTGAAGCAGAGTGTCGAACAGGCTACGTACACGGCCGTGGCCCTCCCCGTGGGCACGCGTCGATCGTCGTTCCCGGCCACCCGCCCCCCGGCGTGCGACCGGTCCGTCCCCCAAACGAGCCGGCTCGATACCGCACGCCGCCGTCGCCCGCAAGCAAAAAAATGAGAAAAACCGCCTTTCCCCGGCTGCCGCGGGGCGGTATCTGCTCGCCCCGGTTGCCCGGCTTGCCGCACCCTCGGGGCCACGATGACCCTGCCCACCGCCGACTGGCTCGCCGCCCTCGCCGACATGGACGCGGCCCTCGCCGCCGCCGTCGCGGGGCTCGACGCCTACGAGGCGCGGTGGCCGGAGCCGCCGCCCGGTCGTGGCGAGGAATCGCCGCCGCGGGAATTCGAACAGAAACTGGCGACGTGGGGCGAGCGGTTGCTCGCCGCCGGGCGGCTCGCCGAAGAATTGGAGCGCGGGTTCGCCGAGCAGACCTCCGCGGTCGGGCGGTGGCGCGAGGCGTTCACCACCTGGCAGCGGGCGATACAACAGCCGGCAGCCCCGACCCCGTAGCCGCGGAGCCGATCATGCCGTCCGTCGCCGTCGTCATCCCGGCCGCCGGCATGTCGTCGCGGTTCGGCGGGGTCGAGAAGAAGCCGTTCGTGAGCCTCGACGGGCGGCCGGTGTGGCAGCGGTCGGCGGAGCTGTTCTGGAAGCGGCCCGACGTGTCGCGCGTTTACCTCGTCCTCGCGCCGGGCGACCGCGACGAGTTCCGCGAGCGGTTCGGCCACCTCGTCGCGTTCAACAATGTCGAGCTCGTGGACGGCGGCGCCGAGCGGTTCGAGTCGGTCGCCAACGCCCTCGCCCGCGTCCCCGCCGACGTGGACCTCGTCGCGGTTCACGACGCGGTCCGCCCGCTGGGAACGCCGGCACTGATCGACGCGGTCTTCGCCGCCGCCGCGGGACACGGGGCCGCGCTGCTCGCGGTGCCGGTTGCGGACACGCTCAAGCAGGTCGACGCGGCGAACCGCGTCACCGGCACGACGCCACGGACCGGGCTGTGGCAGGCCCAAACGCCGCAGGTGTTCCGCCGCGACTGGCTCCTCGACGCCTACGCGAAGCGCGCCACGGTCGCGCCGCCGGTCACCGACGACGCGCAGCTCGTCGAGGCCGCCGGCTACCCGGTCGTGGTCGTGCCGGGGGCGGCGACGAACTTCAAGATCACCACGAAGGACGACCTGGCGCTCGCGGAACTGATCCTGAAGTCACGGGCGGTCGTCCGGGAGTCGGACTGGGCCGGGCCGCGGTTCGACGACGAGGTGAAGTGGTAGCGGACGACGCTTACAGCGAAATGATTGTGTCCGGCGACCCACACGCCGGTCCCCGGACACACCTGACCGGAACACAAAAGTCATGGTCGCGCAGAACGCGACCCGCGCACCGTCGCTAACCACTCCCCGGAATGCGCCCCGCGCGGTCAGCCGCGGACGAGCTCCTCCCACTGCTTCTTGTAGGCGCGGAGGAACTCGGCGCCGGCGGCCACGTCGTACGTGCGACCGACCTCGATCAGCGTGTAGCGGTCGTAGTTCATCGCCGCGAGGCGGCGGAACAGGTCGCGGTACGGGTAGGTGCCGCGGCGGTCGTTCTCCAGGTCGTTGATGTGGCACGACTTGATGAACGGCCGCAAGAGGTCGAAGTTCGCCGCGATCGACTTCTGCTCGTCCAGGTCGGTGCCGTTCGAGTTCCACGTCACGCCCACGCTAGGGTGCCCGCAGGCGTCCATGATCGCCTTCATGTTCCGCGGCACCGCCGTCACCGCGCCGTGGACCTCGACCCAAATCTCGACCCCGGCGTCGGCGGCGGCGCGGCCGCACTCGGTCAGCGCCCGGCCGATCTGCTCGAAGGTGCGGGCCGGTTCGGCACCGGCGGGCACGCCGTTCGGGCGGACCTTCACGCCGCGGCCGCCGAGGTCTTTCACGAGGTCGATGAAGCGCTTACACTCCTCGATGTTACGCCGGACCACGGCCGGGTCGGCGGCGTGGAACTCGCACAGCCCCAGAACACCACCCCGCTGTCGGCGAACCGGCGGCGAACGTCACGGCGGGCGTCGGCGGCGAGCGTCGGCTCGACGCCGTGGCGGTGCGTGGTGCGGCACTCGACCGCGGCGATGCCCACGTCGCGGCACACCTTCAGCGCGGTCGCCAAGTCCCAATTGGCGGCGACGTTGTAGGTGACCAAGCCGAGGCGGAAGCGCGGGGCGGCGGGCGGTTGGGCGGTCAGTACGGGCGCGGCGACGGCGGCCGCGCCGGCGGCGAGGAAGCTGCGGCGGGAGAGGTCGGCGGTCATGGCGGGCTCGCGGGTGGGAAACGGAAGACGCCCCCATGATCCGGGGGCGTCGGGCGAGTGCAAGGGAAAAGTGTGGTGCGGCACTCCGTGCCCCGGCGGCGCGGGGACTTGTGCGGTTCCGTATTTCGCTCCCGTGCCGGAGCGGCGCGGGAGCCTTCGGATGGAACTCGAGGGCACCCGACGGGAGGCGGCACGGAGTGCCGCACCACACTCCCGGCAACTCCCGCCGCCGGGGGCGTCCCGCAGTTGCAAGCGAAAACCGGCCGGGTCACGGGCCCGGCCCGCGGCCGGGACCACCTGGTCCGCCCGGTCCGCCCGGCGAGAGGCCGGGGATGCCACCACCCGGGTTGGTCGGGTTGGACATCATCGGCGGGGCCGGGGCGTGCAGCGTGATGTCCACGCCGCTCATCGCCAGCGTCGCCGTCGCGTCGAGCCACTCGCGGGCGAACTGACCGAACGCCACCTTCCCCGCCTCCGGCGTCGGCGCCGTGGTGAGGTTGAACGCCGTCATGAACACGGCGAGGTTGGCGTTCCCATCGAGCGGCATGTCGCGCGGCAGCTTGTCGAGCTCGGCGAAGTAGCGGCGCAGGCCGTCGGCGTGGTTGGTGGCGAGGTGGTGGTACAGCGCCCACGACGTGCTCCGCGCCTTGTTCACCAGGAACGCCTGGCGCCGGCGCTCGTAGGCCTGCGGGTCTTCGACCGGTGCGCCCGCCATCGGGGTGCCCGGCGGGCCGCCGATGCCCGGAATCATCGGCCCGATCATCGGCATCGGCCCCTCGCCACCCGGGGTCATGGGCATCGGAGTCTTCGGCGGCGCCTTCGGCTTCGGCAGTTTCGGATCGTCGGCGTCGAGCCGGGCGGACACGGCCGTGAAGTACGTGTCGGTCACGACGTTCCGCAGCAGCACGGCCGGGTCGGCGGGGAGGAGCTTCTTGTCGGACAGGTCGCGGAACAGCTTCTGCTGCGCGAAGTTCGCCGTGCCGTACCCGGTCGTCAGGCCGAGGGTGGCGACCGTCTTGTCCTCCGGGCCGTCGGTGTAGACAGGGCCGCGCGGGCGGTGGAAGAACTCGGCCGAGCCGTGATTCAGCCACGCCGGCGCCGCGACGTGCCGCGGCAGCAGCCCACTGGCGTGGAACAACTGCCGGCTCCCCTCGCGGCTGGTCGCGGCGATTTCGGAGTCGCGCTGGTTGAACACGTCGGCCATCGCCCACGTCATCATCCGGGCCACCTCGGCGGCCTTCTTGCCGTTCGCCTTCCCCTGCCCGTCCTCGTTCAGCAGCCAGATCGGGCTGTTCGGCAGGTACGACTCGGGGTGAACCTGCCGCTGGAACGTGATGCCGATCTCGTCCACGCGGTCCGGGGAGAGGACGAGGAGCTCGTGGTCCGGGGCATAGAACCCGTCGGTCATGACGCCGTTGGCGTCGAGGACCGAGGCGAGGAAGCGCACGTCGTCCGGGCCGGCGGTAAGGGCGACTGGCAGGCGCTGGTCGGGGAGCGGCAGCTGGACGCCGCGCGTCGCGTACCACAGGTAGAACGCGCGGAGGTTCATCTCCAACTGTTCGAGCCGGCGGTTCGCCTCGGCGGTGCGGACGCCGCCCCAGGCGATGAGGTCGTAGTGGGCGCTGGGGTAAATCTCGGCGTCGTGGAAGCCGCGCCCCTGGGACAATTTCTGCTTCCACGCCGCGGCGGGGCCGGCGTTCGTGACGCGGGCCTTGAACCCCTTCTGCGTCGACTGGAGCGGGGTGTAGGCGGCGACGAACCGGTCCACCTGCGGGGTCGTCGCCTTCTTCGCCTGGACGGCGGCGAGGAGCTGGTCGGACATGGCGACGGCCTCGTCCACCAGCCCGACCTCGAGCGCGTCGGTGACCAGGTTCAGGAGCTTCTGTGTGTCGTCTTTCGCGCCGCGCTTCCAGTCCTCGAACCGCGCCAGCACGAC
>JAFKFQ010000014.1 GCA_017308215.1 bacterium | reverse complement strand
AGACCGCCACGAACACCGCCACGTTGATGACGATGAGGATGTTGCACCACGAGGACGTCAGGCCGGCCCAGGAAGGGCCGCCCCTCTCGCCACGGTAGTACTCGCGGTCGTAGATCCCCATACCGCCCCCGCTCGACGCACACCCGTCCCCACTTGAGGATACCAAACCCGGCGGCCGGGTGGGAGCGGTCACGGTTCGTCGGCAGGCACGGCCGCGAGCTTGACACGAAATCCCCACCGCCGTATGGCCCGCTCACGCGCACAGACCAGCCGCCGAGTTGCCCGGGACCTAGGGGACGCCCGATGACCGCCTGCCGCTACCGCCGCCGGAGCCGGACCGCCCTCGTCGCCATCGTGGCGACCGCGGCGCTGGCCTGGGGCGCCCCGGCGCTCGCCCAGAACGGCAGCCCGGTCGGGCGGACGGTCGCCAACGAGGACGTCCGCCGCCTGATGGCGACCCGCTGGTTCACGCCGGACGGCGTCCGCCTCCACACCGTGCTCGAGGCGGACGGCCGGGTGACCGTGCTCGTCCACCTGACCGAGCTGAGCAGCACCGTCCAGGACGTGGTCTTCGAGGGGGCCGACCACCTCAGCCGCGACAAGCTGCGGTCGCTCACGGCCATCCGCAAGGGCGACCCGATGAACCCGCTCGCCAACGACCTCGGGCGGGCGGCGATCCTCCGGGAGTACCGCGACGCGGGCCGGGCCTTCGCCACCGTGCAACTGGTCGAGGGGACGAAATCGACGGACACGCGGGTAGTCTACCACATCGTGGAAGGCCCGATCGTCCGCGTGAGCGGGGTCGAGTTCCGCGGCAACGACGCCGGGCTGAGCGGGCGCCTCCGCACCCAGCTCGTCACCAAGTCGGCGCTCGCCGGGTTCATGGGTGGTAAGTTCAACCCGGTGTCGCTCGAGTCGGACGTGAAGAAGCTCACCGAGTACTACCACGGCCTCGGCTATCTCGCCGTGCAGATCGAACACGAGGTCATCCCGGCGGCGGACATGGCCTCGGTCCGCGTCGTCTACCACGTCCGCGAGAACGCCCAGTTCCGCCTGGCCGGCCACGAGATCGCGGGGAACAAGACGTTCAGCACCGAGCAGCTCGCCGTGGCGACGACGCTGAAGGACGGCGAGCGGTACGACAAGTGGGTCGTCCAGGCCGACTCCAAGCGGCTGGAGGCCTACTACGGCATGCGCGGGCACCGGGTCGCGGTCGAGGAGAAGTTGCACGAAGACCCGGACCGGCCCGGCGAGGTCCACACGACCCTCCAGATTCACGGCGACCGCGGGGCGCCGAGCCGCGTCGGGCGTGTGATCATCGAGGGGAACACGGTCACCGACCAGCGGGTGATCCTCAACCAGCTCAACGACGTGGGCATCCGGCCGGGACAGATCCTCCAGTACCCGAAGCTCGAAGACGCGCGGATGCGGCTGGCGCGGCTCGGCATCTTCGACCAGGCGACCCCGCCCGAGGTGACGGAGCTGCCGAACGAAATGGACAGCGAGTTCAAGGACGTGCTCGTGCGCGTGAACGAGACGCGGACCGGTCAGTTCATGGTCGGCGGCGGCGTGAACTCGAACGCCGGGCTCAACGGGAGCATCATCCTCAACGAGCGGAACTTCGACATCTTCCGCTTCCCGACCTCGTGGGACGACTTCCGCATGGGCCGGGCGTTCCGCGGGGCCGGGCAGGAGCTCCGCCTCGAAGCCGTTCCGGGCACCCAGTTCCAGCGCTACTCGGCGACGTTCCGCGAGCCGTACCTGTTCGACACCCAGTTCGGGCTCACGAACTCGCTCTATTACTACAACCGCCAGTTCCTGGAGTACAACGAGGACCGCGTCGGCGGCCGGTTCACCATCGACCGGCGGCTCGACCCGATCTGGCGGGCGTCGCTGACCACCCGCGTGGAAGGCGTGAACGTCAAGGACGTGGCGTATTACGCCCCGGAGTCGATCAGCCGCGACCTCGGCTGGCACTTCCTGCTCGGCCTGCGCGGCGGGATCACGCGCGACACGCGCGACTCGTTCCTGTTCCCGACGACCGGGAGCGTGCTCGACGTCGGCTACGAGCAGGTGTTCGGCGACTACACGTTCCCGATCGGCACCGCCGAGTACACGAAGTTCTTATCGTCCGAGTACTTCCAGCGCGAGGACGGGAGCGGCAAGCACGTCGTCGCCGTGCGGTCGCAGTTGCAGGTGGCGGGCGCCAACGCCCCGGTGTACGAGCGGTTCTACGCCGGCGGCTTCCGCAGCCTCCGCGGGTTCACGTTCCGCGGCGTCGGGCCGGTCGAGAACGGCCTGCACACCGGCGGCACGTTCTCGTTCCTGAACACGGTCGAGTACCAGATCCCGCTGCTCCAGAACGACAAGCTGTTCTTCGTGACGTTCCTCGACCACGGGACGGTGGAGAGCGACGTGAGCATCCGCGACTACCGGGTCAGCGCCGGGTTCGGGTTCCGCGTCGCCGTGCCGGCCCTCGGCCCGCTGCCGCTGGCGTTCGACTTCGCCTTCCCGCTCAACCGCTTCGACGGCGACAACCGCCAGATGTTCAGCTTCTACGTCGGGCTGTTTGGCGGGAATTAGTGGTTCGACTTCCGGTCGATGTCGGCCCCGGCGAACGGCCGGCGTAAGCCGGCTGGCCGTTGGTACCGGTGCCTAGGACGGCGACCGGTCACCCGAGTTGTCCGCTCCGGCATCCGTACCAACGACCAGCCGGCTCACGCCTTCCAGTTGATCACATCGTTGGGGTTGCGGCGTCGAGTTCGAGGAGGGTGTGGAGGCGGGTCCATCCGCGCCACAGGACGAGCCATCCCGGGGGCGGCGGGCGGGGGATCCACCCGCCCAGCCGGGCCAGCACCTGCACCGCCTCCGTCACGCTCAGGTCCCGCACCACCCGGTGCCGCCACGCGCTCAGCACCGCCACCCACCGGCGCGGGAGCACGCCCGCCGCCGGGCGGTCCCCCGCCGCCCCGCCGGCCGCCAGCCCACGCAGGTTCACCAGCGCGACCGCTACCACGCTCAACACCCCCACCGCCGGGTCCAGCCGGTCCCGCCCGCCCACCTGCACCCGCTCGACCCCCGCCCCCGTCTTCAACGCCTTGTGGTACTCCTCGACCACCCACCGCCGCTCGTACCACCCCGACACCCGCCGCACGTCCGCCCCCGTCGCCCCCTCCTCCGACGTCAGCAGCACCCACTCCACCGCCGCCACCCCGGCCGGCGGGTCCGGCTCCCACACCCGCACCACCGACACCTCGATCGGTACCGCCGGGTAGTCCCCCCGGCGGTTGTGCGGGGGCGGGAGCGTCACCCGGGTGTGGCTCGCACACACCCGGGCTTCCCGGGCCTTCCGCGTCGGCGTGGCCGACAACACCAGCTCCCACGCGGCCACCGCCGGGGTCGCCCGGACGGTCGCCAGCAGTGACCCCGCCCCCACCCGCGCCCGGTCGTGTTGGACGCGCACCACGAACCGCTCCCGGCCGCGGCACCGCCGGGACAGGAACTCGAACGCGTCCGCCCCGCGGTCGGCCACGTGCACCCACCGGCGGTCGGCCGGGGCCGGGCCGATCTC
Source organism: bacterium (assembly GCA_017308215.1). Taxonomy (GTDB): domain Bacteria; phylum Planctomycetota; class Planctomycetia; order Gemmatales; family Gemmataceae; genus Urbifossiella. The sequence continues at coordinate 14 of JAFKFQ010000014.1, read as the reverse complement.
GTCCAGGGCGTTCG
>JAFKFQ010000395.1 GCA_017308215.1 bacterium | reverse complement strand
CGGCCGCCCGACCGGAAGTTGGCCTATCTCTCTCCACGGAGGACACGTCATGGCAACCGCTACGATGCACTCCACGACGGTCGGCGTCTTCCAGACCCGCGAAGCCGCCGAACGGGCGGTGGCGGATCTGCGGGCGGCCGGCTACCGGGATGACCAGATCGGACTGGTGGCCCGCGACGCCCGGGGCAGCACGGTGCGAACCGACGGGGCCGGCGACAACGCCGGCGAGGGCGCCGCGATCGGCGCCGCGGCCGGGGCCGGGGCGATGGCGCTCGGGTCGCTGGCGGTGTCGTTCGGGGTGATCCCGGTGATCGGCCCGGTGCTGGCGATGGGGCCGCTGGCGGCGGCGCTGGTGAGCGCCGGGGCCGGGGCGGCGGCCGGCGGCGTGGCCGGGGCACTCATCGGCTGGGGCATCCCGGAGGAGGACGCCGCGTACTACGAGGGTGAGGTGAAGGCCGGCCGGTACGTGGTGACGGTGGACGCCGGGGACCGGGCGGCCGAGGCCCGCGAGGTCTACACCCGCCACGGCGGGTACGACCGCGCCGGCTACCAGCCGGGGATGTAACGTACGACCACGCCCGGCCGGTGCGCCGTGGGCTCGAATGCCCGCACGTGCCGGCCGGGTTCGTCTACTGACGAGTCCGATGTCACCACGGCCCGCTACTCGCGGATGAAGTCCTTGAACGCCTGGAGTTGTCCGAAGTGGAGGTCGATCCACTCGCGGATGTTCAAGCTCGACACCCCGCCGCGGAGCCACAGCGTCGCCTCGAACACGATGCCGTCGTCGGCGTCCAGGTACGCCCGGCCGTGGATCTTGTCGCGGTTCCAGGTGTTCACCTTCCGCAGCGTTGTCTCGCCCTTCACCCGGGTGTAGATGCGGAGCGTCTCCTGCGACTTCCCCTCCACCGTCAGCAGCGCCGTGTCCCGCCCGTTCGGGCTTTTCAGCTCGTACAGATTCCCGTTCTGGTTGGCCGACACGTCGCGCGTGTCGCGGTCGAACCGGAGCGCAATCCGGCGGAGTTCCAGCGGCCCGACCTTCGTGACGAGGTTGTCCTGCGCGGCGGCAGGCGGGGCCGCGGCGAGGAGGGCGACGGGCACGGCGAGTAGCGTCGGGCGCATGGGCGGACTCCGGTCGGGGGATCGGGTCGGGTCCGCGTCGAGTGTACCGGACCGGCGCGACTGGCGGCAACCATTCGCCACCGAGGGGACCTCCACCGCAGATCTGCCTGGGCAGCCGTGGGGTCAGCGGCTCTCGGCGGCCGGGGCGCATCGAACGAGGATGTCCTTGAACTCGGAGGCCATCTCGTTCGGTAGTTCAACTACCTCAACGCCCTTGTAGCCGAGCTTCTCGACCCGTTCCCGCGCCGCCTCGCACTCCGGGTAGCGGATGATCTGTCCCGATCGCACCCCGACCGCCTGACTCACTTTTTCCTCGTCCTTCTTGGCGAAGCCCTTGAGCTGGATGCAGCCCACGCGAGCCGGCACGCCGGCCTTCGCGGCGCCGGGTACCGAACCGGCCCCGAGCTTGCCCGCCTGCTTCTGAAGCCCCTCCAGCTTCTTCTGAACGGCCGCCTTCAGGTCCGCCTACGGCCGCTTTCAGGTCCGCCTCCCGCTTCAGGATGTCGGTCTTCTGCGCCTGCACCCCTTCCAGCTCCTTGAGCAACTGCCGGACATCGGGGCGTCCGGCCGGGTGACCAGCCAGAGGATCTGCCACCGGGTCTTCTCGGCGGCGTCCGGGCAGGTCCGGTACCGCCGAGCGATCTCGGCCGGCGGCAAGTGCTCGACAACAGGTATCCGGTTCATGACTCTCCTCCACCGCATTGGAGGGGGTTAGTCATCACCGCGATCCGGTATCATTCCCCGGCCTGCGGCCCGCCGGCAGGCCACCCGCCCCACGGACTACCACGATGCCGAAGTCCTGCCCCCGGTGCCGCACGGCGAACGTGGACGACGCCATCCGCTGCGAGTGCGGGGCGGACCTGTCCAACGTCCCTGTCGTCCCAGCAGTCTTCGACCCGAACGCGTCCCCCTACACCCCGCTCCCGTTCTTCGTCAGCCACCCGCGGCGGACCGCCAACGTCGTCGGCTACGTGGCTTTGCTCTTCCTGCTGGTGTGTCCGCCGTGGGCAGTCAGCCAGGTGGTAGGAGTCGGCTTCGCCAGCGACGACACCGCCGCGGTTTCGGGGCTCCAACACGGCGAATCCTCGCGGGTAGTGGCCAATCTCGGTCACCGGTGGTCCTGGGTGGCCCTTGGCAGCCGCCCGACCTCGGTGGACGCGAGTTTCGCGGGGAACAACGTCACCGGTCTGCGGTACACCAACCTGCCACTCGGCCTGGACTTCAGGCTACTCCTCGCCGAACTGGGTCTGGGTGCGCTGACGGGGGTCTGGGCACTGCTGCTGGCCAGCCTGCCCCGGACATCGAAGTAGAGCCCGGCCTGCGCCCGCCAAACAGGCCACGCCGATCACATCTCGGTCACTACAACCCACGGCTAGGTATTTGCTCGACATGTCCGGTGCTCCCCGGGCATCGCCGGGGGCGAACCCCGAGGCGAGAACAAGCCGTGTACTGGCTCATGACGCTCTCGTGCCCGAAGTGCGGGAACTCGCTCCACGTCGAGACTCTGGACGCCGCGGCGACGGACAGGCCGCTGGTCTGCCGATGCCCGCGATGCTACACATGGTTTCCGGTCCCGGGCGGAGACGCGGGTGTGGCGCAATCGGCACCGACGGGGTGGGCGCTCCGCGCTAGGCCGGCGGAGTAACGAGCACTGGCCAGCTCAGCCCGCCGTAGGGTCGTGGGATATAGACAACAAATTGCCAATCATCAGACTAGACAGATTAGCGTCGGGTTGACTCGTCCATCCACAGACGCTATGCGGGATCCGTCTCGACATGGGCCGCACGCGGTGTGCGGGTCGGTCGCCTGGTCTCGGCCGAGCCCCATGTCGGGTCAATCGCTGCCGGGTGTGTAGCCCGGCTCACCCACGGTGCCCGACGACGCACCGTCGCCGCGTCCCGGGCACCGTGGGTTCGATCACAGACTGCGACCACTGGCCAGTTCAACCCGTCCCCACCCGGGCCCCCTCTCGCACTGAACGCGGGGGCCGGGCCGCGACCCAGAGTACGACGACGGCGGGCAGTGCGAGCGAGTGATGAGAGCCGCGGTAGTAGCTTGAATCGCTACTTCACTTCTTCCGTTCGGTCCAGGGAAATGCCTTTCCACAGTGGGGACAGAACGCCGGAGGAGGCGAGTGGTCTGAGTTCAGAGCATGCCCGAGGTAAGCACCGCGAATGGGCTTCTTGCAGGCCGGGCAGTCGGAGATGTTCTCCTCACCGCACTGGGAGCAGTGCTTGGTGTTCTGCTCCGGGTAGCTGTTCTTGTAGCGGTTGGCGAAGTGTCCGTTGGGGCAGATCAGCGCGGTGTCGTAGCCCTTCATGCTTTTAGCGAGTCCCTGTATGCGAGTGCGTCAGCGAACGCGAGACCTCACCTTGAGGTTGGCTCGTGGTGACCGAGAATGTGGTCGTGACGCCAAGAACGGGGAGTTAGTAAACCACAAGCAACGGGCGCGCCAAAGAAACGATACAGCTAGGAACGTCCCTGTTTCTCCCTGTTTTCGTCAATAGGGCAAGGCCGACGACACACCGAGTGTGGAGCCTCAACTGTACGGCCGTACGAAATCGCCTCACATGTCATGTGAAACGCAACAGTGCGACCACCCCCTCTGGCCAGTTCACCGCGCCGCCGGCGCGAGCCCGTGGCTCTGCGCGAGCCTCCACAACCGCTCGTCCGCCGCGAGCTTCCGCTGCCCGCTCCTCGCCAACTGATTGACGGCCTGGTGGCTTACCCCGGCCACGCGAGCCCCCTCCCGGCACGTCGTCGCCGGGTCGCGGCCGATTCCAAACACTACGGCCACCGCGTCCCGCTGGGCGCGGGGCAGATCCGCCACGGCCTCACCGACGACCCGCCGCAGCTCGGCCTGGTCGTCTTCGCGCTCGATCTCGCTCCCGACCGGTGCGGGTCGCCGCCGGCCGTCGTGTTCGAATGTCTCGCCGAAGTCCTTGTTCCACGGTGACGGCGAGCCGATCTGGCTGAAGGGCGTGGCGCGCCGATTCTTCTGCAACTGACGAAGGATCACCATCACCACCTTGCGGACCCGCCACCTCGTCCAGGTGGTGGGCCTGCCCCGTTCCGGGTCGTACCCGTCGAGGTGCAGGAAGACCTCGACCCGCACCTCGTGAGCCAGATCCTCGGGCTGCATCCCGACGCACCGGGCAAAGTGATCGTCTCCCGTAGCTCGCGGATGACGCCGACCGCCCGTTCGCCGAACGACCGCTCCCGGGGCGGGAATAGCGACGACGGTCCGCCCACCGCCGCAGCCCTGAGAGTCCCGGCGTCGACTGGCCCGCGCGCCGGGTCGCCCCACCCGCCTCGAATCGGAGGGACGCGGCCCGCGTCGAGGTGCCGCTGAACCTCCAGCGGGTCGGCGCGCACCGCGGGCACCGTCTCGCCGCTGGCCGTCGTAGCAGTGGCCATCCGGAAGTCGCGGGTGCGCCCGAGGTACTTCCCGAGTCCATCGCTGCACTCGGTCGGGTGGGAGAACCGGGACTTCAGCCCCTGCTTGGACTGCCGGCCGAGTTCCAGGATCATGTCCAGCGCCTGCTGGTCGAACTCGCCACGCCCGGGGCTCTTGAACGGCCCGAGCTGCGCGACGACGTAGCCGCGCAGGACGTTCGCGCGGCGGTCAACGCCGATGCCGACACCACCGGAGGAGAACGCGGTGCGAAGGAGCTCGAGCCCGTCACGGCCGAACCGTCCCGGGCGGAGGAGTGTAGCGGCCACGGTGGTGGGCTCCCGGAGTAGCGGCGGTGCCGATGCACCATGCCACCATGATCGATAACTCCGATGCCACGGACGCCGCACAGAGGCAACGCCGATCGCCGCCGCGGGCCGGTACAACCGCTAGGCAGCGCGGCTAAAGGAAGGGCAGAACCAACTGCCCACTGTTTGACCGAATCCTATCAGCGACTTGCGCATCAGCATTCGGTTCACACCAAGCTCTGCCCTGCCATGCCAGCTGGGCCGCGGGCGGTGTGATGCGGTCTGGTGCGTGCTGGGCCGCCAGCGGACGGCACCGGGCGCAGGTCCGGTGCGTCGACAGGAGGATCTGATGAGGCGGATGTTCGCGGGGCTCGCCCTGCTCCTCGCGGTCGGCGCGGGGCAGGCGCGGGCGGGGGTGCTAACGTTCGACGACATCCCCGGAAGTGGAAACAACAATGCCCTCTTCGTCCCGGCCGGGTACGGAGGGTTGGACTGGACCCTCGGTCTCCTGGTCGTGGACATCACCAACCCCGGCTCGCCTTGGGGAGGCGCAGGCCCCGCGTTCAGCGGCCAGAACGTCCTGACGAACAACTGGGGAGGCCCCGCCACCATCAGCGTGAGCAGTGGAACCTTCACGTTTTCCGAGGTTGAAACCCAGAACTGGTATAGCGACGTTCCCCGCGCGGGCCAGATCAACGGCTACTTGAATGGATCACTGCAGTTCACCATCGACTATACGGCGAACGGAGACTGGACGCACGTGTCCGGGAATTCGATCGCGATCGACACTCTGGTCATCAACGGCGGGAACTACTTCCTCCTGGACGACCTCAATGTCAACGTCGCCACCGGCTCTGCCGTTCCCGAGCCGGCGTCCATGCGTCTTCTAGCGCTGGGCGCCGTGGGGATGGCTGGCTACCGGCTCCGTCGGCGGTTCGCGAAAGCCGAGTCGGTGGCCGCGGCCTAAGTAGGCGCCGTGTCAACAAGAGCGCCCCGGGTGGATTGACCAGGGGCGTCGTCATTTCGGCGCGCCTGCGGCGGGGCCCCTCCACAGGGCGTTCGTTACCTTGTCGCGTCCTTGTTGAACCTGACGCCGATGTCCCGGAAGTTCTTGTCCATCTCGCTCGGTAGCTCAATGACCTCCGCCTCCTTGAAACCCAACTTCTCGATCCTTTGCCGCGCCGCCTCGAGCTCGGGATAGCGGAGGATCTGGCCCGGTTGCATCCCGACCGCTTGGAGCACCTTCTCCTGGTCTTTCTTCGCGAAGCCATCGATCAAGATGCGACCGACGCGGGCTGGCTCCCCGACTTTCGCGGCACCCGGTCCGGCCCCGAGCCTGTCGAGATGCTTCTGCAGGTCCGCGAGCTTCTTCTGCGCGGCCACCTTCAGGTCCGCCTCCTTCTTCAGGATGTCGGCCTTCTGCGCCTGCACCACCTCCAACTCCCGGAGGATCTGCTCGAGGGACTTCTCCGCCGGCGTCGCGACTGGTTCGGCCACCGGAATCGCGATGTACGGTCCTCTCACCACCTCGGCACGCGGCACGACACTGGGCGGTGAGCTTGGCACTTGGGCAGGCCCGGTCGGGGTCTGAGCACCGGCGCCGCATACGACGACGAGCAGGCCAGCCGCCAGGATCAGGGATCGGGTGGGCACGGGAACCTCCTTGTCGGAGCGAAGGAGGGTAATCGAACGAGTGGCCGACGGTCAATGGCGCGCCGGCGGCGGGCTTTTTCTCACCACCGACCACCGGTAATCCTGACGCAGTGGGTTGCGCTCCGCGGTAGCCTACTCGATGTCACCCATCTCCTACCGCACTTCCGACATGACCGAACACGAACTCCGCCGCGTGCCTCCGTTTGGCCACCTTCCGATCCTTTTTGATACCGGCCAGCCACACAAAACGCAGTACACGGGTGTTATCTATGAGGCAGTCGAACCTGAGGTCGTTCGTGATTTGCTGGCCGACCGGCAGCTCGTTCCGCGGGGCATGATCCCGGACGCTGAGGGGCAGGTTACCGCCGTGTTCTGGCAGCACCGACCGGAAGAACCGCTGTAAACGGGCCAGTCGGTGGCCTGCTCAAGCCCGCCGCAGGCGCCCCGATTCCCTTCCCATTCCCCGGCCATCTCGGGCGAAGTCCGGTTATAACGCCCCGACGAAATCCCTCGTCGCTCTGCGGGGTATTCCGTGGTCATACGCGGCCCAACTTTTCAGTTGGATCGAAATTGTTGCCGCTCGGCGGCGGCCACGGGCAGCCGCCGAGTTAGGTCCCGACGTACTCCCCTTGTGGCCGCTCGTCTCAAAGAAACGCCACCCGCAGGGTTTCGTGATGCCGAAGAACCTCCAGCACAAGCCACTAAACCTCGCCCTGACCATGATCCCGGGGCCGGGCGACAACCTGATCCTGGCGCTGATCGACCGCGAGAGCGGCCGCCCGATCGACACCTACGAGATCGCCACTAGCACGATCGAGGAGAAGACCAAAGACGGCGCGAGGCTGGCCACGCTCGTGACGGTGAGCGTCGTCGCCGAACTGCTGCCGCCGCTCTCGCCCCTCCTCGCCCCCGCCGGCACGGTGCCGGTCACCACCGTGCCGGCGGCGGCGTAACCCACAACTCCTCGGGGATGCGAAGTCATGGACGACGAAGCCGCTCTCCTCCGCGCCGTCAGGCGGGCGGGAGCTTGTCGGCCCGCCCGAACTCGCCTTCTACCCGCTCGTTATCCGACTAGCGAAGCGGCGTAACCCCGCCAGGGGCCGATTCTTCGGCCGAATCAAAACCCTTGGCACTTCATCCCGAGCTGTAGCGCTGCGGCGCCCGTGGTCAGGTAGGCCATCGTCTCGACTCCGTGAGGACTGTCAGAAGCGTGACGCCCCGCACACGAAGTATCGGATGAACCTATGCACGGCGACGACGGGATAGGCCTGCAGCACAGCGGGATTGGGCCGGTGGAGGTGGGATCAGTCGGTTAGCGCAGGGCATGACGACGCGAGAAGCAAAGCCTTGAAATGGCTGGTCACTCGAAATTGTATCGACGTAAATAGTTTACACAAAACAACTTGTACACTGTTAATGCAAGTAAGACATCTCGGTCGTGTTGAAGAGCACCCAGTACAGGTCCGCCAGCTTCCGCTGGCGGGCGCCGCCGGTCAGGCCGGACAGCTGCGCCGAGAAGTGCGAGCGCTCGCGGTCGGTCGGCCGGCGCGTCAGCACCGCGAGATACGCCGCCTCGACCGCCGCGTCGTCCGTCGGGGCGAGTAGCGCGATCCGCGCCGAGGCGTTGAGTAGGTCTTCGCGCGCCCTCTTGTCCACGAGTTCGCCGTTCATCAGCAGCAGCCGCTGCGGGAGCGTGCCGGGCGTCGGGGCGAAGTCGTCCTCGGGGTCACCGTACCGCTGCACGAAGTCGCGCTCGGTGAAGTAGCGGATCGACCGCGTGACGACGTGCGAGTTCCGGTCGATCGTCGTCACCGACGCAGCCTGCAGCACTCCGCCGATCACCTGCTCCGGCCGCAGCCGCGTCAGCGGGAACGCCGCCCACGCCGTGTCGTGGTCGTCGGTGATCTCGTCCGGCGAGGCGCTGTCGAGGCGGAAGACCTCCGTGGACGCGATGAGCAGGATGAGGCGACGCAGGTCGTGGCCGTGGGCGGCGAAGTCGGAGGCAAGGACGTCGAGCGCGGCGGGGGCGGGCTCGTCGAGGGTCTGCGCCTCAACCTTCGCCCGCAGCGGGCGGCCGAACATCATCGCCCACACCCGGTTCACCGCCGCCTTGGCGAAGTGGACGTTCCGCCGGTCCGTCAGCCAGCCGGCCAGTTTCTCGCGGCGCGTGCCTTCGGCCGGCACCAACTCCGGCAGGAACGGCACGGCCGGGTCGATGCCGACGGTGCCGCCGTTGACGCGGTCCTCGAAGCGGTACTCGCCGTCGCCGTCGGTGACGTGCGTGACAACCTGGCGCGTCTGGCCGAAGTAGGCGGCGAGCGCCTGGAAGTCGGTCTGCTTCCAGCTCGGTTCGAGAAAGTGGTCATGGCACTGGGCGCAGTCGAGCCGCAGCCCGAGGAACGCCCGCGACACCCGGATGGCGAGGCGCTCGGCGTCGGTCTTCTTCTTCTCGTCGTCGTAGGCGGCGGCGATGAAGTTGACGGCCGGCGCGGATGTGTTCAGCCCGGAGCCGGCGACCATGTCACGAACAACCTCGCCGTAAGGCCGATTCTCGCGGAGTTCGTCGGACAGCCACGCCAGGAAGCGGCGCTTGCGGTAGACGATGAGCGGCCCTTCCTCCGTGCCGAGGTACGCCCGCGACAGCCGCTCGGCGAAGTAGTCGGCGAAGCGGCGGTCGTGCAGCAGGTGGACCGCCCAGCCGTCGAGCCAGGCGCCCTCCGGCTGCGATTCAAATTGACGGATCTCTTCGAGCGACAGCACCGTGCCGGTGAGCGCGAGCGACAGGCGGCGGGCGACGAGCAGGTCGGCGGCGCGGGGGGCGGGCGTCAGCCTCTTCTCGGCCCAGTTGGTGCGGAACGACTCGTCCACCCGTGCGACGACCTCGCGGAAATCGTCGGCGGCGACGGGCGTGGTGTCGAACGCAATCTGCCGCGCCTTGCTGTCGAGCGGGAACAGGCTGGCGCGGAGCGCCGCGAGGGCGACGACGGCGACCACGGGGAGGATCAGGTGACGCGCCCACATCGGCGAGCATCCGGGGGGAGAGACTCCGAACTCTACCCCACGCCGGGCGGCGGCGTTTCAAAGCAACGGTGAATGGACAGGATAACAGGATGAACAGGATACTGAACCCAAGCCAAAGGCCCGGCTCGGAATCCTGTTCATCCTGTTATCCTGTCCATTCTCCTCACCATGACGTACCCGTTCGCTTCGAGCGGTGGCGTTTCGGCGAAACCAATTGACCAGCGGTGAGGTAGACTGCGGCAACGGCCCGCCTCTCCGCTCCCGGTCCCGGCCATGCCGCCCGCGCTCAAGCCCATCCCGCTCCACCGCGAGGTGTACGACGCGGCCGTCGCCGCGCCAGAGCCGCAGGTGTACGAGGCGACGGTCGCGGAGAACCCGCCCAACCCCTTCGGGCTGGTCGGCCGCGTTACCGGGTGGGTGTTCGGAGCCGCCGCGCTCACGCTCGCGCTGTCGCTGCTGACCGCGGTGCCGCTCGGGCAATTCCTCGTGCTCGGTTACATGCTGGAGGCGTGCGGCCGGGTGGCGCGGACGCGCCGCATCCGGGACGGGTTCATCGGCGTGCACCCCGCGGCTCGGCTCGGCGGAATCGCAGTCGCGGCGTTCGTGCTGTGGCTGCCGCTGTACGCGGTGTCGGTCATCGCCGAGTCGGCCCGCGTCATCGATCCGGCCGGCGCGACGACGAAGGTGTGGGAAGTCGCGCTGACGGTGATGATGGCCGTGTACGTGCTGCACGTCACGGCGGCACTCGTCGCCGGCGGGCGGGTGCGGCACTTCCTCAACCCGCTCGCCGTGCCGCTGCTCGCACTGCGATTCTTCCGGGGTGGGCTCTACGCCGAGTGCCGCGACCGGCTGTGGGACGCCGCGAAGGAGTTGCGCCTGCCGTACTATTTCGGCCTCGGCTTCCGTGGCTTCCTCGGTGCGTTCCTGTGGCTCGTCGTCCCGCTCGTGCTGCTCGGCCAGGGGCACCACGTCCCGGCGCTCGGGCTGCTCGGGGCGGCGCTGCTCGGCGCCGTGGTGATCTACCTGCCGGCACTCCAGGCGCGGTTCGCGCGGGAGAACCGGCTGCGGGCGTACTTCGAGGTACTCGCCGCCCGCCGCGATTACCGCCGGGCGCCGCTGGCGTTCGCCTTCGCACTGTGGGTCCAGTTGCTCGCCGCGATCCCGCTGTACGTCCTGAAGATCGAGGCGATCCCGCGCGAGCTGATTTTCCTGGAAGGGTTCGTGTTCCTGGCGTTCATGCTCCCGGCGCGGCTGGTGGCGGGGTGGGCGTGTGGCCGCGCCGCGAAGCGCCACGAGCCGCGCCACTTCGTCTGGCGCTGGCTCGGCCGGCTCGTCGTGCCGCCGGTCGTGTTCGCGTATGTGGTCGTCGTGTTCGGGTCACAGCACCTCGGTTGGCACGGCATCAGCAGCCTGTACGAGCAACACGCCTTCCTCTTACCGGTGCCGTTCACGGACCTCGACGGTAAGTAACTCCTTCGACCCGCCGCTTGCGGCGGGTCGAAGGAGCTCGTCATGCGCCTCGCCTTCACACTCCTTGCACTCGCGCTCTCGGCCGGCGCCGCTCCGGCCCAGCCGAAGCCGAACGTCCTGTTCATCGCGGTGGACGACCTGAACCACTGGGTCGGGCATCTCGGCCGCAACGACCAGACCAAGACGCCGCACATCGACCGGCTCGCCCGGATGGGCGTCACATTCACCCGGGCCTACTGCGCCGCACCGGTGTGCAACCCGTCGCGGGCGGCGCTCATGTCCGGGCTGCGGCCGGGCAGCAGCGGCGTCTACGACAACGGCCAGGATTGGAAGCCGGCCATCCCGGTCGGGCAGACGCTCACCACACAGTTCCTCCGCGCCGGATACGTCGCGTACGGCGCCGGCAAGATCTACCACGCCAACGACCACCGCCCCGACGAGTGGACCGACTACCACGTCGAGACGAAGGGGAAGCAGACGCTGCACCCCGACTCGAAGGACGACGGCGTCGGCGGGATCAAGTTCCGCCCGCTCACCAACGACTCGACGCTGCCGGATGAAGGCATCGTCGACTACGGCATCCGCAAGCTCGGCGAGAAGCACGAGCGGCCGTTCTTCCTGGCGGTCGGCCTGCACAAGCCGCACATGCCCTGGAACGTCCCACAGCGGTACTACGACCTGTTCCCGCTCGACTCGATCAAGCTCCCGCCGACGACGCCGAACGACCTCGCCGACGTACCGCCGGCCGGCGTGCGCATGGCCGGGCCGAACGGCGATCACGCGGCGATCGTGCGCTCGGGGCGGTGGAAGGAGGCTGTTCAGGCGTACCTCGCGGCCATCGCCTACTGCGACGCGCAGATCGGCCGGCTGCTCGACGCCTACGAGCGCTCCCCGCACCGGGCGAACACGGTCGTGGTGTTCTGGGGCGACCACGGCTGGCACCTCGGCGAGAAGGAGCACTGGCGGAAGTTCGCGCTGTGGGAGGAGGCGACGCGGGCGCCGTTCATCTGGGTCGCGCCCGGGGTGACGCGGCCGGGCGGCGTGTGCCGCCGCACCGTGGACTTCATGGGCATCTACCCAACGCTGTGCGACCTCGCCGGCATCCCGGTGCCGGCGCACGTGCAGGGCGTGAGCCTGCGACCGCTGCTGGCGAATCCGGACGCGGCGTGGGACCGGCCGGCGGTGACGACGTTCCGGCGGAACAACCACGCGGTCCGCACCGAGCGCTGGCGATTCATTCGCTACGCCGACGGCGGCGAGGAGTTGTACGACCACGACGCCGACCCGCTGGAGGCGACGAACCGCGCCGCCGACCCGCTACTGGCGATGACGAAGGCGGGGCTGACACGGCTGCTGCCGACGGAGAACGTGCCCGAGCGACCGACCACGGTGGGGAAGAAGAAGGCGAAGGAGTGACCGAAAAACCAAGAGAAATGGACCGGATCACAGGATGAACAGGATATCGAGCCAAGCATTTGCCTTCGGCTCGGTATCCTGTTCATCCTGTTATCCTGTCCGTTCCCACGACGCGAACCGCTGAATCACCCACGCCCCAATCCCAGGCTCTTGAACTCGCGGACGCAGCCAGTGATCGCCACCTCCGTCGGCAGCCGCTCGACGCTCGACGCGCCGAAGAAGCCGACGATGCCGCGGGTGTTGTCGAGGATGTAGCGCACGTCGGCCGGCTCGCTGATCGGGCCGCCGTGGCACAGCACCAGTACGTCCGGGTTCACCGCCTTCGCCGCGTCGGCCAACTCCTGCACCCGCTTCGCCGACTCCTCCAACGTGATCGCCGACTTCGCCCCGATGCTCCCCTTCGTCGTCAGCCCCATGTGCGGGATGAGCACATCGGCACCGGCGCGGGTCATCGCCACCGCCTCGTCCGGTGTGAACACGTAGGGGCACGTCAGCAGGTTCATGTCGCGTGCGAGCTTCACCATCTCGACCTCCTTGCCGTAGCCCATCCCCGTCTCTTCAAGGCCGGCACGGAACCCACCGTCGATCAGGCCGACGGTCGGGAAGTTCTGCACGCCGCTGAACCCGGCGTCCTTCACATCGCGGAGGAAGTTCTTCATGATGCGGAACGGGTCGGTCCCGCACACGCCGGCGAGTACCGGCGTGCGTTCGACCACCGGCAGTACCTCGCGGGCCATGTCCATGACGATCGCGTTCGCGTCGCCGTAGGGCATCATGCCGGCGAGGCTGCCGCGGCCGGCCATGCGGAACCGGCCGGAGTTGTAGATGATGATGAGGTCGATGCCACCGAGCTCGGCACACTTGGCGGAAATGCCGGTGCCGGCGCCGCCGCCGATGACCGGGCGGCCGGCGGCCACCTGCGCCCGCAGGCGGGCCAGGCATTCGTCGCGGGTGAACATGGAGAGGCCCAACGCGTGGTGCGGCCCAACGCGTGCCGCGGCGGTGCGGGAGCATCAGACCGAAGTCTCCGGCACCCGACGGGCGGCGGCACGGAGTGCCGCACCACACTGGGGCGACCGCGGGCTCACGCCTTGGTATTCTCGGACGAGGCCGGGGACGGGGTAGTGGCGAGCGCCTGTTTCGACTCGGCCTCCAGCATGAGCTGTTCGAGCAACACTTCGGCCGGGTCCGGCGCCGCCGGCCCGGGCTGCGGCGCCGGTGGCGGAGTCGGGCGGCGCTTCAGCACGAACCACAGGAACAGTTCGGCGACGACCACGAAGCCAACGCCCCACGCGGCCATCGAGAGCGGCACCCGCGGGCCGAGGGCGTCGCCGCCGTCAGTGGCCTCGACCGCCGGGGCACCGGGCTGCGCCCGGGCCGGCGTCTGGGCGACCAGCCACATCCGGGCGAGTTCGGTAAGGCCGAACCCCAGCACGGCCAGCAGCGAGGCCGCGATCGTGCCGTTCAGCAGGATGCGTTTCAGGAGCGGGTGCATGGCGCGCGGCGGTCTCTGGCGGGGCGACCGGGTTTGCCGGTAGCATAACACGCAATTTCTCCCCCGGAGCGACGCATGTCCGTCCTTCTGATCGGAACCCTTGATACGAAGGGCGCCGAGACCGCGTTCGTCCGCGACCGGCTGACGGCGGCCGGCGTGGCGGTCACGGTCATGGACGCGGGCGTCCTCGGTCCGCCAGCGTTCGCCCCGGACATCTCGCGGGAGCGTGTTTTCGCCGCGGCCGGCGCCGACCCGGCCGAGGTGAAGGCGGCCGGCGACCGCGGCCACGCCGTGACCCTGGCGGCGGCCGGCGCCGCGGCGCTGGCGGCGCAACTCCACCGCGACGGAAAGCTGTCCGGCGTCCTGGGCCTGGGCGGGTCGGCGGGAACGACGATCGCCACGGCGGCGATGCGGGCGCTGCCGGTCGGCGTGCCGAAGCTGGTGGTCAGCACGCTGGCGAGCGGACAGGTGGCGCCGTTCGTCGGCACCCGCGACGTGATGATGATGCACTCCGTCGTCGATGTCGCGGGTCTGAACCGCATCAGCCGCGTCGTTCTCGGCAACGGGGCGGCGGCGATGGCGGGAATGGTTCGACAGGGGGCAGGAGACAGGAAACCGGAGACGACCGACAAGCCCGTGATCGCCGCGACCATGTTCGGCGTCACGACGCCGTGCGTCGAGGCGGCGCGGGCGGTTCTGGAACAGGCGGGCTACGAAGTGCTCGTGTTCCACGCCACCGGCACCGGCGGAAAGACGATGGAGGGGCTGATCCGCGACGGGCTCGTCGCCGGCGTACTCGACATCACCACGACCGAACTCGCCGACGAACTCGCCGGCGGGGTGCTGTCGGCGGGGCCGGACCGGCTCACGGCGGCCGGGGCGGTCGGGATTCCGCAGGTGATCTCGGTCGGGGCGCTGGACATGGTGAACTTCGGCCCGCCGGACACGACCCCGCCGCGCTACGCCGACCGCCGCTTCTACCACCACAACCCGAACGTGACGCTGATGCGCACGACGCCGGACGAGAACGCCAAGCTCGGTGCCGAACTCGCCCGCAAGGCCAGCGCCGCCCGCGGCCCGACGGCGGTCATGCTGCCGCTGCGCGGGGTGTCCGCCATCGACGCCGGGGGAAAACCGTTCTGGTGGCCGGAGGCGGACGCGGAGTTGTTCGGGGCGATACGCGTCGGGATCGGCGGCGGTGCGGAGTTGGTCGAGCGCGACGAGCACGTCAACGACCCGGCGTTCGCCGCCGCGTGCGCGGGGAAACTACTGACGATGTTGGCGGACCGGCGTTTGTTCCTCTGACTTTGTGGGGCCGGCCGTATCGCATGACCGGCGGGACGCCGGCCCCACCAGACACAGCCTACCTCGCCCATTTTCGCCACCCAGCGCCGCCGCGCCGCCGCGCGTGGCGTAGTATTCACTTGACACCCGCCCTCCCCACCGTCATACCCCGCCGGCCGCCGCCGGCGGTTGTCGTACTGCGCCGTCGAAGGACTCACCCGTGCTCACCACATCCGTGCTCGTGCTAGCAACACTTGCCCCCGCCGCCCCGGTTCCCGCCGACCCGGCCCCGAACCCGACCGGCAAGGCGTTCCTCGGGGTCATGTCGCAGGACGAGTTCTCGCTCGTGGTCGCGTCGGTGGTGCCGAACATGCCCGCGGGCCGCGCCGGCATCACCCCCGGCGACCGCCTCCTCCGCGTCGGGTCGTTCGAGCCGATCGACTTCCAACAGCTCCGGGCGCACGTCCAGACGTACCGCCCCGGGGCGACGATCGAAGTCGAGGTGGACCGCCGCGGCAGCCGGCGGACGTTCCAGGTCCGCCTCGCGGCGGCGCCCGACGCGCCGGTCGTTTCACAGTCGTACCCGCTACTGCCGTTCGACCCGAACAACTGACTGCAGAACGAAGCGCATTCGTTCCGACTGCCACAACTCGAACGCCGCGACCGCCTCGGTCGCGGCGTTCGGTTTTAGCGCCGGTTCGGGCGAGGTACGTCGGCCCCCTTCGGGTTCCCGCTTCGGCACCCCCGTGACCGACACATGACGTTCCCGATTTGGAGTTCCCACTCGATGTCGGCGCCGGCGACCGGCCGGCTCGCCACGTCGGGTGCTTGACCCGGGTCGTGGAACGCGAACCCACTCGGGATTTGAGCCCCGGAGGGGCGGCCGCGCATCACCCGGGGTGGCGGCAACCCCGGGGTGGGGTGGGCAGGCAAATGGGCCGGTAGAGTGGGGTTGAGGTGTCGGGTGTGGCCCCACCGACTCCGCCGCGGCCCGGACCGCGGCCGAGGTATCAGGATTCGGCGCACACACCCGGACTGTGTCTTCCTCCCCAGTCCGTTGGCCGCGCGGGATGCACTGTCATGGTGCGCCCGCGGGGGCGGTCGTCCGGGCGACCGAGCAGGGGCAACCCTGCGACCCCCGCGGCACGAGCGGCCGGCTGGGGCACCGCGCCGGAACCCGACACCTCGACCACCGGCGACCGCCGGTCCGTGCAGCGATGCGCGGCCGACGGCCGCCGCGTGGCGCGTTCTACACCCGCCGGGCGGCGCGTCAGGCAGATGAAGGAGATATCGCATGAATCAATCAGGCCGCATTCACTCAGACACGTCCATGAATTTCTAGACCGGGTGTGTCACTCCCCAACGACCCATGAGAACGACTTGAGGGACGCCCGGCTCGTACAATTCGCCTCATCCCGCAGTCCCTCCTACGAGTCGTCGCATGGTCCGTGCACGCCAGGCTGTCATCACCGAGCCGTTCAAGACCACCGTCCGCGAGGTGGACATCCCCGACCCCGCACCGAACCAAATCCTTCTCGCCGCCGAGTACTCGGCGATCAGCGCCGGGACGGAGCTCGCCGTCTACACCGGCACGCACCAGTGGCTGAAAGACCCGAACCTCCCCGACTGGAAGTTCCCGTTCCGCTCCGGGTACTCGGCGGCCGGGCGGGTGCTGAAGGTCGGCAAGGACTTCCCCGGCGGGTTCCGGGAGGGCGACCGCGTCAGCTTCCCGGGCAACCACGCCTCGGCGGAGCTGCTGACGGTCGGCCACGAGCGCTGCCGGGTGTGGAAGATGCCCGACAACCTCGGCTTCGAAACCGCCGCCGCCGCGGTGATCGCCCGCTACGGGCTCGGCGCGTCCGTGCGGGCGGGGCTGACGCTCGGCCGCAGTGCCGCGGTGCTCGGCCTCGGCATCATCGGCCAGTTCGCGCTCCGCTGCCTCCTCGCCGCCGGCGCGTCGCCGGTGGTCGGCATCGACGCGGTGAAGATGCGCCGCGACGCGGCGACGGCGGCCGGCGCCGACCACGTCATCGACCCGACGGCGGGCGACGTGAAGGATCAGCTGGGCGCGTTCCTCGGCACCCGCGGCGCCGAGATCATCGCCGACGCCACGGGGGTGCCGGACGCGATCCCGGTGGCGATGTCGCTGGCGTGCGACGCGGGTCAGGTGGTGGTGGTCGGCAGCCCGCGCGGCCGGGCGAAGGAGGTGAACTTTTATGACGACCTGCACCGCCGCTACATCGAGGTGACCGGCGCCCACGGGAACATGCTGTTCGAGCCGGCGCACACGCGGCTGGCGGGGGCGTGGGACATCAACAAGGCGCAGATGTGGCTGCTGCGGCAGCTCGCGTCGGGCCGCCTGAGCCTCGCCGGTCTGGTAACCCACACCATCACGCCCGAGCAGCTCGGCGACGCCTACGAGGGGCTGCTGAAGGACAAGGACAACTACCTCGGCGTGCTGATGAAGTGGGTCTGACCCCGTTCGGGGAATGACGAATGACGAATGACCCACCAATGACGAAGGAAATCCGAAGCCCGGAACCCGAATGACGAAACCAGCCACGGCTACCTCCTTCGTCATTGGTAGGTCATTCGTCATTCGTCATTCCCGCATTCCTCAACCCTGATCACATCAAGGGGTCTGAAATGCGGGTCGTGATCGTCGGCTCCGGGATCGCCGGCCTGACCGCGGCGATCGCACTGCGGAAGGTCGGGTGCGAGGTCGTCGTCTACGAGCGGGCGTCGGAGCTGCGCGAGGTCGGCGCCGGCATCAGCCTGTGGGCGAACGCGCTGCGGGCGCTCGACTACCTCGGCGCCGGTGCCGCCGTGCGGGAGGTGGCGCTGCCGCTGACGCGGTCCGAGATGCGGGCGCGGGACGGGTTCAAGGTGCAGGTGTCGTTCCCGGCCGGCTACTTCGAGCAGAAGCTCGGCATCTCGCCGTTCGTCGCCATGACCCACCGTGCCGACCTCGTGGCGGCGCTCGCGGCGCAGCTGCCGGCGGGCGTGGCGCGGTACGGGTTCGAGTGCGTCGGCGTCGAGCAGGACGACCGCGGCGGGACGGTGCGGTTCAAGAACGGCCACGCGGACACCGCCGACCTCGTGGTCGGCGCCGACGGGCTGAACTCGGCGGTGCGGACGGCGTTGTTCGGCCCGCAGCCGCCGCGGTACGCCGGGTACACCTGCTGGCGCGGCATCGGCCCGCGGCCGGCGGCGGTGGAGCCGGGGTACGTCGGCGAGTGGTGGGGCCGCGGGCGGCGGTTCGGGATCACCACCCTCCCCGGCGACCGGGTGTACTGGTTCGCCGTGCTCAACGCACCGCCGGGCGGAACGGCCGACGACGAGCGAGGCGCGGTCGCCGAGGCGTTCCACGGGTTCGCCCCGCCGGTGCCGGAACTGATCGCCACGACGCCGCCCGAACGCGTCCTTCGCAACGACATCCTCGACCGCAAGCCGGCCCGCCCGTGGCACGTCGGGCGCGTCGGGCTGATCGGCGACGCCGCGCACCCGACCACGCCGAACTTCGGCCAGGGCGGGTGTATGGCGATCGAGGACGCGGTCGCGCTAGCCCGCCACGTCCGCGACGCGAAGACGCCGGCGGCCGTGTGGGAGGGCTTCACCGCCGAGCGGTTCAAGCGGACGGCGGCGGTCGTGAACGAGTCGTGGCGGTTCGGAAAGGTCGCGCAGTTGGAGGGCCGCGCCACCTGTTGGCTCCGCGACACCTTCTTCGGCATCACCTTCCCGCTCGTCGGCAAGCGGGCACTGCCGAAGCACGCCGCGTTCGACGTCGGCCCGCTCTGACCGGCCGCGTCACTTGCCGGCGAGGGTGGCGATCGCGGCGACGGGCAGCGGGATCGAGAACAGCGCGCCCATCACGATGCCGAAGACCGCCCGCCCCTTCCCGTGCTGCTCCTGGTTCTTCTTCAACTGCCGCAGCGCCAGGATTCCCACGACCAGCGCGAACGGGCGGGGAAGCACAGCACCGACACCAGCCCGAGGTAGCCGGCGAGGATGGCGAGCACGTTGGTGTTGACCGGCACCACGTACTGCAACCCGTCGTCCCCCGGCGGGCGGCGCCTGCGGTGCGGACGGTCGTCGGGGTCGGGGTCGGGCAGGGGCCGAACTCCGAGAGGAAACGAACCGGCCCGCGGTCGCCCGCGGGCCGGTGTGCGACACGGCTGGCATACAAACTCAGTCGATCTTGCCCTTGCCCTTGCCCTTGTTCCCGAACCCGCCACCGAACCCACCGCCGAAGCCGCCGAACTGCAGCTTGCTGCGGTCGAACTCGGGGCCGGTCAGATCCTTCCAGGTCTTCCGCTGGTCGTCGTTGAGCACCTCGTCGATGTCGGTCATAGCGCCCTTGGCGAGCTTCTCGCGCTTCTTCTGCGCCTCGGCCGCCTTCTCCTTGTCGAACCCGCCCTTACCGCCGAACCCGCCGAACCCGCCGAGCCCCTGAGCGTCCTTGTTGTACTCGTCCACGATCCCCTTGATCTTGGTCTTCTGGGTATCGTTCAGCTTGAGGTCGGCGACCATCTCGTCGTTGGCGAACGCCCGGACGCCGGCGAACTGGCGGTCGATCTGCTTGACCCGGGCCTTCTGCGCGGCGGTCAGTGTCTCGTCGACCAGCTTCTGGTTGGCCTCCGTCTCCTTCTGGCCCTGGGCGAACAGCGCCTGGAGCTTCTCCTTGTCGCCGGCGGCGTCCTTGAACGCCTGGCCCCGCTCCTTCCGGGCCGCTTCCTGCTTGTCCGCGACGACCTTCAGCTTCTCCTTCTGGGCGTCGGTGAGTTTGAGATCTTCCTGGAGGGCGGCGTTGGTGATCACCTGCCCGCTGACGGAGAAGCCCTTGCCCCGACCGCCCCCACCGGGCTGCTGGGCGGACACCACCACCACCGTCGAGGTGACGAACAACGTCGCCACCAGCCACCGCGAAGGACGCATGGCAACACCCCCGGGAGAGAACGACAGACGAGCGGCGGCCCGCGGCCGCCGATTCGCCGTCATGGTTACGACTGGGGGGTGAAGAGATGGTGAGAAATGGCCGTTACGCGCCGGCGGGCGACCCGACGCCGCCGGCCCACCGGTCGGGGGTCACGGCCGCGGCGGGGCGGCGGGCGCCTGCTGGAACTGCCAGCCCTGGATCGGCCCCTTGAACTCGAAATACTTCGTGTCCACGCCGGGCGAGTTCGTGGTGTGGTTCTTCAGCTTCCACAGCTCGGTGTTCCCGTTCGGCTGCTGGAGCCACACGGTCGCCGGCAGGTACGCCGGCAACCGGGCCACGTTCGTCGGCGCCAGCAGCGCGAGCCGGGCCTGCAGGAACTCCTGCTTGTCCCGCGCCAACAGCGGCTCGATGGCCAGGATGACGTAGTTCGGGTCCTTCGCCGCGTCGTCGCTCAGCACCTGCATCCGGAACCGCTTCTGTGCGTCAGCCGCCTTCATCCCGCCGAGGAATTCGAGCATCAGGTTGTCCGCCGCGCCCGCCGCGTTCAGCTTGAACTCGGTGATCGTCTTCTTCGGCGTGTCGTAGTGGTACACCGACTTGCCGTTGCTCAAGAACGACTCGTAGTCGCTCTTGTCGGACGTACTGTTGATCGCCAGCAGGGCGTAGTTCGGCTTCATGCACAGGACGCTGCCTTCGTAGTGCCGCTCCTTCTTGAACACGTTGTCCGTGCGGACGAGCTCGAACTTGGCGCTGAAGTTCACCAGCGCCCCCATCGTCCGCTCCCACCCGGCGAGGTGGTTGGCGACGCGCGGGTCGGCCGGCGCCGGCTGCTGCCCGCGGGCCGGGAGCTGGGTGGTGGCGACGGTGAGGGCGGAGAAAAACGCGGCCAGGGTGGGGCCGAGGCGGCGCATGGTGCAGCTCCTGTACGGGAACCGGCCGGCGGCGGGACCGACCCGCGGACGGCCGACCGGCCCGGAGTTGCGCCCTTGTATCGCCCAACCGCTACGCGGGCAAGCCCGGCTGAGCTGGCGGGACCGGGTCGGGCGCCGGCGCCGCCCACCGACTCGGCATCGTCCGCCGCAGGTAGGCTTCCATCCCGAGCGCGGCCGCGAGGATGACCACGCTCCCCCACTGCGACAGCGTCAGCCCGCCGCCGACTGTCGGCTCGATCCGCAGCGACTCGTTCACGAACCGGTGGACCGCGTACCCGACCATGCACACCACCATGAGCTGCCCGTCGTGCCGGCGGAACGGGTAGTACGCCAACAGGAACAGGATCAGTAGCACCATGCTGACGGTCTCGTACAGCTGCGTCGGGTACAGCCCGACCGACCGCGGCACGAACGGCGGCAGGTCCACCTCCTCCGCCCCTCGGCGGACCGTCAGGGCGAGGTCGTGCCGGCCGCGCGGCCAGAAGCGGGCGAGTTCTCCGAGCGAGTCCGACTCGACGAGCGTCGCGCCGTCGGTCTTCGTCGCGAGCACCGCCTGCGCGTAGTTCTCGTAACTCGGGAAATAGACCGTCGGCGACCGCTCACCGGTGGCCGGGGTGAGCTGGTTTTGCGGGCTGGTCTTCGCCAGCGCCTCGGCGACCGCCTCGCCGGTCTCGCCGAACACCTCGACCACGACGCCGTTCGGCTGGCCGTTCACCTTCATGATGCGGTCGCCGGCCTTGAGCCCCGCCTCGGCGGCCGCCGACCCCGGCTCGACCACCAGCACCACCGAACGCGGGTCGGCCGCCGGGCCGCGGCGGTCGCGCGGGGCGAGGGCGAAGCCGGCGGACGTTTGCAGGTGCAGGCCGCCGACGAGCTGGTCACGGCAGTGCGCCGGCATCAGCGGGAAGTGCGCCCCGCCGAGCGGCACCGGCGCGACCTCCTCGACCGCCACCTGCCCCCAGCAACAGCCGTTCAGGTAGCAGCCGATGCGACCGATCGCCAGCCCGAGCGCGAGGATCGGCGCGACGGCGTCGGCGAGTTGCCACGTGTTCACGTGCAGCTTGCGGAGGACGAACCAGTAAAAGAGCCCGTACCCCGCCGCCCCGCCGAGCGCCGACCCGTAGAAGATGATCCCGCCGCGCCAGATCTGGAAGAACGCCACGAACAGCGCCGCCGGCGACTTGTCCGAGAACTGATTTGAGTACTGAATCATGTACAGAATGCGCGCGCCGACAAGCCCGCAGAGCACCACCCACGTGAAGAGGTCGTAGATCTGGTTCGTCGTCAGCCCGACGGCACCGCCGCGCTTGACGCCCCAATAGGTGCAGGCGACGAACGCCACGAACAGCATGGCGCCGAACCCGGCCAGCGGCAGGCCGTCCGGGGCGAGCCAGCCCTGGAGGATCGGAACGGTGAAGAGAACCTGTTGCATTCTGTCTCCGCTCTGACCCGGGCGAACGGCCAGCATGAGCCGGCTGGTCGTTGCGCCGGGTGCGTGACCCGAGTGCCGAAAGCCCCACGAACCACGACCGCCGGGGATCGGTTGCCCACTCCGTCTGTTCTGACTGCGGTCCGCACTGTGCGCCGGCCGCTCCCTGGCAGTCGCGGCTCGTGGGGACACCGGTGCGGTGCCCGAACCACCGACCAGCCGGCTCACGCCGGCCGTTCGCCCTACGGAACCGGTAGCCGGTCCAGCACCTGCTTGACGAGGTGGTCGGGCCGCAGGTCTTCGGCCTCGGCCTCGAACGAGACCACCAGGCGGTGCCGCAGCACGTCGGGGGCCATCGCCTTCACGTCCTCGGGCGCGACGTAGTTACGGCCCGCGAGCAGGGCGTGCGCCTTGGCGGCGCGGTGGAGCGAGATCGTCGCCCGCGGGCTCGCGCCGAGCTGGATCAGCCCGGCGAGGTCGAGCCCGTAGTCGGCCGGGTGGCGCGTCGCCCGGACCACGTCGAGGAGGTAGCCCTTCACCTTCGCGTCCACATACACCGCGTCCGCCGCCCGCCGCAAGCCCTCCAGCTGCGCCGCCGTCAGCACCGGCGCGAGCTCGGTCGACGCCTCCAGCCCGCCCATCCGGTCGAGGATCGCCAGCTCGTCGGCGCGGGCGGGGTAGTCGATGAGCACCTTCAGCATGAACCGGTCGACCTGCGCCTCGGGGAGCGGGTACGTCCCCTCCTGTTCGACCGGGTTCTGCGTCGCCAACACGAAGAACGGCCGCGGCAGCGGCAGCGACACCTCGCCGATCGTCACCTGCCGCTCGGCCATCGCTTCGAGGAGCGCGCTCTGCACCTTCGCCGGGGCGCGGTTGATCTCGTCGGCCAGCACCACGTTGGCGAACACCGGTCCCTGCTTGACGGTGAACTCGCCGGTCCGTGGGTTGTAGATCTGTGTGCCGATCACGTCGGCGGGGAGCAGGTCGGGCGTGAACTGGACGCGCTTGAAGCTGAGATCGAGCGCCCGGGCGACGGTGCGGACGGCGAGCGTCTTCGCCAGCCCCGGCACGCCTTCGAGGAGGACGTGGCCGTCGGTGAGGAGGCCGATCAGGAGGCGGTCGAGGAGCCGCCGCTGGCCGATCAGCACGCCCTCGACAGCGGCGTAGAACGGGTCGAGGGCGGCCCGCAGGCGGTCGGCGTCGGTGGCCCCGTTCGTCATGACATCTCCGCGGCGCGTTCCCCCATGATATACGGTCGGACGGCGGTCAGCTGCGGAACGTCCACTCGTCGTGACCGAACTTCTCCGCCACCAGTTCGCGGACCCGTTCCAGCGGCGGATCCGGGTACACGCCCGTCGGCTCCCACGCCGTCACGACGCGCCCTCTCAGCCACGTCGGGTCGGCCGGGATGTGCGTCAGGAAGGCCGCGTGGTCGCGGCCGGCGCGGTACTCGGGCTGGCGCGGCGGCGGGCGGAGGTAGCGGGCGATGCGGGCCGGGTCGAGCGCA
>JAFKFQ010000146.1 GCA_017308215.1 bacterium | reverse complement strand
GTCGAGCGCGGCCGCGACCTCACGCGGGCGGGCGACGGGGATGATCTGCGGGCGGGCGGGGAATGGGAACGGCGTGTCCGGGCCGTCGAGCGCGTGGTGGGCACGGACGACGCGTGGCTGGACCGGCCCGGCCGTGTGGTCGGGCGGCTCGGCAGGCGAGAACAGCGGGTTCGGCCCGAGCATGTGCCGCACGCCGGTCACCCCGGCGCGCAGGTACAGGCCGTAGAACCCGGGGTCGGCCAGATGCGCGTGGGCGTCCCACAGCCCGGGGATCAGGAACTTCCCACGGCCGTCGATGATGCGCGCGGCCGGCGGCACCGCCACCGCCGCGGCCGGTCCCACGGCGGCGATCCGGTCGCCGCGGACGAGCACGGTCGCCCCCGGCCAGCCGACCCCCGCCGCCACGTCGATGAGCGTGACATTGGCGACGGCGAGCCAGCCGGGCGCAGGCCGCGGGGGCGGGACGGGAGCGGCCGGGGGCCGCGGCACGGCCGGAGCGGCGAGGGCGACCAGGCAGGTGCGGCGGCTCACGCGAAGGCGGGTCACAGCGGCACCTCGGGCGGGGTGAGGCAGGGGCGAGAGGCCCGGGTACAATCGCCCGGCCGAACGCCTCAGACGGAACAGCGGGGCGCGCGACTCGCGCGAAAAGCTGCGCCGCGACGGAATCAAAAAATGTCCGTAATCCGCGAGTCATTCGGCCGCTGAATCTGTCATCCTTTGGGGTGCGTGCCGCGCCCGAGGGGCGTTGCCCGAGCCCGCTTCCGTCGCCGGGAGCCGACCATGCCCGCCCAGGACTGGTGCGTCGAGCGCTACCGCCCGCTCCTCCGGCTCCACGCCCGCCAGTTGCGGCTCGGCCGGCTCCACCGGGCGCGGTTCGACACCTCGGACGTGGTCCACGAGGCGATCGTCCGCGCCCTCGAGCGGCTCGATCAGTGCCGCGGCGAGACCGAGGCCGAGCGCGTCGGGTGGCTGCGGGCGATCCTCGAAAACCGGTTGAAGGAGATGCTCGACCGGGACTACGCGGGGAAGCGCGACCTGCGCCGGGAGCGGTCGCTCGACGCCGCCGTCGGCCGGACCGACACCCCGCTCGGGGCATACCTGACCGCGGCCGGGCCGGGGGTCAGCAGCCTGGTCGTGCGGCAGGAGGAGGTGCTCCAGCTGGCGGCGGCGGTCGAGGAACTCCCGGAGGACGAGAAGGACGTGCTCGTCGCCCACTGCGTGCTCGGGCTGCGGGTCGCCGAGGTGGCGGCCCGGGTCGGGCGGACCGAGAAGGCGGTCGCCATGCTCCTGTACCGCGCCAAGCTCCGGCTGCGGGCGAAGCTGGCCCCGCGGGAGGCGCGCGCGTGACCGGCTACCAGACCCCGCCGCCTCTCGACGAGACGGGGCCGCTCGCCGACGCCGTCTGGGAGTACCTGAAGGCCCGCGAGGACGGCCGCCCCACGACCGACTGGCTCTCCCGCTACCCCGAGCTGGAGGACCAACTGCAGCCGTTCCTCTCGGACCCCGCCGGGGTGGACGACCGACTGCGGGCGCTCGGCCCGGCGCGGTGGGACCGCGACCTGGCGACCGACGAGCGGTTCCTCGGCGACTACGAGCTGGTCGAACGGGTCGGCGAAAACATGGGGACGATCTACCGCGCCCGGCACCGGGCGCTGGCGTGGGAGGCGGCGGTGAAGGTTCTCGCCCGCGACGGCGATCGCGCCCGCGACGGGTTCCGCCGGGAGGTCGAAGCGATGGCCCGGCTGCGGCACCCGAACGTGGCCCGTATTCGTGCCGTCCCGCCGGCGGCGGACGTGCCGTACTTCGTGATGGACTGGTACCCCGGGGGGACGCTCGCCGACCGGCCCGACCGGTATGCCCGGAACCCCGAGGGGGCGGCGCGGGTGGCGGCGGCCGTCGCCCGGGCGGTCCACCACGCCCACGAGCGCGGCGTCCTCCACCGCGACCTGAAGCCGTCGAACATCCTCCTCGACGCCGACGGCCGCCCGCACGTCGCCGACTTCGGGCTGGCGGTCCTCGCCGGAGCGGGCGAGGCGGCCGACCCCGTCCCGGCCGGCACCCCGGCGTACATGGCCCCCGAGCAGTTGGCCGGTGAGACGACGGTGCGGAGCGACGTCCACGGCCTCGGGGCGGTGCTGTACGCGCTGCTCACCGGCGGCCCGCCGTACCCGCACGCCGATCCGGCCGTGCCCGCGGCGGGGGCCGGGCAACCACCCCCGCCGCGGGCGATCAACCCGGCGGTGGACGCGGACCTGGACGCGGTCTGCCGCAAGTGTCTCGCCCCCGACCCGGCCGGGCGGTACGGGACCGCGGCGGAGGCGGCCGACGACCTGGACCGGTGGCTGGCCGGGGAGCCGGTGGCGGCCCGGCCGCTCGGCCCGGCCGCTCGGGCGGCGCGCGCGGTCCGGCAGGCGCGGGCGGCGGCCCAGTTCGCCCGCCCCGGCCCGGTCCTGCTGGTCCAGGCGGCGGTCGTGTTCCTGAACAACGCGCTGGCGTACCTGCTGGTCCGGGCCGGGGCGGCGGAGCCGCTGGTGTGGGCGGCGGTGTTCGCGTCGTACCTGCCGCTACTGGTGTTCGGGCTGCGCAACCGGGCCGTCCGGCCGGGTAACCGGGCCGGGGTGCGCCACCTGTGGGCGGTCGGCGTCGGGCACGCGGCCGGGGCGCTGGCCGTGTTCGCCGCCGCGCGCGTGGCCGCGGCGGATACGACCGCCTGGCTCGCGAGTGGGTACGCCGGCGTCGCCGGGCTGAACGTGGTGGCATTCGCGGTACTCGGCAGCCTATTCGCCGGCCGCCTGTACCTGCTGGCCGTGGGGTGGGTCGGCGGTGCTGTCGGGATGGCTGCCGCGCCTGCGCTCGCGCCGCTCGTCTACGCGGGGTTGATGTCCGCCACGACCCTATCCGCCGCCGCCCACCTCCGGGCGGTGACCAGCCGGGAAGACGGCGATGGCGGTTGACGGGTACCAGTGGCCGGCGGAGCAGTCGACCGGAACGGGACGTCAGCGGTCGGGCGCGTCGGCCTGCTCAGCACGACGGGGAGAACGGGCGGCTCGCGGGCTCGGGGTGGATCGGTGACGCGGACCATCAACAGGCAAGTACTGGAGTTCCCCACGAAAAGTTCACACCGTTTCGCGGTAGGTTTAGTTGTACACCCGCTCATACTCATCCGGGGCAACGTACCCCAGAGCCGAGTGCCTGCGGACGCGGTTGTCGAGCGCCTAAATGTACTCGAAGATGCTCGCCTTCGCCTGGTCGCGGGTGGCGTAGTCCTCGTTGTGAACCAACTCCTTCTTCAAGCTCGCGAAGAACGACCCCATCGGCGCATTGTCCCAGCAGGTTCCCCGGCGGCTTATGCCGCACGCAATCCGCTCCCCGCGTACCCGACGCTGGTAATGCTCGCTCGCGGGTAGTGGCTTGAACGGTGGCACCGTTCTACTTTGCCCGGATGAGCGAATCGGCCACGGACGCGGGCCCCACCCCGCCATGCCCCCGGTGTTCGGCGACCCACGTGGTCCGGAACGGGGTCAACACCTCGGGCACCCCGACGTTCCGCTCTCGGGGCTGCGGCCGGCGGTTCGTGGCCGCCCCCAAGAAGGGT
>JAFKFQ010000394.1 GCA_017308215.1 bacterium | reverse complement strand
TCGACCCGGAACACGTGGAACAGCGGGCGTTGGTCGTCGACGCGGCCGCGCATCGGCGTTCTCCGGGGTCGATCCGAAGAGCGTAGCGCGACCCGGGCCGCGCTTCAACGGTGTGTTCTTCAGCACCCTGCTAGCGCTTCCGCGGCGTCAGGAACTGCGTCAGGTCGAGGCCGTCCTTGCCGAGGTGTGTGTCGAGCGGCTCGACCCGGCCGCCGCGGGCGCGGATGCCGGCGAGCGTCTTCTGCATCTCCGCCCACCAGATCACCGCCAGCGCGTCCGGGTCGGCCGCCTTCAGCGTCCGGAGCGCGGCCAGCTGCGCCCGGAAGTCGTCGGCGTCGGCGCGGGCCTGGCGGAGCTGGCCGTCGCGGAACACGACCGCCTCCTGCTCGAACTTGTACCCCAGCGCGTCCGCCTGCCGCCGCCGCTGTTCCGCCTCCTGCCGGGCCTGGAACTCCTTCGTGCGGATGCCGGTCTGCGCCTGCGTCACCTGCTCGAACGCCGCCCGCACCTCGTCCGGCGGGGCCAGGGCGGCGACGCTGACGCGCTGGACGCGCACCCCGAGGCGGAGCCGGTCGGCGCGCTCCTGGAGCCGCGGCGTCACCCACGCCGGGAGCTCGGCGCTGCCGGCCAGTAGCGCGTCGTCCACCCCGCGCCCGGCCGCCCACTCGGCCGCGGCGGCTTCCGCCTCGCGGGCCAGCGCCACGTCCACGCGGTCCTGCTGCGCCACGTAGTCGTCGAGGTCGCGGTCGGTCTCGCTGACCGCGTAGTCGACGACGAACCCGAGGTTGACGAGGTTCTGGTCGCCGGTGAGGAACTGGCCGACGGGCGTGCCGGGCACGTCGGACGACGTCTCGGGGTTGAACCCGGCCTTCACCTGGCGCACGGTGCGGACCTGGACGCGGTCGACGCGGTCGATGCCCCACGGCAGCCCGACCCACAGCCCCGGCCCTGGGCGGGCGACGACCGCGCCGAACCGCCGCACCACGGCGCGCTCCTCGGGGCGCACCTGGGCCACCCCGGTGAGCAGGTACGCCGCGACGGCGAGGAACAGGAGCCAGCGGGTGCGGGTCATTGCGGTCAGATTACGGCAGACGGCCCGCCGCGGCACCGCGATCGATCCGGTGGGACCGGCGTCCCGCCGGTCTGCCGGGCTTTGACCGGCGGGACGCCGGTCCCGCCGGGTCACAAAACCCCGTCACCGCCCGTCGGTCATCCGGACGTGGTCGAGGAGTTGGCGGGCGCGGGCGCGGTACTGCTCGGGGAGGCGGTCCACCGACTCGGCCGACACCGTCCGGCCGTTCTCCGTCACGTCGATCTTCGTCGGCACCAGCCGGTCCGGGCCGACCGTGCCCACGATGGTGAACCGCACCCCGTTCTCCTCGGCCGACACCGTCGCCTCGCCGTCGCGCACCTCGACCGTCGCGCCGGACGACCGGCGCCCGCCCTCGCGCGGGGCGGCGCCGCGGCCGGGAATCCCCTCGATCAGCGGGCGGCCGTCGGGGCCGACGATCGGGGCGAGTTCTTCGAGCAGCCGCAGCCGCGGGTTGACCGGCGCGTCGGCGGCGGGGAGTACGACGCCGCGGATCGCCACGCGCTGGCCGTCGCGGATCACGGTCATGTCGTGCTTCTCGCCCGCCCGCGCCCGCCGCACCTGGGCCACGAACGCCGCCGGCTCGTCGGTCACCGGCTGGCCGGCGAACTCGATCACGATGTCGTTCGCCTTCACCCCGGCCTTCGCCGCCGGCGTGTTCGGCAGCACCTCGGCGGCGAGCACCCCGCGGCCGGCGGGGACGTTGTTGTCCTCCGCCACCCCCGGCGCCACCCGGTCCACGCGGATGCCGAGGCGGCCGTTGCCGCGGCCGGCGGGGAGGTCGAGGAGCATCGGCGGGACCGCGCCGCCGTCGCGCCCGGCGAGCGCCCGGAGCAGGAGCTCCTCCGCCTGCCGCCGTAGTGCCACGGCCCGCTCGCGGTTGTTCGGGTCTTCGGCGAGCAGCTGCTGCGCCTCGAGCAGGAGCGCCTGTCCGCGCAGGATCGCCTCGAAGTCCGGCTGGTCGACCGGGCGGCGGCCGGGGTTGATGTCGGGGATCGGGAGCGGCCGCGGGACGATCACCGGCGGCGCCGGGCGACGCACGGGGTTGACCGCGGGCGGGTCGGGCGGCAGGTCGTCGGCCCGCGGGCGGACCCACGCCTTGCCGGCGAGCGCCTTCTCCAGCGCCTCCAGCTTGGCCCGCACGTCGTCGACGTTCTCGCCCTTCTTGGCGGCGGTCTCGACCGCGGCGCGGAGGGCGGCGAGCTCCGGGGGCGGGCCGACGCGCACGTCCTTCGGGTCGAACTTCGGGGCCGGGTCGTCGGTCTTCTTGGTGTCGTCCTGGCGGGCGGCCCCGACCCCGCCCAGGGTCAGGGCCGCGACCGCGGCGGCGGTCCAGAGCAACCAGCGCATGTGGGAGTTCTCCTGGCGGAACACGGGCCGCGCGACACCCGTACCTTGCCGTGCCGCGGCCGGGCGTTCGGGACGATCCCCCATTATTCGCCGCCCGCGGGGCGCGTACAACCGGCGAGCCGGCGCGGTGTTACGAACCGGTGACGGGTTGCCGCGGCGGGCGGGTTCGTACAATGACCGTCTCGTTCCCGAGACACCGACGACCGGAGATCGCCGTGGGCATCCAGCACAAGCGCAAGGAACTGCGGACCGCCAACAAGCGGCGGCGGAAGAACCGCAAGCACAAGGCCCGCTCGACCAAGAAGTACAAGGCGTAAGCCGCCCCGCCACAGGCCGCACACTCATACCCGCCCGGGGTCACGCCCGGGCGGGTGTTCGTTTGGGCACGGCCGTTGCAACTCGGATCTCCGCCCGATTCGCCCGCGGAGATGTCCGATGCGAACCTTTCTCCTCGCCGCCGTGACGACGGCGCTGGCCGCTACGGCCGTGTCGGCCGGCGACGCCCCGCCGTTCTTCCGCGGCGCTTACGTCATGCCGACCAACCGGCCGGTGTACAACATGCGGCCCATCCGCGTGTACGTGAACGGCCAGGCCGTCGAGCGTGCCGTCCCGGCCGGGTACGCGGCCGTCTACCCGCGCTACGTGGACCGGCCCGGCCCGATCCTCAACGCGCCGGTCGGCCGGGTGAGCTCGATGCCGGTGTACCCGGTGATTACGAGCACCTGGCGGTCGCCTGGCCAATAACTTAGCACTGCCCGCCGTCGCCATCACACCTCTTGAGGGACAGCGATGAGAACTGCCTTCCTGTCAATCGCCGCCCTGGCCGCGCTGGCGGTCAGCACGAACACCGCCGACGCCCAGTGGCGCGGGCGCGGCCGCGTGGTCGTTGGCACCCCGTACTACAGCGGGTACAGCTACGCCCGCCCGTACTACGGCGGATATAGCTACGCCCGCCCGTACTACGCCGCGCCGTACTACGGCGGCTACTACGGCTCGCGGGGGTTCGGCCTCACCGTCGGGAACGGGTACAACTTCTACCCGGGCTACCGCTACAGCACCTACCCGGGCTACCGCTACTGGTGGTAAGTCCGACCCCGTGTCGGGAACGCGAACACCCGGGGCACGCCCCGGGTGTTCGACTTTAATGGCGCGCGGCCGAGCCGGCTCGGTGCGCGGTCACTCGTCCTCGTCACCACCGGCGCCGCAGCAGCCTTGGCCGGCGGCGATCCACTCCTCCAGCGTGATCTCGCGCTCCGGCGGCGGGGGTGGCGGCGGAACGGTGGGCTCGGGCGGCACCTGATACTCCTGGTGAAACGTCGCGGGGCGGGACGGTCCGCCGTCCCGCCCCGGGTCGTGGTGAGGCGTGGGCCGGCGTCAGTCGGCGGCGCCCTGGTTCCGTTTGTACAGCGGCAGGTGGCGGTAGTACACCTCCAGCGTCAGCAGCGACAGGCAGGTGGTGCCGACGCGGCCACAGTGGCTACCAATTGTCCCCCGGTCCGGGCTCCAGCTGCCGGCGTCGGCGTTATTCCCCGCGTTCTGGACGTTCACCAGCCAGTCGCGCATCCCGCCGGTCCGCTTCCCCGCGGCGTCCTTCGGCCCCTCGTTCCACTCCTGCCACTCCTGCCCGCCGAAGAAGTGGACCACCTGCGTGGCGTAGTAGAAGTAGTACATCTCGGGCATCGCCGCCGACCGGTTGTTGGGGTTGGTCTTGAGGACCGCGGCCACCTGGGTGTGGTCCAGCGGCGCCCGCTTCCGGTCGGTCTTGGTCACCGTCATCATCGCGTCCGCCTTCGGCGCGCCGAACAGCCCGACCGTCCCCTCGGCCATGCCGGCGTTGTTCGGCCCCCACCCGTCCACGTAGTACCGGCACAGGAGGCCGACGGCGGTCAGCGCCGTGCCCGGGCGGCCGGTCGGCTCGCGGTACCCGTACACCGACTTCAGCGAGGTGCTCGACACCTTGTTCAGGAAGTCCACCGCCTTCTTCACCGTCGCGTCCGGGACGGTGATGTCCTTCGTGAGCTGGGCGGCGCGGAGCGCCTGGATCTGCCACCCGACGATCGACGTGTCGCCGTTCGTGCCGGACTGGTAGCCCCAGCTCCCGTCGGTCCCCTGGGCGCGGACGATGTAGTTGATCGCCGCCTGGGCGTGGGCCAGGAGCGCCCGGTCCTTGGTCATCCCGTACGCCTCGCACAGCGCCATCGCCCCGATGGCGTGCCCGTACATGTACTGCGGGCTGCCGTGGGCGAACTTGCCGGTCGAGATGTTCAGGTCGTTCTTCAGCCAGGTCAGGCCGTCGGTGAGCGTCTTGGTGTACTTCCCGCCGGACCGGTGGGTCTGGCCGGCGGCCAGGTACGGGAGCAGCGCCAGCCCGGTCGAGGTCGCCCAGTCCTTGGTCTTGAGCTTCGGGTCGGCGGCGTCGAACTCCCAGTACCCGCCCGGCTTCTGCTGCCGGGCCAGCCACGCCAGCCCCTTGGCCACCGCCGCCTCGCTCGCCTCGTTCCCGCCGCCCTCCTTGAGGAGCTTGCTCTTGGTCCCGCCGCTGCGGCCGAGGAACGCGGCCGACGCCGTCCCGCCGGCCCCGCCCGTCCCCTCCTTAAGGATGCCGTCCGTCCCGACCGCCCCGGCGACCGTGCTGTCCAGCGACGGGAGGCCGATCGCCGGCAGCGCGTTGGCGTCGGCGGTGGTCGCGTCCGGCACCCCGACCGGGTCGTCGGTCACGACGCCGGTGGAGGTCTTGTCGGCCTCCCGCTCGATGTCCGGGAGCGACGCCTCGTGCGGCTCGAACCCGATGTCCTCGACGGTCAGATCCTTGACCACCTCCTCCGGCTCCTTCTCGACCGTGGTCGCCAGGATCGTCGCGGTCGACTTGGTCTCCGGGGAGCGGAACCCGAAGATCAGGAACGCGATCCCGATGACGCCGAGGTGGACGAGGCCGCTGACCACCCACGCCGGGAGGTGGCGGTTGACGATCCGGTCGTGGGTCGTCTCCTCGACCCCGCCGATCCGGCGGATGACGGCGGGCGGCGCCTTGGCGGGGCGGCCGTTGTCGGCCGGGTTGGGGGCGGTCGGCGTGCTCACGGTCGTCTCCTCGCGGGGGACGGTGGGGTGAATCGGACGTTATTCGGTGAACGGGTTGGTCACCCGGGCGGCCTCGAACTCCTCGCGGGCGCGGCGGTCGCCGGCCCGGTACCAGCGGCTCAGCAGGAACGCCGTCAGCGCCAGGAAGATCACCCCGCCGACGATGACCGGGATGAACCACGACGCCCACACCGCCGGGCCGTCGGTGCCCTCCGGGGCGAGGACGACCCCGTGGCCGATCAGGAGCGGCGCCTTCTTCCACTCGTGCCGGGTCGGGTCGTCCTTGCGCGGCTCGGCCGACTCGTAGTGGAACAGCTTGAAGAAGTACCCGGCCACGGTGACGGTGCGGTTCATCAGCGGCGCCGGCTCGACCCCCTCGGGGAGTTCGGTGAGCACCACGCACACCGGGTTGCCGCTCGGCTCGTCGTGCGGCACCACCCACGCCTCGTAGCAGTACGGCACCCCCGCCTCGGCCAGTCGCTTGCTGCTCTCCATCCGCTTCACGCGGATCAGCCGGCCCTTGATCTGCACCAGGTGGAACTGGTAGTCCTGCCGGCCGGTCTGGAACAGGTCGGCGAACGTGACGGCCCCGGTGTCCTTCTTGGCGGCCTCGATCAGCCTCGCGGCGTCGAACTTCCGGGCGTGGAGGAGCGTCCGGTTCCACGCCGCGCCCTCCTCCCACTGGAGCGGGTCGCGGCTGATCGGGGCGTCGTCGCGGACCAGCCGGAACACCCGGTAGCGGGTCGGCAGCTTCGGGTCGGCCGCCTCCGCCGGCGGGCCGGGCAGCGGGGTGACCGACTTGCCGACCAGCACCGGCGCCTTGTGGCTGCCGTCCGGGTCGGTCGCCCGCTTGAAGAAGTAGCCGGCGAACGTCACCCAGGCGTTGACCTCGAGCCACTCGCCGGCCGGGTCGCCGGCGGCGGGGGCGGGCGGCGCCGGGACGCCGTCCGGCAGCGCGGTGAAGACGATCCGCACCGGGTTGACCGGCGACTCGTCCACCGGGACGAGCCATCCTTCGTAGAGCACCGCCGGGCCGCCACGCTCCTTGAGTGTCGGCGTCGCGGCGACGCGGCGGAGCTTCGTGAGCGTCCCGTCGAACCGGATCAACTCCAGGCGGAAGTGCCTGCGGAGCGGCTGGTTCAGGTCGTCCGGGGTCAGGTCGACGGCGGCGTTCTTCTCCAAGTCGGCAGCGGCGAACCCGTCGGCGTGGACGACGACCTCGTTCCACGCCATCGCCTCGTCGTTGTTCTGCTTCTCGGACGCCAGCGGCCGGTCGTCCTCGATCGTCCAGAGCTTCTGCCCGGTCTTCGGATCGACCCGCTTGAAGATCGCCGACTTGTCGGGGTCGATGCGGAACGAGCCGCCCTTGCCGCGCCACTTGAGATCGTTGAACCGCTTCGAGTCCTGCGCCGGCAGCGGCGGGGTGTCGTCGGGCTGGTCGACCGGCGGCGCGGGCGGCACCGCGGGGCTTTGCGCCGGCACGAATCCGGCAGCGCAGCCGAGCACCAGCCCGGCCGCAAGGGCAAACCGGTAACCGAGTTGGGCGGCGGCAGCAGACCGACCCGACGACATGCGAGCGAACCCTCCACCCCTTTGACGAGCAACCCGGTGGGAAGTTCCCGCGGCGGGTCACTTCCTGCGCAGGGCCGGTCACTCGGTGACCGGCCCTGCCTTCATCATAACCGCGCGAGCGGGCCGATCGTCCGGGGGAACCGGCGACGCGAGTCGTCGGGTGATGTTCGGATCTGAGCCCGGGGCGTTGCGCGGTGTTCAATTCGCGTGGCCCGTTGTGATCCCGCCCGGGTCGTTCGAGGTGGAACCCCGGGCGACGCGCTCCCCGCCCTCCGGGCTCAAGCCCCGGGCCGAAGACGCCCGGCCCTGTCAGGGGGCTCGGCTCACGCGCTCAGCGCTTTTTCGGGTCGAGCGGGACGGGGGCGACGTCCACGAACTCGGCCTGGACGGCCACGTCGAGGAGGCGGACGACGTACTCGTGGAGGATGCCCTCGCCGATCTCCAGCGTCAGCTTGCTCGGCTTGCCCCCGAGCCCCGCCTTCCGCTTCTTGAGCTCGGCCTGGTAGCGGTCGATGCTCGCGCCGAGGTCGTCGCCGGCGGCCGGGCCGTCCTTCTCGCGGATCGTCATCCTCCCGATCGTCCCGCTCGGCCCGGAGTCCACGGTGACCACGAAGCTGACCGGCTTGTCGTCCACCGGGCTGGGGATGGCGTCGCTCGGGCCGCCCTCCTCCTTGGGGAGGGACATGGCGATCTGCCCCTCGGTCGGGGCGGGGCGGAAGGTGAAGATGAAGAACGCCATGAGCTGGAAGCTCATGTCCAGCATCGGGGTGATCGGGAGGTCCGGTTGGACGTCCTCGGTCTCGTTCTTGTGCTTGCCGGCCATTGGCGCTCGAAGACTTGGGGCCGTGGGACTCGGGACTCTGGGACCGTGGGACTTTGGGAGCGGGCGTCGTGACCCGAGTTCGGCCTCTCTCCCACGATCCCAAAGCCCCACGGTCCCCGCTACTCGGTCTTGCCGCCGAACCGGATGGCGCGGAGTTGCGCCCGCTCGTACCCGGCCGACCGACACGCTTTCATCACCGCGTACACCTTCTCGAACTCGCAGTTCTTGTCGGCCCGGACGATGAGCAGCGACGGGGTCGGCTGCGCCTCGCCCGGGGCGGGCTTGCGGCGCATGTCCTCCTTGTACCGCTGGTCCATGTACCGCTTCACCTGGGCCGGGTTGGAGAGGATGTTGTCGTCCGGGTTGTCCCCCTGGGCGTCGAGCCCGGACAGGATCACCTTCCCCTGCTCGTCCACGTTCAGGAAGATGATGAACTCGTCCTTCTTGTCGATCGGCTTGGCGACGACCGCCTCGGGGAGCTTGATCTTCTCGCTCACCTGCTCCATCACGAAGTTGGCGCAGACCATGAAGAACATGACCAACTGCAGGACGAGGTCCAGCAGCGGGATCAGGTTCGGCTCGCACTTGTCGCCGCTGCTGCCGTGGCTCATTGCGGTGGTCGGTGGTCAGTGGTCGGTGGTCGGTCAGAAACCGTCAGGTCTCGGCAAGGGCGTGGGCGGGCAGATTCTTACTGCCCACCGTCCACCGCCCGCTACTGCCGCGGCGGCACCGGGGTGGTCGCGGCCGGGGCGGCGGCCGGGGGCGCGGCGGCGGGGACCGGGCCGGCCTTCTTCGAGTTGTGGTACATCTGCGTCAGCAGGTCTTCGGCGATGTGCGCCACGTCCATCGTCACCTTCGTGATCCGGTTCTTGAAGAAGGCGTTGAAGAAGATGGCCGGGACCGACACGCCGATCCCGAACAGCGTCACCACGAGGGCGTGCGAAATGCCCTCGGCCAGGGCGCTGGCGTTCGGGGTGCTGGTGCTGGAGCCGAGCACCATGAAGCTCTCGATCATCCCGTACACCGTGCCGACCAGCCCGAGCATCGGCCCGAGCGACGCGATCACGGCGGTGTAGTTGTTCTTCTGGTCCTTGTCGCTCTTGATCGCCTCCAGGGCGTTCATCGCCGTCTCGCGGGCGTCCTCGATGCCGTACTGGAGGCGGCCCATCCCGGCGGTCAGGACGCGGCCGAGGAACGACGGGTCGTTCCGGGCCATGTCGAACGCCTCCTTGAACTTACGCTTGTTCACCGTGTCGGTGAACTCGTCCACGAACCCGGGCGGGATGGCGTTCTGCATCCGCAGGTCGAGGATGAGGAGCACGCACAGGGCGACGAGGATGATGGACAGGCTCAGGAGCAGCGGGCCGAACACCCACCCGACCGACTGGATCATGTGGATGATAATGTTCTGCTTCCGCGGCGCCGCGTCGCCGCCCTCCTGGGCCGACGCGACTTCCGGGAACACCGCGACCGCGAGCACGGCCAGGGCGGCGAGGACGACGAACCGGCCGGACGGGAGCAGGCGCGGGAGCGAAGGCATCGGCAAGTCCTGGGGTGAGGCGAGCGAGAGTGATTTGGGTTGACGGGATTTCGGTTCGACGCCCCGCTTGGGCGACGGGTTCCCGAAAAACGGCTCCGCCCCGGGTGGGTGGGCGGGGCGGGCGGTTTCGGGCGCGGGGTCTTCTCTCATATTAGGATGCGGCGGGCCGAAAGGCGTCAAGGACTTTTTCCCGCTACCATGACCCCCACCCGCCCGAGGGCGCCGCATGCCCCGCCTCCTCGCCCCGTTCGCCCTCGCTGCCGCGCTCGCCGGCTGCGAACAACCCGCGCCGGCCCCGCCCCCGGCGCCGCCCGCCGCGCCGCCGCTGCGGGCCGGGGTGGCGAAGGTCGTCATCAGCCGACCCGGCGCGATCCCCGCCGGCGACCCGCTGTACGTCAAGGCGCTCGTCCTCAAGAGCGGCGCCGCCACGGCCGTGCTGGTCACCCTCGACGCGGTCGCCGTCGGCGAGATCGGATACGTCCCGAACGATTATCTGGCGAAGGTCCGCGCCGTGCTCCAGAAGGAGCACGGCGTTCCGCCCGAGGGCGTGGTCGTGAACGCCAGCCACTGCCACGGCACCGTCTGCGCCGACGTGGACGCGAAAACGGTCGAGGCAGTGGCGGCGGCGCTGGCGAACCTCGTCCCGGTGACGGTCGGCGTCGGGGTCGGACACGAGGACCGCGTCTCCGAGAACCGCCGACTCCGCCTCAAGGACGGCCGCGAGGTGGACGTCCGCCACGCCTATTCGCTGCCGCCGGACGCCGCGGTCGTGGGCGCCGGGCCGATCGACCCCGAGGTCGGCGTGCTGCGGCTCGACCGCGCCGACGGGCGGACGCTGGCGGTGGTGTTCACGTTCGCGTGCCACCCGATCATGGGCACGCCGGCGGCCGGCGGGAACACCGCGGACCTGAGCGGGTTCGCGGCGCGGCTCGTCGAGGAGGCGTTCGGCGGCGGGGCGGTGGCGCTGTTCGTCCAGGGCTGCGGCGGCGACGTGAACCCGCTCGGCTACAAGGCGGTCCACACCCCGCGCGACGCCGAGCCGCTCGGCAACCGCCTCGGCCTCACGGTGGTGCGCACCGCGCGCTCGGTCCGCCCCGCCGCCGACGGCCGCCTCGCCGTGTTGAACGAGACGCTGAAGCTGCCGCGCGCCGACCACTCGGAGCGGATCGAGCGGCTGGAGGCGGAGCAATCCCGGCTGGTGAAGTCGTTCCACGGCACGACGCTGAACCTGCGCACGTTCCTCGAACTCAGCGCGAAGTACAACCTCACGCCCGACTCGCCGGCCGACTACGCATACCGCTACCAGGCGGAGAAGGCGCGCGGCCGCGACGACTTGCTCAAGCTCGACGAGGCGACGCGCCGCGACCTGCGGGCGTACCTCGACAACGTGCTGGCGATGGAGGAACTCACGCGGGTGCAGACGAACCTGGCGCTCTTGCGGAAGCACCAGGAGGCGAACCGCCTCGCCGGCGGCCGCCCGCTGGAGGCGGAACTCGTCGGGCTGCGCGTCGGCGGGTTCGTGCTGGTCGCGTTCCCCGGCGAGCTGACGGTCGAGGTCGGGCAGGCGGTGCAGCGGGCGTCGCCGCACCGCCCGACGTTCGTGGCAGGGTACACGAACGGTTACCTCTACTACACGCCGACGGCCGCCCAATTGCGCAACCCCGGCGCCGCCCAGGAGGACTGCGACACCCGCGTCGCCCCGGAGTGGGAGCGCGTGTTCCAGGACCGCACCGCGGCGCTGCTGAAGCGGCTGTGACGGGCCGGGTTTCGTAGGTTGGCCGAGTCAGCGAGGCCCGATGTGACCCTGTGTGTGCACACAAGGCAAGTGAGACCGATACCGATCCGAGTTTGGGCGCACTACTGAACGGTCGATCGTCATCGACCCACCGAACGAGCAGAGGACATGTACCGGGCCTTCACACTCATCTTCATGGTGCTGGTGCCCGTCGGAGTCGGGTGTGATACCCGACCAACAGCGGCACCCGCTCAGACGGCTACGCAGCCGCCCGCACCACCGGCGCCGGGCCGTACCGTGCCTCCAACACCAGCGGATGAGTCCCTGACTCCGGAGGAATACATCCGCCTCGGAATGCCCGCGCACGATCGCGTGTGGCTCGGCCACGACATGGCTCAGGCCGAGAAGGTTCTGGTATCCGTTGCCGCGGGCGGGGGGCGGCGATTGCCCCGTTATCGGAGTGACCGCTCCGGGGCAGTGTTCACCCGAATGACCGCGACCGAGAATCTCGACGGCCTGCGGAATCGGGGGACGACAATCGGCGTCCGGTTCCCACTCGCCATCAGCCACTTCCAGGCTACTAACCAGATTCTCAAGCTCTACCTGGGAGTCTTTGTGAAGGGGGAGGTTCGCGACAGCGAAATGGTCGAACTCGTGGGATCCCAACTCCGGGCGACGGTGGTTGCCCTCGACCTCGTTGACGAGTTCATCCCCACCCTGGACAAGGACGACCCGACGTACTCGAACCGGATGCGGGGGCTAGAGAGGATTCGAGGGGGGCTCGGGGGTGTCGTCGCCGGCAGCCTTCAGACACTTACAGAACGGGAGACCCATCGGGCGGATGAACGTGCACGGCTCGTCGGTTACATGGAGGCGACTTTGCCGCGGCTGGTTCCCAGGCTCCTACCCGGCTCGCGGGCTGAGACTCTTACGCGACTGGAGGCCATGCAGACCGATCCGACGTTGGCGGACTTGCAACCAGGTTTGGGGCGGCTCCGCGAGCGAGTACTGGCAGCTCTGGACGGGAGTTCGGCGCCGTAGCGCACCGGTATCGCGTGCCGTGCGCGAATCATCACCGCGCGGGAGGTGCACGAGGCGCTGACGCGACCCCGCTCGGGGACTTGATACGCTACTCGGTACTCCCCGCGTCGGATCCCGAAGACTCGACCCACCTGCGAAGACAACTCACCCACGGGGCCCACCCATGCTCACCCGCCGCAGTTTCCTCGGCGCCCTCGGCGCCGCCCCCCTCGGCGCCGCCCCCCTCGCCGCCGCTTCCGCGCAGGAGTCGGCACGGCGGCTGAGACTCGCCGTCGTCACCACCGAGTGGCGCGACCGGTCGCACGCCTGGCATATGGCCGAGCGGTTCATCGCCGGCTACCCCGTCCGCGGCCGCTGGCACCGCCCCGCCGTCGACGTCGTGTCCGCCTACGTCGATCAGTTCCCGAAGACCGACCTCAGCCGGGCCCGGGCGAAGGAGGCAGGGTTCACCATCCACCGCTCCGTCGCCGAGGCGCTCCGCTGCGGCACCGACCGGCTCGCCGTGGACGCGGTGCTCGTCATCGGCGAGCACGGCAACTACCCGGACAACGAGTTCGGCCAGAAGAAGTACCCGCGCTACGAGTTCTTCAAGCAGGTCGTCGAGGTCTTCCAGAAGGACGGCGCCGTCCGCCCCGTCTTCAACGACAAGCACCTGTCCTGGAACTGGGACTGGGCGAAGGAGATGGCCGACACCGCCCGCGCCATGCGCATCCCGTTCCTCGCCGGGTCGTCGCTGCCGATGACGTTCCGCATACCGGCGATCGACCTGCCGCTCGGGGCGGAGGTCGAGGAACTGATGTGCGTGGCGTTCGGCGGCGTAGACAGCTACGACTTCCACGCGCTCGAAGTCATTCAGTGCATGGCCGAGCGCCGGCGCGGCGGCGAGACCGGCGTCGCCGCCGTGCAGGCGCTGCGCGGCGAGCCGGTGTGGAAGGCGCTCGCGGCGGGGAACTGGGCGGCGGGCGGCTGGGACGCCCGGCTGTTCGACGCCTGCCTGTGCCGCAGCCAGACGCTCGCCCAGGCGCCGACGTACTCGCACCGCTACCCGACGCCGGCGCAGATGCGCGAGTGGGTGCGGAACCCGGTCGCGTACCGCATCGAGTACCGCGACGGCACGAAGGCGACGATGCTGCTGCTGAACGGCCTCGTCACTGACTTCACGTTCGCGGCGAAGCTGAAGGGGCAGGCCGAGCCGCTCTCGACGCTGTTCTACCTGCCGCCGGTGCCGAACGTGGTGTACTCGGCGGCGCTGATGGCGCAGGCGGAGGAGCTGTTCCGCACCGGCGTGGCCCCGTACCCGGTCGAGCGGACGCTGCTGACGACGGGCCTCGTCGCGGCCGGCTGCCGGTCGCTCGGGCAGGAGCAGCGCCGGCTCGAAACGCAGCACCTCGCCATCCGCTACGACGCGCCGCGTGAGTCGCGATTCTGGCGCGACTGACAACCGGCAGTCATTGCACGGGCGGCGGCGGCGGGTACGATTGGCGGCATCCCCACCGCCCGCCGAGGTCGCCCGTGCGCCGCGCCCCCCTCTCCCTGACCCGCTGCGAAGACCGCATCACCCCGAGCGGCGGCCTCGACCCGGCCTTCGGCACCGGCGGGGTCGTCGTGACCACCATCGCCGGGTCGAACGACGCCGCCTACGCGGTCGCCGCCCAGCCGGACGGGAAGCTCGTGGTGGCGGGCGCGACCAACGCCGCGGGACCTGATGCGCTCCTCCTCCGGTACACCGCCGACGGCACCCCGGACCCGGCGTTCGGGACCGGCGGCCGGGTGCCGTTCGGGACGGCCGCGCTGGAGGAGCGCTGGGACGCGGTCGCCGTCCAGCCCGACGGGAAGATCGTCGTCGGGGGGACGGTCGGCGATGTTTCGGGGTTCGATTTCGTCGTCGCCCGGTACAACGCCGACGGCACGCCCGACACGTTCTTCGGCACCGCCGGGGCCACGACCATCGACTTCGGCGGGCCGG
The DNA here is from genome assembly GCA_017308215.1 of bacterium. Taxonomy (GTDB): domain Bacteria; phylum Planctomycetota; class Planctomycetia; order Gemmatales; family Gemmataceae; genus Urbifossiella. Next base: position 9,822 of record JAFKFQ010000394.1, on the reverse strand, counting down.
CCGACGGTCTGAAAGCCCTTGTCGTCCGGGCGGACGGGACAATCGTCGCCGTCGGCAGCACGAACGCCGGCGGGGCGCCTCGCGTCGCCGTCGCCCGGCTCCAGCCGGACGGCCTCCTGGACGTGACGTTCGACGCGGACGGCAAGCTGATCGCCGATTTCGGCACCGGCACGCAGTCGAGCGCGACCGCAGCCGCCCTCCAGGCGGACGGGAAGCTGCTCGTCGCCGGGTTCGTCTCCGGGGGCGGGGTGAACGACGCCGTGGTCGCCCGGCTGAGCGCCGACGGCACCTTCGACGCCGGGTTCGGCACGGCCGGGAAGGCGTTCGTGGATCTCGCCGGGGACGCCGACTACTTCTTCTCCGTGACCGCCCAGCCGGACGGCAAGGTGGTCGCGGCCGGGCGGCGGGACACGACCGCCGGCGGCACGAACGGCGACTTCGCCGTCGCCCGGCTGAACGCGAACGGCACCCCGGACGCCGGGTTCGGCACGGCCGGGAAGGTGTTCACCAACCTCGGCGGGCTGGACGGGGCGACGGGCGTCCGGGTCCAGCCGAACGGCCGCATCGTCGTCGCCGGCTCGTCCAGTAACGTGGCCGGCACGACGTCCACGTTCGCCGTCGTCCGCTACACCGCCGCCGGCGCCCCGGACCCGACCTTCGGCCAGTCGGGGCTGGTGGTCACGTCGGTCCCGGGGGCCACGCAGGCGGGGGCGAATGCCGTCGCACTCCAGCCGAGCGGGCGGGTCGTCGCGGTGGGCAGCAGCAACTCGTCCGGGAACGAGATCACGCTGGTGGGGTACACCGCGAACGACCCGCCGGTCGTGACGGCCGGGGGGCCGTACACGGTCGAGGCCGGGGACGACCTGACGCTCTCGGCCGCCGGCACGTCCGACGCGGACGGCGACCCGCTGACGTTCGCCTGGGATCTGAACGGGGACGGGGTGTTCGGGGACGTGACCGGCCCGGCCCCGGTCGTGCCGTGGGCCGTCCTCTCCACCCTCAACCCGCAGTTCGCCCTCAACCCGCCGGCCGCGGTGCAGGTCCGGGTGCGGGTGGGCGACGGGGTGCTCCCGCCCGTCGTCTCGCCCCCAACCACCCTGACGGTCGCCCTCGCCCCGGACGTCGGGCTGGTCCGCCCGGTCGTGGTCGGCGGTGCGCCGAACGGGTCGGTCCGGCGCGTGAGCCCCGGCGGGACGACCACCGTCACCCCGTTCGAGAACACCGGCGTGCCGACGCGCACCGCGTCCGGCGACGTGGACGGGGACGGGGTCGCGGACCTGGTCGCCGTCACCGGCCCCGGCACCCCGACCCGGGTGGCGGTCGTCTCCGGCAAGGACGGGTCGGTGCTGGTTGCCCCGTTCGACCCGTTCCTGGGCGACTTCCCCGGCGGCGGGTACGTCGCGGTCGGCGACCTGAACGGGGACGGCCGGGCCGAGTTCGCCGTCACCCCGGACGAGGGCGGCGGGCCGCGGGTGAGCGTGTTCGCCCTCGCCTCCGGGGCGGTCGTCACCCGGGCGAACTTCTTCGGGATCGACGATTCGAGCTTCCGCGGCGGCGCCCGGGCCGCGGTCGGCGACGTGAACGGCGACGGCACGCCGGACGTGATCGTCGCGGCCGGGTTCGGCGGCGGGCCGCGGACGGCCATCTTCACCGGCCAGAGCGTCCTCGCCGGGAGGCCGACGCGTCTCGTCGCCGACTTCTTCGCCTTTCCGGGTGCTGACGCGGAGAACCTGCGCAACGGGTCGTTCGTGGCGAGCGGGGACGTGACCGGCGACGGGTTCGCTGATCTGGTGCTCGGCGGCGGCCCGGGCGGCGCCCCGCGCGTCTTCATCCTGAGCGGCGCGCTGGTCAGCGCCGGGCAGGTGGACGCGGCGCAGGCGAGCCCGGTGGCCAACTTCTTCGTCGGCGGCGACCTCGACGACCGCGGCGGCGCCCGGGTCGGGGTGACGAACCGCGACGGCGACGGACGGGCAGACGTGGCCGTCGGCAGTGGGGCCGGGCGGCCGGCGAAGGTGCGCGTCTACCTCGGCCGGGACATCACCGGCGGCGGCGAGCCACCCGCCACCGACCTCGACCCGCTCGGCGGCGCCGTCCTCGCCGACGGCGTGTTCGTCGGCTAACGAGTGGGGACTCGGGGACCGTGGGCCGGGGGCAAGGGGAGGACAACTGCGTGTGTCCCCTCTTGCCCCCGCCCCACGGTCCCCAAGTCCCACGGTCCCCAAGTCCCCCCCGCCGCTTATAATCCCTTCGATTCTTACCCCGGCCGCGCCTCACCCCCGGCCCGACAGGAGTCCCGCATGCGCACCGCTCGTTGGGCGCTGTTCGCGCTCGTTGTCGCCCTCGTCGCCGCCCCGGCGCCGTCCCAGGAGAGGAAGTTGACGTACCCCGACACGAAGCGCGGCCCGGTCACCGACGACTACCACGGCACCACCGTCGCCGACCCGTACCGCTGGCTCGAGGACGACGTGCGCACGTCGAGGGACGTGGCCCAGTGGGTCGAGGACGAGAACAAGGTGACCGAGGCGGTCTTGGGCGGCATCCCCGAGCGCAAGGCCATCGCCAAGCGCATCACCGACCTGTGGAACTACGAGAAGATCTCGGCCCCGTCGAAGGTCGGCGGGAAGTACTTCTTCACCAAGAACAACGGCCTCCAGAACCAGAGCGTGCTGTACGTGCAGGACGCGCTCGACGGCCCGGCGCGGATGCTCCTCGACCCGAACACGTGGAGCAAGGACGGCACCGTCGCCCTGTCCGGCTCCGCGCTCACCGACGACGGCAAGTACCTCGCCTACGGCAAGGCGGCGGCCGGCTCCGACTGGAACACGTGGCACGTCCTCGACGTGGCGACGGGCAAGGAGTTGCCGGACCTGCTGGAGTGGGTGAAGTTCAGCGGCGCGTCGTGGACGAACGACGGGAAGGGCTTCTTCTACAGCCGGTTCCCCGAGCCGCAGAAGGGCGCCGCGTTCCAGGCGCTCAACGAGAACCAGACGCTCTACTACCACCGCCTCGGCACGCCGCAGAGTGAGGACGTGCTCGTCTACCGCATCCCGGCGAACCCGAAGTGGACCGTCGGCGGCACGGTGAGCGAGGACGGCCGCTACCTCGTCATCAGCGTCGGCGACGGCACGACCAGCCGGAAGGCGCGCGTCGTGTACCGCGACCTCGCCGAGCCGTACGCGCTGCCGGTCGAGCTGGTGGCGAACCACCTCAACAAGTTCTCGTTCCTCGGCAACGACGGCCCGGTCTTCTACTTCCAGACCGACTACCAGGCGCCGAAGTACCAGGTCGTGGCCATCGACACCCGCAACCCCGACCCGAAGGGGTGGAAGACGGTCATCCCCGAGGCGAAGGAGGTGCTGGAGGACGCCAACCTCGTCGGCAACCTGTTCGTCTGCACCTACCTCCAGGACGCGCGGACGGTGGTGAAGATCCACGACGTGGCCGGCGCGCACGTCCGCGACGTGGCGCTGCCGGGCATCGGCACCGCCGGCGGGTTCGGCGGCAAGCGGACGGACACCGAGACGTTCTACTCGTTCAGCAGCTTCGCCACCCCGCCGAGCGTGTTCAAGTACGACCTCATCACCGGCAAGAGCACGCTCCTGCGGCAGGCGCAGGTGAAGTTCGACCCGAGCGAGTACGAGGTGAAGCAGGTCTTCTACCCGAGCAAGGACGGCACGAAGGTGCCGATGTTCGTGGCCCACAAGAAGGGGATCAAGCTCGACGGTTCGAACCCGACGCTGCTGTACGGGTACGGCGGGTTCAACATCTCGCTGACGCCCGGGTTCTCGGTGTCGCGCCTCCAGTGGATGGAGATGGGCGGGGTGTTCGCGGTGGCGAACATCCGCGGCGGCGGCGAGTACGGCGACGACTGGCACCGGGCGGCGACGAAGCTGAACCGGCAGAAGGCCTACGACGACTTCATCGCCGCCGCCGAGTTCCTGGCGAAGGAAAAGTACACGAGCCCGAAGAAGCTGGCGATCCAGGGCGGGTCGAACGGCGGGCTGCTGGTGGGCGCGTGCATGACGCAGCGGCCGGACCTGTACGGGGCGTGCCTGCCGGCGGTGGGGGTGATGGACATGCTGCGGTTCCAGCGGTTCACCGCCGGCCGGTTCTGGGTGGACGACTACGGCAGCAGCGACGACCCGGAGCAGTTCAAGGCGCTGTTCGCGTACAGCCCGTACCACGCGCTCCTGCGGAACGGCTCGCGCGAGTACCCGGCGACGCTGGTGACGACGGCGGACACCGACGACCGGGTGGTGCCGGGCCACAGCTTCAAGTTCGCGGCGGCGTTGCAGGCGGCGCACCGCGGGCCGAACCCGGTGCTGATCCGGATCGAGACGAAGGCGGGCCACGGGGCCGGCAAGCCGACGGCGAAGGTCATCGAGGAGGTCGCCGACCAGTGGGCGTTCCTGGTGAAGACCCTCGACTTCCGCCCGACGATCCGGGAGTGACGGTGTCGTCTTCCGGGCGAACGGCCGGCGTGAGCCGGCTGGTGGTTGTGTCAGACACCTGAACCAACGACCAGCCGGCTCACGCCGGCCGTTCGCCGGGGTGATGCCAATGACCGAAGCCGAATGGCTGAGCGAACAGACGCACCCCCAGCACATGTGGTGGCAACTCAGCCAGCACGTCCGGGCACCCAGAACCAAAGTCGGCCGTCGGAAGCTACGTCTCCTCGCCTGTGGCGGCTGTCGCTTGATCTGGCCGCACCTGACCGAGCCCAGCCTGACCGAGGTCGTTGAGGTCGCCGAGCGCTTCGCCGACGGGCACGCGCCGCCGGCCGAATTGGCGTCGGCCGGGCGAGCCATCGAAGGGCTTCGGGCCTATCGCCCCGACCCGTCCGGCGGCGCGGGCCGGCGTGAACAACTCGTCTCGCTGGCGTACGCGACAACGGACAAAAAGCCACTCAGCGCGGCCCTCTGGGTGACCGCCTACGGGCAGCCGTTCGCCGGTCTGCTTGGGGGTGAGGCCGCCGAGTTGGGGCTGGTCCGCAGCCTGATCCGCGACATCTTCGGCAATCCGTTCCGCCCCGTCGCGTTCGACCACTCATGGCGCACCGAAGCTGCCGTCGCCCTCGCCCGTGGGATGTACGAGTCGCGCGACTTCGCCGCGATGCCCGTCCTCGCCGACGCGCTCGACGACGCCGGGTGCGGCCACCCCGACGTCCTCGCCCACTGCCGCGGCGCCGGTCCGCACGTCCGCGGGTGCTGGGTGGCCGATCTGGTGCTCGGGAAAGCGTGACCGCCCGTCACTTCCCCGCCGGGAGGGCGGCGGTCAGGTAGTCGAATAGATCCACCGCTTTGCTCAGGCGACGGGTGTCCGTGTTCTTGCCCGGCTCCTTGTCGGCGACGCGGAGGCCGACCTCGACCGGGCCGGACTCTTGCTCGAAGCCCAGCACCACGAAGCAGCGGAGTTCGCCCGTCACGCTCTCCCCGGCGGTGCTGTACTGCACCTCTTCGATCCGGCAGTGGGTAACCGCCGAGAACGGCACCACCCACCGCTCGCGGTTCCCCTCGAACACCACCCGCCGGCGGTCGGGCTCGACGGCCAGGAAGCCGAAGTCGGTCACCTTCGGCGCGGCCGAGCCCCACGTGTCGCGCCGGACGAGCTCGACGGACACCACCTTCTCGTCGAACGACCGAATGAGCGACTCGCCCCGCTGTTGCACCCGGGTCTTCGCGGCGCGGATGAGGTGGCGTGCCGAGAGGTAGTCGCCGATCACGGAGAAGTAACCGAACGGGATGGTCAGCGCCCCGAACAATCCCACGGCGCCAATCCCGATCACCCAAATCGAGAGCTCGGCCCAGTTCTGGTAGGCGTACACCCCCGCCCACGCCACCACGCCCAGCCAGATGAAGACCGGCCACACCGACATGAGCAGCGCGACGATCATGTCCGCCGGCTGCGTCAGGTTCCGGTCCGGCTCCGGGATCTCCTCGACCCGGGTGGGTGTCACCGCGGTCCCGGCGGGCCGGGTATACGTGTTCGCCTCCCCGGCTGCGTCGGCTACCGGCTCCCAGCCGGCGAGCGTCACGGGCACGTTCATCTCGTGGAGCGTGCGCGCCAGGCGGTCGAGGCGGACGGAGGGCGGGACGCCGATCACCCCGAACGACCCGGGGAGCTCCACCACGAGCAGGGCGAACGACCGGCCGACCTCCTCCGCGCGGCGGATGCGGACCGCGGTCACCCGGGCGAGGGGGAGCCGGGTGTGGGACGTGAACTGCCCGGCGTTGCCGAACGCCTCGATCGCGTCGTCGTCGATCGAAACCTCCCGCCGCGCTTGGGCCGCCTCCAGCCCGAACTGGACGACCAGCCCGAGCGCGAGCCCGGCGCCGGCGAGCAGCCACCACGGCTGCCCGCCGGGCGCGGCGACGACGAGCAGCACCGCCACGCCGCCCCCGATGAGGACGCCGGGAAGGACGGCCCGCGCCCATCCCGCCCCGCCGCGGACCCGCTGGCAGAAGAACCACGGCTCGGACCAGACGAACCGCTTCTTGTTGAAAAGCTTCATGCGGCGCCCGGGTGTGGTGGCGGGGTCGTGCGACACGCCGGGGTCGGCGGCCCACCCCCGCCCGCGACGTTATAAGGCGGGGACCAGGCGGCCGGCACGGCCCGGGCACGGGGTAGTCGATCTGGTGTCCGGCCAAGCCCGACGCTACGCTGCGGGTGGAGGAATTCGCATGTCCGCCGTGCTCACCCCGCCGCCAACGCTCCCCGAGGACTATCCAAACCGCTTCCGCTGGAATCTCGATCAGTACCGCGAACTCGGCCGGCTCGGGTTCCTCGGCGAGCGGCGTGTCATGCTCCTCGACGGCATCATCTTCGACAAGTATCCGCCGCGCGAGGACGGCGGCCCTGTCCCGGTACCGGTCCGGTTCAGCCGGGAGCAGTACCGGCGGATCGGCGAACTCGGGTTCTTCGACGGCCGGCGGGTCGAACTCCTGCACGGGGAGGTGGTCGAGATGAGCCCGCAGGGCTGGCCGCACGCCCTCGCCAAGTCGAAGACGGCGGACGTGCTACGGGCGGTCTTCGCCGGCGCCGGGTGGGTGAACGAACAGAGCCCGTTCCCGACCGCCGGGTCGGACCCCGAGCCGGACGTGGTCGTCGCCCCCGGCCGGCGCGAGGACTACATGGACCACCCGACCGCTGCGCTGCTCGTCGTCGAGGTGGCCGACGCGACTCTCGACCGCGACACGACGGTGAAGGCCGAGCTCTACGCGACGGCCGGCGTTGCCGACTACTGGGTGCTCGACGTGGTCGGTCGGCAGCTCATCGTGTTCCGCGACCCACAGCCGATCCCGGACGGCGGGGCGGCGTACCGGGGTCGAACGGGTTTCGGCCCGGCGGATGCCGTGACACCCCTCAACGCCCCGGCCGCGGTCGTCCGTGTCGCCGACCTGCTACCGTGACTGGGGACATATGTCCCCAGTCCCAAAGTCCCAGAAACCGATCATCCCGGCGCCGTCACCACCAGGTTGTCGCGGTGGATCAGCTCGGCGTAGGGCTGGGCGGCGTCGCGCGGGTGGCCTTTCAGCCGAAGGACGTCGGTCGCGGCGTAGTTCGTCAGCCCCCGCGCCACCTCCGCCCCCGCCGCGTCGCGCACCGCGATCACGTCGCCCTTGCGGAACTCCCCGCTCACCGCCGTCACCCCCACCGGCAGCAGACTCTTCCCGAACTCCACCACGGCGCGGCGGGCGCCGTCGTCGATCGTCACCGCCCCCACCGGCCGCGCCGTGTAGCCGACCCAGCGCTTCCACGCCGGGATGTCGTCGCGGTGCGGCAGGAACAGCGTCCCCACCGGCTCGGCCGCGAACACGCGGTCGAGGATGCCGTCGAGCGAGCCGTTCGCCATCACCACCGACACCCCGGCGTCGGTCGCCACCCGCGCCGCCCGCAGCTTGCTCCGCATCCCGCCGGTGCCCAGGTCGCTCTTGCTCGCCCCGGCCATGTCCGTGACCGCGTGGTCGATGTACGGCACCGTGGCGACGAGCTGCGCCGCCGGGTCGGTGCGCGGGTCGGCGGAGTAGAGGCCGTCCACGTTCGTGAGCAGCACCAGCAGCGGGGCGCGGAGGAGGTTCGACACCATCGCCGCGAGGTGATCGTTGTCGCCGAACTTGATCTCGGCGACCGAAACCGTGTCGTTCTCGTTGATGATCGGGAGGGCGTGGTACTCGAAGAGGGTGCGGATCGTGTTGCGGACGTTCAGGTAGCGGGCGCGGCTGTCGAAGTCGCCGGCGGTGAGGAGGATCTGCGCCGTGTGGACGCCGTGCGGGGTGAAGCTCTCCTGGTAGAGCTGCATGAGCGCCGACTGGCCGACCGCCGCGCACGCCTGGAGCTGCGGCAGGTCGGTGGGGCGCTTGCCGAGCCCGAGCTTGCCGACGCCGGCGCCGATGGCCCCGCTGGTGACGAGCACGCACCGCCGGCCGGCGGTGCGGACGCGGTGGAGCTGCTCGGCGAGCGCCCGGATGCGGTCGGCGTCGAGCCGCCCGGTGGGGTCGGCGAGGACGTTGGTGCCGACCTTGATGACGACCGTGTGCGCCCGCGCGACGACGTCCTGACGGACCGGATCGGCCATGACCGCGTGACTCCCGGGAGACACGCCTAGCTTATCGCCCCCGATCGTTCCGGCCGCGATCCGTGTGTCCGCCCCGCCCGCAACGACGAAATCACCCACCTTCCCTTCGCCCACCCGCGCGGGTACCGTGGGGCTTCCCCTCCCCGGAGCCTCGCCATGACCCCCGACCGCCGCGACTTCCTCGCCGCCGGCACCGCCGCGTTGCTCGCCGGCGCCGCCACCGAGTCCGCCCGCGGGTTCCAGGCCAACGACACCCTCCGCGTCGGCTGCATCGGCACCGGCGGGCGCTGCCGGGCGCTCATGCGGTCGCTCGCGCAAATCCCCAACGTCCGCATCACCGCCGTGTGCGACATCTGGGAAACCAACTTGAACGAGGGGAAGAAGCTCGCCGACCCCGCCGCGTTCGCCACCGCCCGCCACGAAGACCTGCTCGCGCGCGGCGACGTCGATGCGGTCCTCATCGGCTCGCCGGACCACTGGCATGTGCCGCTCACGGTCGCGGCGTGTCAGGCGGGGAAGGACGTGTACGTCGAGAAGCCGCTGACGCACGACCCGTCGGAAGGCCCGGCAGTGGTGCAGGCGCAGGACCGGTACCGCCGCGTGGTGCAGGTCGGCACGCAGCAGCGCAGCATGACCCACATCCGCGCCGCCTACGAGTTCCTGCGCTCGGGCGCCGTCGGTACGGTCCACAAGGTCCACTGCACCTGGAACCGCAACGCCGCCCGCGCCCAGCGCTTCAAGGACAACATCGACCCCACGAAGGTGGACTGGCGGCGCTTCCTCGGCGCCGCCCGCGAGCAGCCGTTCGACGGGTACAAGTTCCGCCAGTGGCGCTGGTTCTGGGACTTCGGCGGCGGCATCTTCACCGACCTGATGGTCCACTGGATCGACGTGGTCCACTGGTTCCTCGACCTCGGCGCGCCAGCGACGGCGGCGAGCGCGGGCGACTTCTATTCGGCGAAGGACGTGTGGGAGACGCCGGACACGGTGCAGACGATCCTCCGCTACCCGGACAAGCAGGTGCAGGTGTACTTCGAGGGGACGTTCAGCAACAACCGCAACGGCGCGATGGTCGAGTTCATGGGCACGGAAGGCACGCTGTACGTGGACCGCGGCCGGTTCGAGTTCATCCCGGACCGCGGCAAGGCCGGCACGCCGCGCGAGATGGTCCTGGGGACGGGCGGGCGCGGGCTCGACTTCTACGACCGCCCGGACGGCGAGCTCTTGCACCTGACGGACTGGGTGGC
>JAFKFQ010000145.1 GCA_017308215.1 bacterium | reverse complement strand
GGCGGAGGCGGGAGATGACCAGCGCGGCGAGCGGCCCGACCACGCCGGCGGCCTACGCCCCCTGCTCGCCCGAGCACGCCGAGCTGCGGGCGGTGATCGACGAGGAGCTGGCCCGGCTGCCGGAGCCGCTCCGCGCCGCGGTGGTGCTGTGCGACCTCGGCGGGAAGACACGAGCCGAGGCCGCCGCCGACCTGGGCTGTCCCGAGGGCACGGTCGCGGCACGCCTCCACCGCGCCCGCAAGGCGCTGGCCGAGCGGCTGGCCCGGCGCGGGGTGACGGCGCCGGCGGCGCTCGCGGTCGCGTCGGCGGTGGTGCCCGCCGACCTGTTCGCGTCGGTCACCGGGTTCGCGGCCGGCGGGCCGGTCCCGGCGGCCGTGCGGGCGCTCGCCGATGGCGTGGTCCGCGGCCTGACCGCGCACCCGCTATCGCTGGCGCTGACGGCGATCGTCGCCACAGTCCTCGCCGCCGGCGCCGGCGTGCTGTGGGCCGCCGGGGTGCCGGCGTCGGAGGGAACGACACCGGTTCCCGACGCACCGCCGGCCGAGGTGAAGGTTGGGCCGGTGTACGCGGTCGGCTACTCACCCGACGGGTCGGGGTTCGTCCACGTCGGCGGCGGGAAGGCGACGGTGCGCGACGCCGCAACGCGGGCCGAGCGGTTCAGCACCGACGCCGAGTTCGCCCACTTCAACGGCGACGGGACGAAGCTGTTCGCGTTCACCGCCGACGACCGCTTCCTGACGCTCGACGGGGCGACCGGGAAGGGGCGGCGATCGGACGTGCGCGGGCGGGCGGCGGCCGCCCACGGCATGCGGTGGGCGGTGGCGTCGGCCGACGGACTAACCCGGATCGAGTCGGCCGGCGTGTCGCACGACTACACTAACATGCCGATCCCCGGCCCAGTCCCGTTCCTGGACGGCCAGCGGCGCGGCGACCCGGCCGGCCTCCCCGCCGGGCACCGCGGCCGCGGCGGGGCGTTCTCCCCGGACGGGACGCGGTACGCCGGCATCCACGCCGCCGACCCGGGGCGGAAGCGGTTCGGCCCCGTCGGCGTGTGGAAGACCGACGCCGGCGGCACCCGCGTCGCCACCCTCTCGTTCGTGCCCGACTGGCCGGCACTGGCGCTGGCGTGGGCGCCGGACGGGAAGCAGATCGCCGTCGGTTACTCCGACGGGGTGCGGGTGTACGACGCCGACACATCGGACCGGTTGAAACACCTGCCCGGGGGGCCGACGACGGCCGTCGCGTGGTCACCCGACGGGGCGACGCTCGCCGTGGGCGATGGGCGGCCGGACGCGGCCGACGAAAAGACGGTTCGCGTGTGCGTCCGCCTGCTCGACGTCCGCAGTGGTGACGAGCGACGCCGAATCGATGGCTTCCCGGATAACCTGCCGGTGGTCGCGCTGGCGTTCCGCCCCGACGGAAAGGAGCTGGCGTGCGGCGCGGGGCTGCCGCCCGGAGTCGAGCACCCGCCCGGGCGGCCGGCGGTACCGAACGCCGTCGGGCTGCGTCTCGTCGCGCTCGACCTTCCGGTGCGGCGCGGCCGGAACCACGTCTCCGACCTGTCGTTCGCGCCCGACGGGAAGACGTACCTCGTGGTCGCGGGCGGGAAGGCGACGGTGAAGGACTTCGCCACCGACCGCATCGTCTGGGAGGCCGACGCCGAGGCCGCGCGGTTCACCGCCGACGGGACCGCAGTGGTGACGATGGCGGGGGCGGGCGAGACGGCGGTGACGCGGCGCGCCACCGCAACTGGGACGGCGGTGAAAACCCACCCGTGGCCGAAGCTCGACGCCGCGTGGAACCACGTCGCGTTCAACCAGAACGGCTACCTGTACGCCGCGCACTTCGATTACGAGGCGCGGCTGTTCGCCGCCGGCGGCGAGGAGCCGGTGAAGCTGGAAGGGCGACACGCGCCGCTCGACCGGGTGATCCTCCGGCCCACGGGCAAGGCCGTCACGTTCTCGCCCGACGGGCGGCTCGTCGCCGCGGTCGGCGTAATGCTCACGCCGACCGAGATCGGCGCCGCGGTGTGGGACGTGCGCACCGGACAGCGACTGCACGGTTACCCGAACCCGGCGCGCTCCGGCAGGTGGGTGCCGGCGACGGCGGTGGCGTTCAGCGCCGACAGCAAGCAGCTCGCGGTTGCCGTCGGGAAGGTGGTACAACTCTTCGACACCGATCGCTTCGCAGCCACCGTCCGCCTCCCCGACACACCCGGCTCCGGCCCGGTGACGGCGCTGGCGTTCGGCCCGGACGGCAAGCAACTCGCCGTCGGCTACCGCCTGCCGCTGCCGAACGGGGCAGACAGGGAACCGAAGGTCGTCGGCCACAAGACCGAGGTTCAACTGATCGACCTGGTGACCAACAAGGAACTGAAGCGGTTCGACGGGTTCGAGGGCGTCGACCACATGGGGCCGACGGTGCTGCCGGTGACGGCTCTGGCGTTCAGCCCGGACGGCCAAACACTCCTCGCCGGCACCGGCCGCTCGGCGGTGGAAGACCTCCCGGCCGACGCCGTCGCCCGCGGCGAGGTGAAGCGGTTCGCGCTGGTCGTCCAGCCGCCGGCCGCGAAGCCGCCCGTCCCGGAGTGGCGCGAGTTGGTGCGGCTTCCCGACTTCGACGACCGCGTGCAGTCGGTGGCGTTCGCCCCGGACGGGAAGACGCTGGCGGTCGGCGGGCGCGGCGGGGCGGCGCAGCACACGCTGACAATGTGGGACGCGGCGACGCAGAAGAAGCTGTGGGCCGGCGGGCCGGTCCCGGCCGGCACGACCGGCGTGGCGTTCAGCCCGGACGGGAGGCTCGTCGCCGCGACCCGCGACAAGACGACCGGCCTGTACGAGACGGCGACCGGGCGGAGCGTGCTGATGAACCCACCGCTCCCGGGTGGCAAGGTCGTCGCTTTCTCGCCGGACGGGAAGCACCTGGCAGTCGGTGACGGCAAGCGGACGGTGGTCTTCCCGGCCGTCGGCGGCCCAGCCGTACTGGATACACAGGCGCAGCCCGAGCCGCCGGCCGGCCCGACGCCCGCGGTCGTGGCGTGGTCCCCGAACGGCACGCGGTTAGTCACCTCGTGGCACGATCCGTTCGGCGACGCGCTGTTCGGGTCGGACATCGCGACACTCCAGACGCGACAGCTGAAAGCGCTGATCGGCCACCCGGCCCGGGTCACCGCAGCCGCGTGGTCGCCGGACGGCAAGGTCGTCGCCACCGGGTGCGGCAAGGGCGACGTGATCGTCTGGGATGCCGAAACGCGCAAAGAACTGAAGCGCACGCGGATCGGCGGGCGCGGCGGCGAGGGCCTCGTCCGCGCGCTGGCGTTCGCGCCGGACGGCCGCACGCTCGCGGCCGCAGTCAGCTTCGACGAGGGGAAGAACGCCGAGCGCGTCGTCCTGCTCGACACCGTCACCGGGAACCGGAACCAGGACTTACAGGGCTTCGGCAACTTCACGCCGGTCGCGCTGGCGTTCGCGCCGGACGGCCGCACTCTCGCCGTCGGCCTCGCCGACTTCCTCCCGCAGGTGCAACCACCGCCCGGCGCGGCGCCGCGGCCCCTCGGGTCGGTGGCGCTGTTCACCACCGACCCCGAGCCGCGGGCCGCCGCGCCG
>JAFKFQ010000144.1 GCA_017308215.1 bacterium | reverse complement strand
GGCCTCGTCCGGCGGGTGGCGGCATCACTCCTCAAGCAGGACACAGGAAAAGGAAGCATCAAGGCGAAGCGATTGAAGGCTGCCCTCGATGGGGAGTACCTGTTGCAAGTCTTGCAGGGATTCGTTGGGGATTAGATGCGTTCGCCCTGGGGTCTCAGGAGCGAAGACTTCGTCAGGAGAACGAGCAGTTCGTCGCAAGTTGTCAATTCGTCGAGTATCACCTTCCGGAAGTCCTCGCCGTACTGAGTAGCGCCGGAATCGAGGAACACGCCGGCCCCAGAAGATTCTACTTTCGGCTTCAGAAAGAGTCCGGCTATATAGGCGTCTTCACTGCCATGGGAGAAAAACACGCGGTATTTCCCGCTCATGCGCGTGTCCTCTCCGCCCGCCCTCTGGTCCAACAGGTCGATTCTCTACTGTTGCCGGACAAGGTTGAGGCGTACTCCGAGTACGTCTAATACCAAAACGCGTGGAACAGTAACGCTGGTTCGTCGGAGCCCGGAGCGTGAGCGACGGGGTACGCGAGCCCATCATCCGCATTCGACCAGGACCGGGACAGTGACCCCGTCGCTCACGCTCCGGGCTCCGACGGCAAGGAATCCACGCGATTCGGTATAACGCGGGCCGTCACTCCGTTTTACGCCCGCCCATGAGTGAGCGTAACCACCCCGTCAGCGGGTGTCAAATGCGTACTCCGCCCGACTCCTGGCCGTGCCACCCGGTTCCGGTCCCGAACAACTCCGGGAACTCGTCCGTGATCGTCTCCCGGCCCGCTTTCGGTTTCGGCCGCGGCTCCGAAAACGGCCTGAGCATCAGCCCTTCCACGTCCGCCAGCGGCTCGGGTGCTCCCCGGGCCAGCACCCGAGCGCCAGCACCAAGTCACCGCGCTCGGTCATGCCTCGAACAGCGTCGCCTGCGCCGGCGGCGGGGGCGGCACGACGCGGGCCGCCCCCGCCGTTTCGCCCAGCACCGTCGCCAGCTTCTTCGCGTTCTCGACCGCCTGCACGCCGACGCAGTTGTTGAAGAACACCAGCGCCACGTCCGCCTCGCCCCGCGCCGCGACGGCGGCGAGCACGCCGGCCCACTTGCGGATCACCGCGTCGGGGTAGTCGAAGTCGTAGCGCGCCGGGCCGCCGGCGTACCAGTTCGCCGCGTTCTGCGAGTGGAGCCGGGCGTACACCCGGCGGTTCGACATCCGCAGCCCCGGCGGGAACAGGCTCGGTATTGCCGGCACGCTCACGCTCACCACGTCCAGCCCGGCGGCGGCCGTCCAGGTCGGCAGGTCGGGGCCGTCCCAGCTGCGGTGGCGGAACTCGGTGGCGAGGCTGTGCGGGCGCAGCGCGGCGGCGATTTCCGCGAGCCAGCCGCGGTTCGCCGGTGTGTCGTGGTACGACTCGGCTACCTGCACCAGCAAGCCGAGCAGCTGGCCGAGCTCGGCGAGGCGGTCGGCGGCGAGCTTGAAGGCGGGGAGGTCGGCCGCGCTGCGGTCGTGGCTGGCGGTCCGCGGCACCTTCAGCGTGAACCCGAACCCGGGCGGCACCCGCCCGGCCATGCGCGTCACCTGCTCGACCGTCGGTGGGCGGTGGAAGGTGTTGTTGATCTCGACCGCCGCGAAGTGTCGCGCGTACTCGGTCAGGAGTGCGGCGGGCCGCGTGCCGGGCGGGTAGAACGGGCCGACCCACGCCGGGTACGAGTAGCCGGCGGTGCCGATGTGGATGTCCATTGTGCCGGTATATAGCGGCCGGCTTATCGGCCGTGTCGTGCCCGTTTTCGGGGCGTGGGAGCAACGCCCCCGCGAGACCGCCGACGCCGCCCGGGGTGGCAACCCCGGGCGGCCTGACGCGAAGCGCGTGGAAGCTTGGCCCCCACTACCGCCGGTCGTACTCGGCCACGCGCCGCCACGACCGCCTCAGCACGCCGACCACCGCCCAGCCGGTGAACATGCCGAGCAGGTACACCGCCCCCGCCAGCACCGGGACCGACACCTCGACGAGCCGGCCCGCGAGGTTGACCGAGACGGTGCGGTCGTTGGTGTACGCGAAATAGCCGATGGCCGCCGCGAACGCGACCAGGAACAGGAAGCTGAGCGCCCGCATGGCATCCTCCGGGTTGAAGACGTCACCCCAGCAGATGCGAATCGGGTGCCGGGCGCGGCACGGCGGTTGCCTCGCTCTCCGCGCGACACACCGCCCCGCGGCGGGACCACGCGGAGGACACAACATGGCCGATCCGAAGACGACGACCGACCGTGAGAAGACGGTGGACCTGCCGCCCTACGGCCCGCGCAACCCCGACCCGATGACGAACGCGCCCGGCGCGCACCCGATCGAGGTGTCGGTGGGCGCCGGGATCGGCGGCGTGGCCAGCGGGCTCGCCGTCGGCACGCTCACGGCCGGGCCGCTCGGCGCGGTGGCCGGGGCGATCGCCGGCGGCGCCATCGCCGGCGGGCTGGCCGGCAAGGGGATCGGTGAGCTCATCGACCCGACCACCGAGGACAACTGGATCCGCGACTACTTCAGCCGCCGGAGGCCGGAGCCGAGCGAGGAGCAACTCGCCGCCCAGCGCCGCGCGTACCGCTACGGGCAGGCGGCGCAGGCGCGCTTCCCGGGCATGATGTTCAGCGAGGCCGAGACCAGCCTGCGCGCGGGCTGGGAGGAGTCCGGCGAGACGACTCCGTGGGCCGAAGTGAAGGACGCCGTGCGCGGCGGGTTCGACCGGACCATCGACAACTTCCCACGGCCGCTCTAGGGAACGCCAAGAGCCGAAACCCCCGGCGCGGCTCACCGCTGGTGGGTACCTGGATCAACGACACACCCGGGCGAACGGCCGGCGTGAGCCGGCTGGTGGTTGGTACGGTGACCTATTACGGCGACCGATCACCCGGGTGGTCCGCTCGGGCCACAGTACCAACGACCAGCCGGCTCACGCCTTCCAGTTGGTCGCATCGTTGGGGTTGACACGCGGTCGTGTGGTCGGTGGGAATGCTCCTCGGCCTCGGAGGAGCCCATGACCACGATCCCGATGTCGTTTGGGACTCAGGAGTTCGCCGACGTGGACCTCGGCGATGCCCGCCGCACCCGGCGCCTCGTCCGGGTGGCCGACGCGTGCCTGGCCAGCCCCGGCCGGTCCCTCCCCGACGCGTGCCACGACCCCGCCGCATACCAGGCGGCCCTCCGCCTGTTCCGCCACCCGGCCGTCACCCACCGCGCCGTCCTCGCCCCCCACCAGGCCCGCACCCTCGACCGGGCCGAGCGCCACCCCGACACCGTCCTCATCGTCCACGACACCACCGAACTCGACTTCTCCGGCCACCGCACCCTCGCCGGCCACCTCGGCCCGATCGGCAACGGCGGCGGGCGCGGGCTGCTGTGCCACAACAGCCTGGCCGTCGACGCCGCGACCGGGCACCTCCTCGGCCTCGTCGCCCGGCAGCTGCACGTCCGGGTGGCGGTGGGGAAGACCGAGCCCCGGGCGGCCAAGCGGGACCGGGCGACCCGGGAGAGCCGGCTGTGGGCGAACGCCCTGGACGAGATCGGCCCGGCCCCGGCCGACCGCCGGTGGGTGCACGTGGCCGACCGCGGGGCGGACGCGTTCGAGTTCCTGTCCCGGC
>JAFKFQ010000393.1:24214-38543 GCA_017308215.1 bacterium | reverse complement strand
GCCGCCTGCTCGCGGAAGGCGCCGGGGTGGTGGTGCCGCATCGGGAAGGGCTCCGTGCCGGTGAGGGGCCGCCCCCATCATCTCACCGGAAGCCCCGGCGGCCGATCCTCCCGCCGCCCCACAGCTTGCGGCCTTGTAAGTGCCATTCGTCACCTCGACCGCGATGGGAGTCGGCCTTCCGTCCACCACCGCCTCGAACTCCACTCGTCGGCTCACGCGGAACTCCTCATGCGCCGCCCGCCGCCGGGCGCGGGGAGGAGAGAGACAAGACCCGGACGGCGGCGCGGCACTGATACTACACCTCTACACCGGACCCCGACAAACCCGGCGAACCCGACGACGTGCGGTGTAGTATCAGGGACGAGGAGAGACGTGAGCAGGAGATGGTCGTGGAGCGGTTCGACTTGCGGCTCAATAGTTCCCGCGTGACCGATTTGCGTCGGCTCGCTGGAAAGCTGTCCTACGAGTCCGGTGTCACGGTTCGCTGGACCGACCTCGTTCGACTGGGCGTTGACTTGGTCCTCGCCCGGGACAGTAGCGTGCCCCCCACCACGGGGGCGAACAACCACATGAAGTCGGAGAAGCAGTAAGTGAGCGAAGTTCTCGAATGGGTGCTGACGCCGAGTAAGCACGACGAGCGGAGCCGGAGCATGGGCATCCTGCTCCGCGACTGGGACGCGGCGATTCAGCTCTGTCGTCGGCACGGTGGGTACACGCCCCCGGAGACGAGCGGGATGACGAGGGAGCAGGTCAAGTGGTTCGCGGCCGGCCTTCGGAAGGCCGAAGAGCGAGGCAAGGTGGGCGACGAGGCGCGCGGCTGGTTCGAGCGTCTCCTGGCGTTCCTCGATGCCGACGGGCGGACCGGTTTCACGCTCGAACGCAAGTGGAAGCGATGCCCGACCCGGAACAACCCCGGGACGATGGCGAATTCGCCGCAGCCAGCCCGGACGACCAAGCGGCGGCGGACGGCCCCGAAGCACGTCGCCGCCGACCCGCTGGAGCGGTTCCACCATAGCGTGCGGGGCAGCATCTTCATCATCGACCCGAGCAAGCCGGTCCACTGACGTGGAACTGCGGGCGAGCCTCCCACCGGGACGCTTCTACCTCCAGTGCGGTCGCAGGAGGCACCGAGGAGCGACTCCGATTGGAGGAACGGGGCGGCACTCGCGCGGAACAACCACCGGCGGGGCGAGCGGCTCCAACGAGGCGTTGGCCGGGTCGCACAACCCTGTCCCGTCGTCGAACCAGTCTCGTATCAGTTCCACCACCCCCGGCTTCCCCTCTCCGATGTAGTGTGCCCGGCGCTGCCGGTACGCCTCCAGCACTTGGACCGCCGCGGCACGCACCGCGCGGTCCTCGTCAGTGGATGAAGTCCCGCTTCACGAAGACGCCTGTCAGCTTCTCCTGCTCAGCCGCCGCAACGTAGAACTCGACCGCGTGCCGCGGGTAGCCGAAGGCGTATCCGAATCCTCGGAATCGGTCCAGCGGCTCGGTCGCCTCAACAAGCGGCATCACGGACGCCGGGTGCGAGTGCGGGGTGACCCCGAGCCGGAGCCAAAATGACGGCTCTTCCCGGACCTTCGCCCGGAGGGCCGGCGTGTTCACGACGAAGGCGTGGGCCAACCGCGATTTGCCGTCGGACGCCCGGAACACGAGCATGTCGGCGCAGAGGGCGTCCCCGCACCGGAACGCCTTCAGCATCCGTCGGGCCTCGTCGAGCTCGTCCGACGACCCGGCACCGGCCTTCCACTTCACCGACAAGAACCCCTCGCTGACCGGCTTCACCCCGCCGACCAAGGTGAACAGCGCCTCGCGGTCCAGGGCGTCGAGCAGAACCCCTTCGGCCCGCGCCCGGAGCGCGGGCGGGAGTTCCTCGACCGGGAAGCACTGCGCGCGCGGCACGCCGCCAGCCCAGACCGGGTGAAAGACCGTGGTCGCGCACAACACCACGGCGCCCCATCGCAACGGCCCCATCACGCCCCCTCGACTTCCTGGTTGACGAAATCGGCACAGAGAAATACTTTGTATAACTCATCCCGAGAGGTGTCCCCGCCCGTGCGAACTTTCCCGCTTCTCGGCCTGTTCGTCGGCCTCGCCGGCTGCGGACCGTCCGCCACGCCCCTCGCCGCGGTCGAGGGCACCGTCAACCGCGTGGCCCAGCAGTCCGCCGGTCGTATCACCCCATCCATTCTGGTTATGAGCAGGGGAGAGTCCGCCGCCACCTGCGGGAAACCGCCCATCGCTCAATCGTCTGTGCTATCGACTTTTTCGGGGCGCAATCCAAGATTGTTGGCTTGAGTAAGTGAGCCCGGAGATGTCGATTGGGCGGACTATCAAAGTGCTCTGCTTTAAATGATTCCGACGGGTGAGTGGAGGGTTTGAAGGACTTGGCTCCCCACTCACTATTCTCTGCTAATAGTACGCCTTGTCTCACCCATAAGTCAAGTTGTTCTCAAAAAATCGCTATCGTAAGAATTGGCAATAGCTCGCTAAGGCTCACCTGGAGAAGAAGATGCAGCTGAAGACCGCCATCTCGCTGCTGTCGAGATTTGGTGCAGTCCGGCGCCACCGGGGCAAGTACCGCGCAAGGGTCGGCCACGGGACCATCACGTTCCGCGACGAGGGCGGGCGGACCCGTCAGCTTCGGGTTCTTCGCGGTGGTCATTCGTCGTCCTGCCGGACCGTCACCAGTGCCCTTCGCGTTGCCCTCCACGAGGTCCGACTTCTGGCCGCGCAGAATGGCGTCGTGAGCGTCCGCATCGAGCGCGTCGGGCGGTCGCTCGTCCCGGTGGCCGGGTTCATCGTCACCACCATTGAGGAGAGGGGTCGGCTGCGGGTGGAGTGGGACGAGGGCTCGTGGACTGACGAGGAGGCGCTCCGAACTGCCCAGGGTGCCATCCACGGCACCGTGCCTCTGGCCCTCCTGCTCAAGTGGCTGGTGCGACGGAGCGCAAACATCGCTAGCTTCCTTCGTCGCCTCGAAGCCGAGCAGCAATCCGAGTCTGGAGACATGCCCTCGGTGGTCTCCGCTAGTTCCTGACTCGCTCGATGCTCGCTTTTCGTTCGGCTCTATAGTGTTTCTTGTCTCCTCTACGAATGGGGTGTCGCTCTGGCTCCCGGAGGAGCGAGGGAATGACATCGAATTAAGCGTCTTCGAGTCAGGTGGGATGCAGCGGGCGATGGAACTGGCCCCGAGCTGGACGAGGATGCCGGTCATGCGGGAGCACAACGGCCGTCAGGACGGCTCCGAAGGAGCCGGCGGGTGTAGCGTAACCCCTTCGAGTTCGGCTACGAGAGCCGTCATGGTCGTCTTCAGGGCCTTCGCCAGTAGCCGCACCACCTCGACTGTCGGCATCCGCTTGCCGCGTTCCAGAATCGACAGGTAAGTCCGGTGGATGCCGGCGAGGTGAGCGAGTTCTTCCTGGGTCAAGCCGGCCGCCTCCCGCTTTGAGCGGATGAGAGAGCCGAGCTTGGTCTGGAGGCTGGCCTTGTTCACAGGCGGGTAAATCCACCCGCCAAGACAGCCTGCCTCCACAGAACATAGTCACTTCTCGCGAATAGTGACTATAATCTGCAGGTCGGCTCGATGTAGTTTCCCTTTGCCTGGAGGCTGTCGCGTGCTCACCTTCAGCTGCCCGACATGCTCGCAGAAGTACGTCGTAGCCGCCGACAAGGCGGGACGACGGTCGAGGTGCAAGAAGTGCGGCACCGGTGTGACCGTCCCGCATCTGGAGCCGGACTGGCTGGATGAGGGGGGCAAGACGACACCCTCCACCGAACCACCCCGGCTGAGCAATCCGGGCGTTGTCGCCTGGGCAGTGGGCGGGGGCGCCTGCGCGGTGCTGTTCGTCGGCTACTTGCTGATGCGCGGTGACGGCTCCCCCGCTCATGAGTCCTCGTCTGCCCCCTCTGTCCCGCCTCCAGCTCCAGCCCGTCCTTGGATGCCGGCCGGTCTCATGGCGAAGACAGCCGAGGAGCGGGCGCGGGCCGCGGTGACGGACTGGCTGGACGACCTGAAGAAAGGCGAACCCGGGAACGTCTGGTGGATGGACGTGGGGCACAACAACTACGGGAGCCGCGTCCGCCCGCGGTCGGTCAGGTCCTACCAGATTTTGTCCGTCACCCCCCACACTCCGTTGGAGCAAGACACGAAGCTCGGCTACCGGGAGCGGTATGTCGTCCGTGTCCGCGTGGATTGCAGCGACGAGCGCGGCCAGCACATCACCCGTGACTGGGCGTTGACAGTGCTCGGTGAGGGTCACGTCTCGAAAATCGTCGGGGCCATCTAGCGGTTAGACCGGATGCCGCAGACGTGAGCAGGAGAGGACAGTGGCCCGACAGCGCAAGGCTGGCGACGGCGTGCCGAGGGGGTACGACTACCTGACCGAGGCTGCAAGGTTGGGTGCGGACCTACGGCCGGCGTTTAGTGTCTTGATGCGTCTACCCGACACAAGAAGGGACATGGCAGCGTGGCTGCGGGAGAGAGCCTCCGCGTGCGACCCATTGGTACAGGTCTACTTGGAGATGGACGTGGGTCGGCACTCGGATGAATCCGAGGTTCGAGAGGAAGTCGTGAAGATTCTTGATGAGAAGCGCCCCGACCTTCCTCGTCGTCCCGGTTCTCCCACCCGCCTTGTGCTTAAGACTGCCAACGGCTACTTCTCGCGTTGGGGGTTTACCCCCAATCCACTCCTCGCGCAACGGTTCACGACTTGGGACGAGTGGATACCAGCTGCTCAAGGGTTGAGAAGGCAGAATCTTATTGCCGCCCCCGAGTTCATATGGACGGAGGACCTGTGGCGGGGTTCAGGTTCGCCTCCTCCTGCTCAGTCTTCTGACCCGTTCGGGGCGGCCTTACAGAAGGTGAAGTGTGTCCCCGGCTGTTCATGGGTGCCGATACCGCCGGCCCTCCGCGAGGAACTGGAAACGGAACTCCCGTTCCGGTGGTTCACGTGGTCCAAGCCGGAGATGTTCGAGGACATCCTCCGGATGGCGGCCCGGTTCGGGCACCCGCTATTCACGGTGTTCGCCGACTTCGCCCGGCGCCAACAATGGCAACAAGAGCTGCTGGCTGAACTCGTCGAGCTCGACCTATACTACGCCCGCTTCCGCGACCCGCCGGGCGAGGTGCCCGAACTCCAACCCGTCGTGGGGCCGTTCAATGTACTCTGTGGCCCAGACGGTTTCTGGAACGGACGAGGGTGGTCCGCTCGGCTGTTGGACGCAGCACGATACCCCGCTCTCAACCCGGACACCGACGGTGGCCTGAAGAAGGCTCGTGAGCACGTCGCCGAGGTCACCGGTGTCATCCCATTTGTGGCCGAGGTCAAGCGACACCCCGAGCGGCCGGTGCCTGCAAGGACGGGCGGGAGGACATCGTGAGCAGAAGGAACCGGCCGTCGAGCGAAGAGGGCTCACCTCTGTACGAGCGCGTCGTGGGCGAGTTGATGGCTCGGTGCCGCGCGGCAGACTACCTCCGGTGGGCCGACCTGTGTCGATTCATCGAGGAAGTGTTCGTGACCCGACTGGGTCGCTTTCCCACTGGTCAACAGTTCGCCTCCATCGAGCGTGAGGTGGACGCGCGGCGGCACGAGGAGAGTATCGTCTGGCCCCGTCCTCCCCTCCCCATCTGGCCGCTGGAGGGGTTCGTCGTCAAGGACACCCGCTGGGACGGGTCAAGCTACATGCTCGTCGTGTGGTTGAATGGTCACGGCCCAGAGCCTTTCGAGCTCCAGGTCCCGCTCGGCGCCGGCACGCCGTACTTCATCCGCGACGACATCTCGGGCTGGCAGGCGAACGCGATTCGGGCGCTGGAGGGCGACTGACGAGCACTTCCGGGTGCCGGCAGGTTAAACTGGAGGCAACTCACGGAGTATGCCGGCACCCCATGACCGCCATCTTCTACCCGGACTGTTCGACCACTTCGGACGGGGGCCGGTACACGCTCGAAGCTCGCTCGCCCCACAACGGTTCCATCCCGTGCCAGGACGGGAGGATGCCGGCGGACGACTTTCCGACCATGTACCGCCAGCTCCAGCGGGACTTCCGCTACCGGCTGCTCGACAACCAAGAGGCAGAGCCAGCCCGCACGGACGGGATGGGTGTCGTCTGGGAGCGGTGGCAACCGCGGCGGGAGAACTCGCCCCACGAACTCCTGGTCTCTCCGGACGGGTGGGCCGTCATCGGGCTCGCCTCCGGCGACTTCGCGGCCGCGGTCGGTGGGTTCGAGACGTTCAGCGGCAAGCCGCGCCCGCTCGTCGGAGCGACCCCGGCCGACGACCCGCTGGGGTACGCCGGGGGAGCGTTCATTTCGGCCGTCCGCCGCCACTGGCCCGCCTCACCGCTCGCGGACTCGATCGTCTCCCCCGCCGACCTGTAGGGGCACAACCGAGACTCCCCGTCACCACCCAGGAACGACGCCGATGGCTATCACGTTTGCCGAGCACGCCGAGTCCCGCCAGATGGCGCTCACCGTCGGCGGGGAGGGCCAGCGCCTGCGGTTCACCGCGTACCGCGACGACGACCAGGCCGCGGTCCGGGCCGCGTTCCTGGCGTTCATCCCCGAGACGTGGGATGACCTGACGTTCGTGGGTGCGGACCTCCGGCCCTACGCGAACTCCGGGCTGTGGGACTGCACCGCCGATTACGCCTACAGCGCCGAGCGGGCGGCCGGGATTCGCACCCTGACCGAGCCCGGGATTGACGACCCCCTCGGGCCGGAGTTCGAGTTCGATCTGTCGGCGGAACAGGCTCACATCACCCAGAGCATTCGGACCGTCACGAGCCGGTTCGACCGGGGTGACGGCGGGGTGACGGGCGGGGGCGACAGCCTTGCCGCGTGGGCGGCAGAAACCGCCTATCTGGTGGGGGATGCCGTCAGCAAGAGCGGGAACATCTATGTCTGCGTCGTGGCCGGCACGTCAGCCAGCTCGGGCGGGCCGAGCGGGACCGGTACCGGGATCGTGGACGGGTCAGTCGGGTGGAACTATTCCGCGCCGGTCGGCGGGACGGTCTACACCTGGCAGCAATCGACCGCGTACACCGTGGACGAGCAGGTTGACAGCCACGGATTCAAGTACGTGTGCCGCACCTCGGGCACCTCGGCCCCGACCGGCGACGGTCCGACGGGTGAGGGGACGGGAATCGCCGACGGGTCGGTGTCGTGGGATTTCGCGGGGTCCGACACTGACCCCTCGGCACCCGACTATGGACAGGCCATCGGGGTGAGCCGCGACCGGGTGAACGGGTGCAACATCCTCGTCGGGCACTTGGAATTCGGTATCACGGCTCAGTACTACCCGGTCACGCTCGCGGTCCTGGAAACGCTCCTCGACCTCGTGGGCACCTTCAACCAGGCGACGTGGTACAACTTCCCCCCGAAAACGCTGCTGTACCTCGGCTGCACCGGCGCGCCGCGGCCGGGGGACATCTGGACCCTGAAACACCGGTTCGCCGCCTCGAAGAACCTCCGTGACGTGAAGATCGGGAGCCGCATCACCCTCCCATTCAAGGGCGGTTGGGATTTCCTCTGGTGTGCGTACCGCGACGACGTGATCTCGACCAAGGGCGGGAACCGGTTCAACATCCAGCGACCGTACGCGGCCTATGTCGAGCAGGTCTATCGGCCGGGCAACTTCTCGGCACTGCCGATCTGAGTCCTCACCGCCCGCGCCGAGCTCACGCAGCGGAACAAGCTGGTTCGGTGGCGGGCCGAGATCGCGCGAATGCCGTGGGCAGGCAACCGCGCAAAGTAAACTCTTCGGTACCGCCCGATCGGTCTTGTAGCCGCCCGCCCAGTGTCACATCCCGACCAAGGGTAACTCACCAACGACGCGTGAATAGTGGTCGGCCGCCGCGGCGCCGGACCGCCTGAATTCGTCCTCCGCCTTAGCCCTGAGGCCTAGCACCCAGTACGCCATCCCGCGGTAATACCGGCGGTCTGGATCTTGCTTGCCCCCGGCCGGGAGGCTGAGTATCCGGTCGGCGAGTACCTGGGTAGCCGAATGCCGCCCGGTAACCTGGCAGAGTTGGAGATACCGGCCGAGGTGGTGGACGTTCCGGGGGGCGAGGCGGCGGAGCCGGCCGAAGCATCGGCGGGCGACGACCAGATCCCCCGCCCGGGCGGCGAGGACGCCCAGGCTGGCTAGGGTTTCCTCCTCGTGCGAGGCGCCGCGGCACGCCCGAGCCACCCGCCGGACCCATTCCACGTCGGCGGTCGGGCCGGGGGCGGCGGACTCGAACGCGGCCACTAGGGTGGCGGACAGGAGGGCCGGGTCGTTGGGCGCCTCGTGGGCCTGCTTGAGGATGTCGGCAACCCCGGCGTGGTCGCCCGCCCGGGCATAGGCGAGCACCAGCACCCCGAGACTTTCGGTAGTGTGGCGAACGTTCGCCCGCAGCGCGTGGAGCAGCTCCGGCGGAAGTGGGTCGCCGGCCCGTAGCATCGCCAGCGCCAGCCCGTGGGCCGCGTCCGGCTCGGCCGGGTTGATCCGGTATGCTTCGGCGTACCGCTTGCGGGCGTCCGCCCAGTCCCCCCGGTCCAGGGCCAGGTACCCGAGCCCTTGGTGCACGACCTCGTCCGCCCGGTTGTGTTTGAGCAGCCGGGTCAAAACCTCTTCCACCCGCCGGGCACGCCCGGCGGGGGTGCCGCTGCCGTACCGCACCTCCAGGCTCACCCGGACCAACCCTAGGTTGTAACACCCGACCCGGTCGGCGGTGTCGTCCACAAGTGAGTCGTCTGCCCGCGCTGCCACTCTGAGGGCGTCCGGGAAGTCGCCGCGGTCGACCGCCGCTCGGCACTCGCGGACGCGGTCGGCGGCCCGTCTCATCACCCCGACCGCGTCGCCCGGGTCGCGGTATGCGAGGGTCGGGAGTTCCGCGGTGATCCGGTCGAAGAACAGCTCGACATCCCGGCCCCCGCCCGGCGGGGTGTATGGGAGGTTGAGGAGCTCGAGCAACTTCCGGAGCACGCCCGCCGGGTCGGTCAGGTCGACTGCGTGGAACGCGAGGTCGAAGACCCGGTCGGCGACGGCCTTGTCGTCGCACTGGACGAACCGGGGGTGCCGCCCGCCGAACCCGTCAGGGACGACCGGGACCACCACCAGGTCAGGCCCCCGGAGGGTGATGGCCGTGGCCGTCTCGAACGCGACCCACGGGGACTGCAACCCGTGTTCGGTGAGCAGGCAGACGACCAGCCCGGCGGCAGCGATCCGGACGTGGAGGGCCGCCCGCACATCGGCCCCGGGCGGGATCTCGTGACCGCGGATCTGGTACGAGTACGGCTCGAAGCCCTGGGCTCGGAACCCCTCGTACAGTGCCCGGAACAGGGGGTCGTCGTGGTGGGAGAAGCTGATAAAGACCCGCCGGTTGGCGACTGCCGGCGATGCCGCGGGCGGCGCGATCGGGGCCGGTGGGTCGAGGGCGATGGGTGACATGACGACCTCGGGGCAGGGGCCGGGGATCACACCCCGGCCCGACGGGAGTTAGCGGAGCGCCGGGAGGAGTTCGACCAGTCCGGGAGTGTCAGCCGGCTTGCCAAGCCTCCGGGCGGTCACGTCGGCTACGAACCTGGTCCACGCCGCAGGGGCATCCTGCTTGGCCCGGCGGAACAGGGCCGAGTACCGCATGGTGACGACGGTCGCCCCGTACACCGCCGGGTTCACCCCGCCGTGCTCCTCCATCACAGCTGTGACCGCCTGGGTGGTCCGGTCATGGGAGACTACGCCCATCCCGTCCGGGGCGGTCGAGAAGAACCACCACACCGGGTAGCCTGAGATGGTGAACGCGCCGCGGTTCAGACCGAACTCGACTTTCCGCCCCTTGTCGCAAATCACGTACGACTCCCACCCACGGTGGTTCTGCAGTACGTCCGAGACGGCGAGCCAGCGCTTCCGGTTCGCCGCCACGTCCGGGACCGACTCCCCGGCGCCGAAGATGTACTCCCCGGTCGTCTCGTCGGTCGGCAGGTCTACGCGGCCGGCGTCGAGAATGGCGAGTTGGGGCATGAACAGCAGGAAGTCGGCGTGCCACAGCCGCATCCCGAGGAGGTTGCCCTGGATCGCCGAGTGGTACTGGAATTTGAACCCCTTCTTGGGTTCGATCCCGCGGTATGTCACCAGGCTGTCGTGCTCGGCGTCGTCCGCATACCGGGCGATTGGCCCGAGCTGCCAGTCGTACAGCTTCGGGGAAACCTGGCGGGCCTCGCCGTTCCGGTCGCTCAGCGTCAACCGGAGCCGCTGGCCGTCCTCGTTGCCCGGGATGTACTCGATCCCGGTGATCGTCTCACCGTCCGCCGACTCGGCCACGCCGGGGAACGCCACCCCGCCGGGGATCCCCGCACGGAGCGTGGGGGTGAACTTGATCGTCAGCGCCGGACCGTTTGCCGAATGGAGCCGGAGCCCCGGCAAGTTGGCCGCCGCGCCGACGCCGGCGAACACGCCGACGAGTGCGATCAGGGATAAGAACCGCTTGGCCATAACGCCCTCCGTAAACGGGAAGGTAACGTCCGCGTGACCGCGGTGGTTGGGCGATCGGCCGGTCCCTGGCCCCCGGAGGACGGCACATTCTCCGCCCCGGATAATCCTCGGGGAGGTTAGAATCCGTCCAATCCGGACGACCAACGACGTGTTGCCGAACAACGGGCGCGAGAAATTCCGGTCGTCGGGCCTGGGACAAGGGTTCCCGCCCATGTAAATGCCTTGAGAAGTGAAGGCTGGCGCCTCGGTCAAGTCGGCGGCAGGTGGAAGTAGAATTGACCCTGGCTCCGTGTGGTCGGATAGAATATCAAAAGAGCGATAGTGGAGAATCGAGCCGCCGGGGACAGCCATACGGGCAACCAGACCAGTAGCTTCCTCGCAATCGATTTGAAAGACGTGGAACCAGCACAAGTAATAATATTATTTTAATCAATGCAATATGGCAGACCAGGGAACGGGAAAGCCGCACATCCATCGCCACTCACGCTACTTCGAGTTGCACTCGAACGTCTCTACAAACGTACTATTTAATACACTTTTTAATGACTGGCTCAGCATCAGGTAATCCTCCTCGTCGTCGTTAACGAACAGCATTTACTCTAACAATCAGAGTATTAATTATCCATTCCCGTGCACTCGCGTGACCCGTGGGTGTTCGACACGGGGCTCGGAATGCGGATGAACAGCCACGGCCTCGAACCCTGCGATTCGTCCACGGTCGCCTTGAACTAACCGGGCGGTCGCCGGCCCGCCGTCGTCGCGGTCTTGGCGCTGCTCGCCCTGGCGTGCGCCATCGTCCTGGCCGGCCCGGCGTTCGACCAGCGGTTCGCGCCGACGCGACCGTTCGTAAGCCAGAGCAGCCAGCGTACGACCGTGGAACTGCCTACCGTCAAGCACCTCCTCGACACCGGGGGTAGCGACGAGCTCGGGCTGTGCCTGTTCACGTCGATCTGGCACAGCGCACGGTAGCAGAACGTGACCGTGCTCGACGGGTACCGCGCGTGGATGCAGCGCCGGCCAGGAGGCGGGTATCCGTCGAAGGTCGATCAGACCCTGGCCGCGTACTGCGCCGAGATCGGCCAGCCGGTCCCGCCCTACGCGCAGCACACCGGCGGCGAGGCGTCGTTCCTCGAACTCGCGCTGCGGACCGACCGGTGCCCGGCCATCACCTATTGCGGCGCCGACGACTTCTACGGCCGCAACGTGGCGCACATGGTCAACCTGATGTACCTCGACGGCAGCAACGCCGCGATCCTCGACAACAACCGGCCGGGCGTGTGGCTGTGGATGTCGCGCGCCGACTTCCTCGCCCGCTGGCGCGGGATGAACGGCGGGTGGGCGGTCGTGCTCCTCGACCCGCCGCCGCCGCCGTACAGCTCGGCGCCGACCGCCCTGCCGCGGCACGAGTGGGTCGGCTCGACGGCCGCGCCCGGGTCGGTCCTGGCTGATGCCGTTCTGCTCAAGCCCGAGCCGATCCCGGGCACGAAACTGTCGGTCATCCGGCCGCGTCCGGCGACGAAGGAGGAGCTGAACAAGCTGTTCCAGAGCGGGGGCGACGGGTGGGCGCGGATCGCGAAGTGCGACTGCGGCGGGGGCGGGACGTGCAGCTGCGGAGAAACGTGCCGGTGCGAGAAGGGCGCGCCGGTCGTGTTCGGGCAGTGTGCGAACGGCCGGTGCTACCCGGCGTCGGCGCCGGTGGCGGGCGGGTGCGCGGGTGGGCGGTGTTTCCCGTCGCCGGGACCCGCGCCCGAGCCTGACCCGTTCGACGCCGCCGGGTATTGGGTGTACGACGCCGCGAAGGGCGGCGGGTTCTGGAAGAATGGCCGCCGCTTGTACGACCTCGACGCCGCGGGACAGCTCCGGCTCTGCGGGGCCAACGGGTTCGCGGTCGGCGAGCCGATCGACCAGCCGGCCGGGCTCACGCTGCCGCCGGGCGTAGCCGCCGTGAAGACCGCTGCGAAGGCCGCCGCCCCGGCCGGACCCGCCGCCCCCGCCGAGGCCGCGGGCCAAGTGCAGGCCGCGGACGGCTCGACGGTGCCGCTCGGCGTACTGACCGACCGCATCCACGAACACCCCGAGTACAGCCTCAGCGGGCGCCCGTGCACCCGCGAGGAGTGTCACGCCGCGGTCGGCGCCGGGACGCTCGCCGACGACTCGGACCGGTGGCACCTGACCGCCGTGGGTGACGCGGCGCTCATCTCGAAACTGCGGGCCGACGTGCTCGCCCTCGAACCGGCCGTCCGCGGGAAGCTGCTCGTGCAGTGCTACACCGCCGACGCCTGGCCGGTGACGCAGTTCGGGTTGCCGCAGGGGTTGAGCCTTCGCGCCCCGTCGCCGGCCCGCAACGGCGCCCAGCTCGGCGCGGTCGGTGTCGCGGAGTACGCCGCAGGCACGACCAAGCTGACGGACCTCCTGAGCGTCGCCGGCGGGCCGACCCCGAAGCCGCCGCCGCCCCCACCGCCGCCGGCACCCCCGAAGCCGCCCGAGCCCTCCCCGACGCCGGCGCCGAGCCCGAACCCCGTGCCGTCCATCCCGATGCCGCCGTGGTGGGTGCTCGCCCTCGGCGGTCTGTGGCTACTGTTCCGACGCTGCCCCTCGACCCTGGCCCGCGCCTCGAACCCTCGACTCCAAAACCTGAAAGGTGAACCTCGTGAACCTCGACCTGTCCGCCATCCTCTCGCAGCTCTGCGCCGGCGGTAACCCGTACCTCGTCGCCGGCGGCGCGCTGCTCGTGATCCTGTACAACCGGTTCCTCGCCAAGCCACCGTCGCCGGCGCCCGGCCCGACTCCCACGCCGAACCCAGGGCCAATTCCGGCGCCCGGACCGACCGGCCGCCCGCTGCTCGACGCGCTCGCCCGCATCCTCGGCGGGTTCCTGAACAAGGCGCCCGCGCCCGCTCCGGTGCCTACGCAGGCCCCGAGCCCGGCACCGACGCCGGCTGTCCTGGCTCAACTGCCCGCCGCCGACCTGCACGGACTGTTCACCGCGGCGCGTACCGAGCTCGCCGCGCGCGCCGAGGCAATGCGGAGAACTCTGGCCGACCTCGGCGCGCCGGAGGCGGCTACCCCAGTGAAGTGACCACTTCCCCTGTACGTCATCGTGACACGTTAACGACACCGCCCTGGGTGATGAGCCCGCGGCGGTTCTCGTCAGAGTTCGGCCGGATGCTGTGGGCAGGCAATAACGTAAAGCAGTTTTGAACGACAGGACAACAAACCCTGGCCTACCGCGCCGTGCTCGCGCAGTTTAGCGCGTGGGGGGGAGAGTCGGCCCGTGACTCGGCATCGTGCAACTCGGAAACAACGTTTGACAGCTGCTCCTAGCTAGGCTAGCATTTCATAGTCATGCACAGGTTCGGCGGTGTTGTTATTAAAACAACAGTGCAATCGCTGCACCAACTGCGATTGCGGGGCTCGCGCCTACAAACAACAAGCTAAGCCTGACCGGAAAATATCCCATAGATAACTTATGAATACTAGCAATACCATACAACAGCAAACCGAACTCGTCTCGCTCCAGAGACAGTATGGCACGATGGTGGTGCCGAAACTGATTGGAGGACGAGTCGTTAAACTTGCCCTGACGGGAGTAGGGCTCGATCGCATTCCGGCAGGCGTTAAGGAGTTTGTCGATTTAGAGGAGCTTGATTTACGGGCAAACAGCATCGCCATTATTCCCAGCTTCCTCGCGGAACTAAAAAAAATTACGAGTCCTGTTGATATCGAAAAATAAGATCTCGGCAATACCAGAATGGCCGCACTTTCCATCTTTAGAAGAATGCAACATATCAAACAATGCGATTCGGATTCTACCTGCCTCTTTCTGCACCCAAACCAAACTTATAAAACTCAATATA
>JAFKFQ010000393.1:0-24166 GCA_017308215.1 bacterium | reverse complement strand
ATCAAACTTACAGCAACTCGAAGAGCTAGATATCAGTAATAATGAAATTGCCACATTGCCCAAGTCTATCGGCGCACTGTCCAAGTTGTCCATCCTTAGTGCGAGATCGAATCTGCTCTCTCGGCTTCCGGATTCACTAACTCGCATGGTAGGCTTAAAACATTTGGACCTCAGTGCAAACACACTATCTGAGCTACCTCTCGCCATGGGCGAGCTGAAGGAGTTAACACTAGCATCGTTTCGAGGCAATACTTTATCATCTCTCCCCGACTCGATGGGACAACTGACCAAGCTCTCCGATCTAGATTGCTCAAGCAATCGGCTGACTTCTGTCCCAGATTCGTTTGGTCGTCTCTCCTCCCTTCGGCAGCTTGATTTACACGACAATCCTCTAGTCGATCCGTATCCAAATCTTGTACAAAGAGGCACACAAGCGGTTATCGAGTATTTAAAAACCCTTTTGGAAAGTGTGCCGCAGTATGAAGCACGAGTGCTGATTGTAGGCGAGGGCAACGTTGGCAAGTCTTGCTTGGCAGCGGCACTTCGCGAAGAGCCTTTCGTCGCGAATAGAGAAACCACACACGGCATCGTTCTTGGCACACTTGATCTCCGACACCCTGCAGGCAATCAGGTGCTGCATCTAAATACTTGGGACTTCGGCGGCCAAGGAGATTACCTGATCACGCACCAATTCTTTTATAGCAAACGATCCATCTATCTCCTGGTATGGCATCCCCGTCATTCCGCTCAAGATGGCGTAGAGCCGTGGCTTGAGCGTCTTCGCCTGAGACTTGGAGATGACGCACGAGTCATTGTGGTAGCCACGCACGCAGCTGAGCGACCAGCGGGGCTGAATCTTGCCGACTTGCGTCGCCGCTTTGGAGGCATTGTGCTGGGGTTTTGCCGCGTAGAGTGCTCCATTGCAGACGTGACAACAAACGGGATCCATGAGCTTCGTACAAAGCTAGCCGAGGCAAGCGCCTCTTTACCCCAGATGGGGCAGAAGCTAAGCAAGCAATGGGCAGCGGTTCGAGATCGACTTCAACAGCTATGCAGCAAGCAGATAATGCATATCCAGCGAGAGAAATATGAGAAATTCTGCAAGGCCGAGAGTGTGTCGAATGAAGCTTCACAGACATTGATCGACCTGTTGCACGACCTCGGAAAGGTAATTCACTTCTCGGATGACAGTGGGTTGCGACAATTAATCGTTTTGAATCCAGAATGGCTGAGCAAGGCGATTGCACTTGTCCTTGCCGACAACGAGGTAATGCAAAAAGGTGGACTATTGGAGCATGAGCGGTTCGCCAAGATATGGCATGATCACGGCCGGCCGAATGAGCCCCAGTACCCTGCCAGTTACTACCCATTCTTTCTAAGATTGATGGAAAAGTTCGACATCTCATACCGCATCCCTGACACTGACGCGAGCCTTATTGGCCAACGCGTACCGCTTGATCGTCCTGACTTTGACATAAAGCCCGCTCGATCTTCCAGGTCGCTGATGCTAGTGTATCAAATGGAAGAGGATCCGCCGGGGCTAATTCCGTGGCTCATTGTACGCAACCACCGCTTTTCAGTGGGGCGTCACTGGCGATATGGAATGCACCTAACTCATCAGCAAAGCAATGCGATTATCGAGTACAATCATCGATATCGTCGGCTGGAACTTCAAGTTTCCGCACCCACTCCAGATTATTTTTTCCATCTAATGATCGACGGAATCAGCCAAGTGCTTATGCACTGGCCAGGCTTACGATATCAACAGTTAGTGCCGTGCCCGACATCGAAGGGTGCCACTTGCTCGGGGTCTTTTCCTCTTGCATCGCTTAAGACAGCCCGCGAGAGCTCTATCTCACAGTTTCGCTGCTACACCTGCCTAGAAGAGCACGATGTTACCAAGCTTCTAACGGGCTTTGCCCAAGAGAAGTCGCCGCTCGTGAGTCAAATTTCTGAGATCCTGGACGACAAGCTGCTTAACCTATCCGAGAACTTAGAGCAGCTTATCTCAAGTGTACGCCACACTCTTAGACGCACACTTAAAGCGATCAGTAACGATTATGACGAGTGCCCCCGCCTATTCACTTTGTGGCCAAAGGACCGTACGCTTATGGGCATTATCAACCCCCTAAATCTAGGTCAATCAGTCTTTGAACTCTGGTTATGGTGCGACCACCCTGGCCATGAGCATCCTGTCAAGCGATATGAACTTCGCATTCCGATGGAATGGCTGAAATTAATCAGTCCCTATGCTTCATTGGTCGCCAAAACAATTCGGCTGCTTCTCCCCGTTGTAGGCGCCATAGATGAGGCTCGGAAAGGAGAAGTTGAAATAATGGAGCAAGTTGCAGATCAATTCATTGTGTCTACGGAGACTCCCGACCAAGCTAAGGGTTTGACAGAGGCCCAAGGCGCGGGCCTCCGTGCCCTTCGGACGCTTTTGAAGAAGCACGATCCATCTTCAGAGTGGGGACGTCTGCGACGAGTACTCACTAATGAAGGGGATTTCCAATGGGTCTGTCCTGTGCACTACTCTGAATACGACCCAGGCTTACTGGGCCAGAGTAAGGAAGACTTGGGAGCGACAAGAGTGCGTGGGCGGCGGAAAAAGCACCCTCAATAACTTTTATTATAGGCGACATTTATGTCACAACCCAAGTTTGCTGGTTCGGCCGACCGCGCGGCCCGAGCGCGTCCGACACACGGCTCGGAATGCGAATGAACAGCCACGGCCTCGAGCCGCCCGCCTGATCCACCATCGCCTCGAACTGGTGCGTACTCTCCCCTGGCCCGCCCACGGTATCCAGCTGGCGGACCGCGTGCGTATAGGCGACCTGGCCGTTCTCCGTCAACACGACGAACCCGACCTCGGGGTTCCTCTGGCGGCTTGTCTTTAGGGCCGCGAGCGGGTAAATTCCCGCGCTGGCCGCGATTGGTCCGGCCGGGCCGCATCCCGAAGGCCCCAGTCGCACTGCGACGGAAGCGATATGAGCTGGGATTCGACCGAATCGAGCAGGCTGCGGGCGAGCGTTGTGGGAGAGTGGGAGCCGGCGCTCAGGGGACCAACGCTTCTGGGCCTCCGGCCACCGTCCCTTGAAACGCGGGACCGGCTGATTCTCCGAGGCGACGGGACGGCGGACTGGGGCGTGCCAGTACACCCGTCGGCCCCTTTCCCGATGACGTGGCAGCTATCCGACAATTGGGTGTTGACCATCGCCACGCCGGTGCCCCCGATGCCAGAGTATGATCAACCTGACTGGTTTCGGGATAAGGAGGACTTTCGAGTACTGGAGGCGAGCACGTACACCCTGGCCTTGACTCGCGGCGACTTGTTCACGGTTTTCCGCCGCGTCCGGGTCGAGGAGTATTTGCGTGAGTTGGTCACCGGCGCGAGGACCGGAACTTGAAGGCCGCGAACCCGCACCTGCTTTTCCCTGGCCTGCCCACGAAATCGACTTGTGGAGTGCGGCCTTTAGGTGAGGATCGCGGTCAGCATCAACTCTGGCGGCGAAGCGATTTGCTACCCCTCCGCCGATCCCAGATGCCGTCCGTGAGATCTCATTGCTAGTTTGCCGCGCGATCTCACGGTGTTTCGCGCGTCGTGTACCTTACACGGGTCGCGGTTTCAGCCCTCGGTTTTCCAGCTCTTTCTCACCCCGGCTTCGATTTGGGTAGCGTGAGTAGCGAATTTTTAAGTGCCGTCCCAGCAACGACTTACCCCGCCCTGCCCTGCCCCGTCATCTGGTTCGGGACCAAGAGGTCGCAGGTTCGAATCCTGTCAGCCCGACTTCGCAACCCCTGGTAACCCCAGGGGTTGCGTCATTTTACCAGTCGAGCACCTCAACCCCGAGAGTCGCGTAGACAACCGAGTTTGCCTTCGGGCTGCCAATCCGGGTCTAGTGATTCAGTCACCACCCGGAGTCCCTGGAGATGCCGACCCCGCCCCGCTATCTGACGCACGACGGTCTGACTCTTTCCATCCGCGAGTGGGCCTCCCGCCTTCGCCTCGACGTGGGAACGATCCGCTCCCGTCTCGACCGCCTGGGGTGGTCGATCGCGCAGGCGCTGACGACGCCGGCCGACCGGCGATTCCGCAAGGGCGGCCGCCCCCGGAAAAATGCCCCACGACCGGTCCCACAACTCCGCCGGCACAAGGCCACGAACCCGACGCCCCCGTGGCCCTCCAGTCCGCCGCGATGGTAAAGGGCGAGGGCTGCGTCAAATGTGCCCAATGATCGCGGGTCCGTGATGTCCGTCCGCTGGCCCGTGCGCGGGTCGAGCGGCACCTTTTCGCGTTTTCCGTTTGCGCGGAGTTCGCCGAACCTCCACGCGACCCACGCGGGCGTGGCCCGGAGATCCGCGGCGATACCGTCGGGGATGACGGAAAGGGCGGTCGGCCCGGGCGTCATGCGTGAAAACGCATTGACGCCCACATCGTTACGAGTTAAAATGCTACCACCTGAGTTCGATGCTGACCCCTGGAGGATGCCAGTCCTCCAGGGGTCTTTCACTTTGGCGTCCAACTTCGACCACTAACGACGCCGACCTTTAGGCGTCGAACAGCCTGCCGATTACTTGCCGGTTGCCGCGGCCCTAGCCGCCGTTTTGCCGCGGCAAAATGCCGGCGGTATCCCGTAGCCATCCCAGCGGGACTCCTGGCGGGATGCCGCCGGGACAGATGGCCAATGCTGAGCTAATACCGAACTAATGCCGAGCCACTCAAGATCACCACCAGCGGAGTGTTGTCACCTGTTACATTGGCTCGCCCGCGCAGTGAGGACATCGCCACGACGGATAGGGCAGATCCTCGCCAGCCTCTGGGCACGGGCCGGCGGCGGCGTGGAATTGTGCGACCGGCGCCCCGACGCCGAACCGGTCAAAGATTGCAATTTCTACCAGGTCTTCGGACGCATTCACTTCCCGCAGCCACCCGCGTACCGCATCAACCACGCGGCGGTACGACTGCGTATTTGTCGGGTGCGTCAAGAACAGCACGCTCCTCGGGTGCGGTGTACGACAGTTCATGATCGATCTCCGTGTGTAGCTGGGTACTGGCCGGTCACCGGTGACCGGCCGGTGGTCGAGACTCAGGGCAGGTATCCGGCCAGCTCGTGACCGCGGGCACGCAGTCGCGAGATGGCGCGAGCCGCGATCTGCTGGGCACGCGTAGCGGAGACGCCGAACCGGGGGGCGATCTGCCGCCACGGCTCGCCGCTGCGGAACCGTGCCTCGATGACTTGAAGCTCGCGCGGATCGTCGAGGACTGCGGCGACCGCGCGCCACAGCGCGGCAACCTCGTCGGGGTCGAGTTCATCGGTCTTTTCCGGAGCGGCGAAGCGGTCCAGGTCGGCAGCTGTCAGCCGGGGGATGCCTGCGGCCGGGGTGCCGCGCGGCACTCTTAGACCGTACCCCGGCCCGATCTCTCGCATCGCCGATCTAATGTGCCAACCTGCAAAGGTCGGAAACCTCCACCTTTCCAGGTCCACTTTTAGCGCGGCCACCCACAGCGCGGAGACGGCTGCGACCTGCAGGTCGTCCACCGATCCGCCCACCCGGTTGTACCGGTCTTTTGCGAGCCGGAGGGCCAGCGGTCGCCACTGCCTGACCAGTGCCTCCCTGAGGCGGTGGACCAGGTCGGCGTCCGGCGGGTCGCACGCCAGCGCCGCCCGGAGCGCGGCCTCCGGGTCAGCCTCGATACCCGCGTCCGCTGCCGGCGCCAGTCCTCGTACCATCCGGCTCTCCATGTGCGGCCTCACTACTCAGTTATTTTGTCACCGATAACAACACAACTTGGTGGCCGTCACTCACATCGCCGCAGGCGTGGTGTGGGGCTCCCTGACTATAGTCAGATTTGCGGTTTTCGATCGACAACTTTGGCATTTTTCCGAGATGAGACGCGGAGGCGGTGGGTTCTTCACACCGTGCGCGTTCTACCGGCCCGATCGCCCCTGATTGGGCGATCGGCACCTGTGTAGATTCTTCATCCGCCCGGCGCGGACTTTTTCCGCGCCGGGGCTCCCATTTCACCCCGACCCGGCACTAGATGGGGCATGCGAGAGAGTCACCGCTCACTACCCGCGGCGGCAGCATTCGAGGCCGCACGCGAGCTGTCCGCCGACCGCACGGTCCGCTGGCCCGACGACCAGCTCTGCCGCCGGCAGGGGTTCCGGATTCTCGGGCGACCCGAGGGTCACCCCGCCGTGTGGGGTCGCAACGGCGAGGAGTTCCTGCACGGCGAGGCGGTGGCGATCGCCCGCGCCGAGTCGGGCCGCGCAAACCGAGCGGGAGCTACCAGTGGCCCGGTTTAAGCCCCTGCCCCCGCTCGAACGCCAGTTGACGCCCGAGGAGCAGGCGGATGCCCGGGCCCAGTGGCGTGATCTGGCGTCGAGTCGAGCGAGACACTGGCACCGTCACGGCGGCGGCGATCTGCGGGACTACCTCCAGGCCGCGGACATCGGGCTGTGGTGGGCCGCACAGCGATTCGACACGAGCCGGGGCCGATCATTCGGCTCGTATGCACAGAATTGGATCGATCGAGAGCTGCGCCTCATTGCGAAGTCTGAGCGATCAAGAGGAGTTGTCTTTCCCAACTCGAAAAACAAGATCGTCGCAGCGCCGGTACGGTACTTCTCCGAGGTCGAGGCCGGCTGGGGTGACGACTCGGGGGCGATGGACCCGCCCGACGCTCGCCTCGACGAGGGTCAGGCCGCCGAGTTCCAACGCAGGCGGCATCGGGCCATCGAGGAGGTTCGGGACGCGGTCGCGCGGCTTCCGGTTCGCGGGCGCGTGATCGTCAAGGCTCTTTACGGCGGCGGCTATCGCGACAGGCCAGCCCTGAGGAGGCTCGACTACACGGCCGACGAACTGGACGCCGCACACGACGAGGTGCTGTTACTCCTCAGGGATTACCTGTCCGGCGAGGCGTCTGGAGCCCGAGAGGATTCACTTGGCTGGCGGCTGCTGCAGCGACCGCGACCGCGACCAGGACCGCGTTACGGTGGGCGAAAACGGTCGTTCTTTCCCGGCGCCGTAGTCAGCGGCCACCGGCTCATTGGACTGGCGGACCTCGACGACAAACGCGAACCGTGCTTCGCCGTTTGGCGGTACCAGTGCCGGTGCGGCCACGAGTCGAAAGCCAGAGGTGTGATGCTGCGACGACCCGGCTTCGGGTGCGAAGTCTGCTGCCCGCGGCCGCCCCGTCGCCGCCGTGCCGATCAGGCGACCGTATCACGGCGCACCCCGGATCACGACGACGGGGCGGCCGCGGCCACAACGGTCGGCGGAGCAACACTTAGCTAGGCGTCGAAGTCCGCCACGCTCATGTCACGGGCTACGCGCGACAGGTCTGTCACGCTGGCACCGTGACGAAAGCGTGGCCAGGGAAGAGAAGAGTAAAGAAGAGCCTGGCTTCCGCCCGGTTCCGGTTACCCTACAGGTGGGCGAGAACCGCAACGGCCCGACCGGGGACGTGGCCGTTGTGTGCCGCGCGGACTTCTTGCGGCACGAGCACGCCGTCAGGGGCGGGTACTTACCGCCCGGGCACCAATCCCCGACACCCAGGCCAGGGAGCCGACTCATGAAGAAGGACACCCGCAGGCCGAGCTTCACCAAGACGCGCGCCGTAACCGTGTACCAGCCCGCCGTCCCGCTCCGGGCCGTGGCGGTCTACTGCGACGTCGTGGACGGGAAGCCCACGTTCGAGCGCGACGAGCTGTTCGTCATGGGCGTCGAGGTGGTGGTGCAGGACCGCTACACCCACCGCCCGATCCCACAGACCGAGTCAGACCCGACTCCGGAGACCAGCCGGGAGAGGGATATCAAGGAGGCCGGCTACCGTCTGGAGGCAACGATCTCGGGGCTCGCCGACCACCAGGTGCTCATCTGGCACGACGAGTACCAGTGCCCGGTGACCCTGGCCGAATGGGAGGTGTCGAACGCCAGGGTCATCATCGGCCCGCGCGAGCGACCGTCCGAGTGGTGGGACAAGCGGTTCGCCGACGCCGAACGGGGATTGACCGAGAGCCTGTCGCGGGGGTTCGGACTGCCCGCGAACCCATCGGCCTGATTCGATGCTCAGCAGACCGACACTTAGCTAGATGTCATACTTTCTCGACGCTTAGCTAAGTGTCAGCATCACGGGTCCTTCCTGGGGTGGTACGGCTTATAACCGCACCGGGAACAGTCGGGTTTCGGTACAGAGGTGCGTGTTGATCGGGGTAGTGATGATTCGACCGACCCACGCCGAGTTCCTCACCGCGGTTGCCGCGCTGAACGCCCGGTACGGGGCTCCCCCAGCGGCGTTTCACCACCCGACTCCCGGCGGTGGGTGGTGGTGGGTCGGGTGGAGGTACCCGCCCGAGTACGGTCCCGGCGAACACCGCATGGCCGACAGGATGCCCGAGGCGTGTGCGCGGTTCCTGGTCGCTCAACTGGTGGGGTGCTGACGTGGCGACGGCGACGGCCGGGGATGAGGACGGGGAGTTCGAGCGTCACCGCGATGCCGAGGGGGCGCGGAAGCGGGAAGTCTCGTCGAAGGCCCGGGACATCGGCCCCACCCCGAACATCGCCAACGTGCAGCGGCGGGCGCGGTGCCGAAAGTCGCTCAAGCTCTTCTGCGAGACGTACAACCCGCGGGCGGTGTTCTGGGACTGGTCGGCCGACCACCTGAAGGCGATCGCCCGGATCGAGGAGGCGGTCACCACCGGCGCCCTGTACGCCTACGCGATGGCGCGCGGGTCCGGGAAGTCGGTCCTCTGCCGGATGGCCGCCCTGTGGGCGATGAGCTACCGCCTGAGCCGCTACCCGTTCATCATCGGGGCGACGGACGGCAAGGCCCGGGAGGCGATCGAGACGCTTCAGAAGCTCATCCGCTTCGGGGAGCCGTACGGCCTCGACTTCCCCGAGATCAGCTTCCCCGCGAACAAGCTGGCCGGCATCGCCAACCGGGCCGCGGGTCAGATGTGCGGGGGCGAACCCACGCTGATCAAGTGGGCGGCGGACCGGATCGTCCTCCCCCGGGTGCCGCCGCCGGCGAACTGGCCGAAGGCGTGGCCGCTGGCCGACGGCGGGGTGGTGCCGACCGCGGGCTCGGTCGTGGGCGCGTCCGGCCTGACCGGCGAGGGGCTCCGCGGGTCGCTCGAAACTCTCGCCACGGGCGAGATGATACGCCCCGACCTGTGCCTCCTGGACGACCCCCAGACCGGCGAGTCGGCCGGGTCGCCGGTGCAGAACGAGAAGCGGCTGAAGCTCATCATGGGCGACGTCCTCGGCATGGCCGGGCCGGGGGCGAAGATCTCGGCGGTGATGCCCTGCACCGTGATCGAGCCCGGCGACATGATCGACCAGGTGCTCGACCGGTCGAAGCACCCGCTCTGGCGCGGGGAGCGGTCGGGCATCCTCAGGGCGATGCCGAAGAACCTCGACGCCTGGGGCCGGTACTTCGACGTGTACGCCCGGTGTGCGCAGCTGGAGCCGCCCGACTTCGGCGAGGCCAACGCGCACTACGTCGCCCACCGGGCGGAGCTCGACGCGGGGGCCGAGCCGAGCTGGCCGGCGCGCAAGGCCGACGACGAGGTGAGCGCGGTCCAGCACGCCATGCACTTGTACTTCCGCGACCGGCGGGCGTTCTGGGCCGAGTACATGAACCGGCCCGAGGTCGACGACAAGTCGCTCGCCGCGTCCCTCGACCCCGCCGCGGTCGCCGCGAAGGTGTCGAACCTTCCGCCCGGCACGCTCCCGCACGGGACGACCCGGCTCACGGCGTTCGTCGACGTGGGGTTGTCGCTCCTGTGGTACGTCGTCTGTGCCTGGGACGAGCGGTTCAGCGGCGGGCCGGTGGCCTACGGGTGCTACCCCGAGCAGAGCTGGGCCGGGTTCACCGGCGCCGAGGCCCGGGTCGGGCTGGCGGACCTGCCCGAGGTCCGGGGACTGGCGATCGAGGCGGCGCTGTTCGCGGGGCTCACGGCGGTCGCCGCCAACATCCTGGGCCGCGAGTACGCCGTCGAGGGGACCGGCGCGGGCCTGCGGGTGGCCCGGTGTCTGGTCGATGCGAACTACGGCCCGGCGACGGACCTGGTGTACGAGTGGTGCCGGCGCAGCCCGTTCAGCCGGGTACTGTACCCGAGCCATGGCAAGTTCTTCGGCGCGCGAAGCAACCCGATGTCGAACTGGCCGGACCGGACCGGGGAGCAGCGCGGGCCGGGGTGGCGGCTGTCGGCCCCGACGGCGGCCCGCGGCCGGCACGTGACGTTCGACACGAACCACTGGAAGACGTTCGCCGCCGACCGGCTGCGGACCCCGCCCGGCCCGGCGGGGTGCTGGCTCCTCCCCGCGGCCGCCCGGCCCGACGCCCACCGCCTGTTCGCCGCCCACTGCGCCGCCGAGTACCCGGTGAGGGTCACGAACGAGACCACGGGCCGGACGGTGATGGAGTGGCAGGAGCGGCCGGGGAAGCCGCCGAACCACCTGTGGGACTGTCTCGTCGGCTCCGCCGTCGCCGCCGGCGTCGAGGGGTTGGTGTGGTCGTCCGGCGCCGCCGCCGGTTCGCCCACCGTCCCGGCCTCGGCCCGACCGCGAATGAGTTTGAAGGACCAGCGGGCGAGGATGGCCGCCCGCCGCCGCGAAGCCGCCCCGAGGTAACGCCCGTGCCCACCCAGGTCGTCCACCACTGCGGCTACTGCGGGCAGGACCGCCCGCACCAGGTCGTCGTCACCCGCGGGAGTCCGACGAGCCGGGTGCTGTTCTGCCCGTTCTGCGACACGTCCCGGCCGCTGGGGATCTGCTGCCCGTCGTGCGGCGACCCGCGGTTCAACGTCACCGTGACCCGCCCGCTCCCCGACGGGTCCACCCGCCGGGTCCGCAAGTGCGTCCACTGTGGCCACCGCATCCGCACCCGGGAGCGGGTCGAAAGCCTGTCCCGCTGACGCCCGCCCGTCCGCCTCCTGTACTTTGCCGCCCCGCACCCCGCCCGCCCGGCTACCGCCGCGGCGGGCGGTCGCGTTTAGTGAGGGTGTCCCTTCCCCCAATGGTCGGGACTAGCGTGGCGAGCTGGCGAAGTCAGCAAGATCGGACCCAGCCGGATACAGGCTGGCTTAGCAGCGGACAAGTTGCCCGCGGTCGTTCGACGGATCGCAGTCGGCTTAGGAGCGGACAAGTCGCCCGCCGTCGCGCCGCGGACACAGCGGCTAGCATCGCGAGGTGGCGAAGTTACCAAGGTCGGGCTCACCCAGACGTCGGGTGACCTGCGGCCCTCGCACATCGGGGCTTGGGCCAACGGACACGAAAGGGGTCAGCGGTGCCGGACCTGGACGCCGACGCGATCGCCGCCAACGCCGCCCTCCCCGCCTCCGCGGGGGTGGACGGGCGGACCGCCGCGCAGGTGCCGATCGCCGACCAGATCAAGGCCCACCAGTACGCCGCGGCCAACGCCGCCGCCGCCGGCACGAACGAGAACGGCGGCAAGCGGTCCGGCTGGGGCATGCTCCGCACCGCCCGCGCCGTCCCGCCGGGGGCCGTCTGATGGGCCTCCGCTCCTGGGTCCGCGGGCTGCTCGGGCGCCCCGCCCCGCGGCGCCGGGTGCGCGGCAGCTACGACGCCGCGCAGAACGGGACCGACGCGAACCACTGGGCCTGGGTCGACGCGCTCAACGCGAACGCGGCGAACTCGCCCGACGTGCGGAAGGTGCTGCGGGAGCGGGCGCGGTACGAGGCGGACAACAACGGGTACTGCGGCGGGCTCATCGAGAAGCTCGGCAACGACCTGGTCGGCCGGTGCCCGCGGGTCCAGGTGACCATCCCGGGCGTCGCGCGCGACGTGACCCGCGGCATCGAGCGGGCGTTCCAGCAGTGGGCGCGGCAGGTCGGGCTCGGGGCGAAGCTGCGGCTGCTCGACAACATGGCGGTCCGGGACGGCGAGGGGTTCGCCATCCTCACCAAGAACCCGGCCCTCGACCCCTACGGCGTGCAGCTCGACCTCAAGCTGTACGAGACCGACCAGGTCGAGACGCCGTTCTTCCAGTACGCGGACCGGGAGGCGTTCAGCGGCGGCCGGCTCGACGCGTTCGGGAACGTGGCCGAGTGGCACTTCCTGAAGGTCCACCCGGGCTCGGACGTGTGGGCGGCGAACTACCTCGACTACGACCGCATCCCCGCGGCCGACGTCGTCCACTGGTACAAGCCGCGCCGCGCCGGGCAGCTCCGGGGCGTGCCGGAGATCATGTCGAGCCTGTCGCTGTACGGGTACATCCGGCGGTACACGCTCGCCACGATCGGCACCGCCGAGACCGCGGCGAACATCTCCGGCGTGCTGAAGTCGAACCTGCCCCCGGACCGCGAGGGCGGCGGCCCGCAGTGGGAGACGATGGAGGACATCCCCACGCCGCGGGGGGCGCTCCTCACCCTCCCCGAGGGGTGGGACGCCACGGGGTTCCGGTCCGAGCAGCCGGTCACCGGGTACGGCGATTTCAAGAAAGAAGCGCTGGCCGAGGCCGGCGCGCCGGTCGGCGCGCCGCGGAACATCGCGACCGGCAGCAGCGCGGATTACAACTACTCGTCCGGCCGGCTCGACCACGGCATCTACCAGCGCGGGGTCGGGGTCCGCCGCGGCGACCTGACCGACCGCGTACTCGACAAGGTGTTCCGCGAGTGGCTGGACGAGGCGGCCCTGATCCCGGGGCTGATCCCCGACGGCCTGCCGGTCCGGGCGCTGTGGACCTGGGGCTGGTACTTCGACGGGTTCGCGTCGCTCGACCCGGCGAAGGACGCCCAGACCGACAAGCTCCGGCTGGAGACCCGGACCACCACGCTCGCCGCGATCTACGCCGAGCGGGGCGAGGACTGGGAGGACGCCCTGGAGCAACTCGCCCTCGAGGAGCGGCGGGCGGCCGAACT
Source organism: bacterium (assembly GCA_017308215.1). Lineage (GTDB taxonomy): Bacteria > Planctomycetota > Planctomycetia > Gemmatales > Gemmataceae > Urbifossiella. Next base: position 11,279 of record JAFKFQ010000393.1, on the reverse strand, counting down.
GGGGCTGGCGAAGAAGGCGGTCAAGGCCCGGCGCCGCCGGAGGGAGTCCGCGTATGCCGCCTAGCGCCCCGCCCCGGAAGCCGGCGAAGGCCCGGCACGCGATCACCGCCACGGCCCGCGTCACGATCGCCGCGGCCGGGGCGGATGCCGCCGCCCCGCGGACGTTCGAGCTCGTCGCCTACACCGGCGAGCCGATGCGGATCTACCCGTGGGAGAACCCGGTCGTCGTGGACCTGGAGACGGTGGACGCCTCGGGCGTGCCGTTCCCGGCCCTCTACGACCACATCCCCGACGAGCACTTCATCGTCGGGCAGATCGGCACCGTCGACGTGGGCGGGGGGCGGATCGTCGCCCGCGGCCGGTTCACCCCGAGCGGGCGGCCCGAGTGCTACGCCGCCCGGGTGCTGGCCCGGGCCGACGCCGGCTACCAGTGGCAGGCGTCGATCGGCGGCGACCCGGCGAGCGTGACCGAGGTCCGCGCCGGCGAGAGCGTCCAGGTCAACGGCCGGACCTACCAGGGCCCGGTCACCGTCGCCCGCGGGGTGACGCTGCGCGAGATCAGTTTCGTCGTCCTCGGCGGGGACCGCCGCACGTCCGCGGTCGTCGCCCGCCACCGCAAGCCACCATCCGTTCGGGGAGGCGCCATGACGCCCAGCTTTGAAGAGTACGTCGCGTCGCTGGGCTTCGACCCGTCGGCGCTGGACGAGACGCAGACCGCCAACCTCAAGCTCCAGTACGCCGAGGCGTACCCGGAGGGCGGCGGGGACGGCGCCGGCGGCGAGGAGGTGATGGCCGCCGACGAGGTGCCGGCCGAGCTGCCGACCGACGACGAGGAACTGGCGGCGATGGAGGAGGAGACGGAGGAGGTCGTCCAGGCGGCCGAGGACGAAGACCCCTCCAAGCTCCCGACCAACGCCCGCGCCAAGCTCGCCCGGCTCAAGGCCGGGCTGAAGCGGATCAGGCGGGCCCGCCGGGTCATCGCCCGCACCAAGAAGCCGGCCCTGACCGGCTCGGGCGGGGGCGGCGGGCTGAACCGCCCGAGCGCCGTGACGGCCGAGCGGGCGCGGGTCGCGGAGATCACCCGCGTCTGCGCGGACGCGGGGCACCCGAGGATCAAGGCGGGCAAGGGACCGCGGGTGGACCTCGCCGCCCACGCGATCGCCGAGGGGTGGTCGGTGGACAAGAGCAAGCTGGAGGCCCTCCAGGTGAAGCGCGACAGCCGCCCGACCGGCCCGGCGGTCATCGACCGCGGCCGCGACAGGGACATGACCGTGCAGGCGCTGCAGGGGGCCATGCTCCTCCGCGCCGGGGTGAAGCTCGACAGCAAGGCGTTCGAGAGCCCGAAGGCCGTGGGGAAGATCCCGGACTGGCTCCGGGCCGGGATCAACGACGCGAACCGCAACCGGTTCATGGACGCGGCCCACCGGTACAACGACGCGTCGGCCGTCGACCTGTGCCGGTACGCCCTGCAGGCGGCCGGGAAGAACGTCCCGATCGGCCGCAACGACATGATCCAGGCCGCGTTCTCGGGCGGCGGCCTGAGCAACATCTTCACGACCAACGTGAACGCGGTGCTGCTCACCTCCTACATGGAGGCGACGGACACCACCGAGTCGTGGACGAGCGTGGTCGACGTGAACGACTTCAAGACCCAGGAGCGGCCCCGGGTCGAGATCGGCGACGGGCTGTCCCCGCTGCCCCGCGGCGGCACGGCCGAGGACGCCGACTACTCGGACAACGTCGAGTCGTACAAGGTGGCCCGGCTCGCCAAGAAGTTCACCGTCGACGAGCAGGACATCATCGACGACAACCTCGGCGCCCTGTCCGACGTGCCCCGCAAGTTCGGCGAGGCGGCGAGCTGGGCGCGGCCGGACCTGGTGTACTCCATCCTGCTCGGCAACCCCACGCTGAACGCGACCGGGCGGGCGCTGTTCAACTCGACGGACGGCAACACCGGCACCGGCGCCGCGCTGGCCCGCGACAAGATCAAGGCCGCGATCAGCGCGATGATGCTGGTCCGGGAGAACGGCAAGACGCTGAACTTCACCCCCACCCACCTGATCGTCCCCACCACGCTCCTGTGGGACGCCCAGGAGCTACTCACGTCGGCGACCATCGTCATCGCCGGGACGGCCGGGGCGGTGACCGAGAAGGGGTCGCGGAACGTCCTCAGCGACATGAACCTGACGATCGTGGCGGACGGCCGCCTCGACAACGGGGTGACCGACCCGTTCACCCGCGTGTTCAACGCGGGGTCCACCTCGACGTGGTATCTCGCCTCGACGTTCGCTCACCTCATCGAGGTGGCGTACCTCCGCGGCACCGGCCGCGCCCCGCGGGTCCGCCCGTACACGCTCGACCGCGGGCAGTACGGCGTGGGCTGGGACGTGTCCCTGGACATCGGGGCGAAGGCGCTCGACTGGAAGGGCCTCCAGCGCCGCCAGCAGTAACCGCCCGACCCGCCCCCGTACCCCCGCACCGGAGCCCCGACCGTGGACCGCTACCGCATCACGAAGTCCGTCGCCGCCGACGGCGTGCCGCTCAAGGCCGGCGCCGTCGTCTCCGCCGACGAGATCGAGGCCGGGTGCCTGGAGTCGCTGGTGCGGATCGGCGCGGCCGTCCCCATCACCGAGGCCGAGTACGCGGCCGCCCGCGGGGGGTGAAGGTCTGGCTGAGATCCGGACCGAACCCGGCAAGATGTTGGTCCTGCCCGACGGGTTCGTGCTCGCCCCTGCCGCGGAGTTCGAGGAGGCGGCCGCCCGCCTGAAGGAGTGGGAAGACGCCCTCGCCGTGCGGGAGGCCGCGGTGGCCGACCGAGCGAAGGGGCTCGACGACCGGGAGGCCGCGTTGAAGACCCGGACCGAGACAGCCCCCGCCGTCACCCTGAACACCGACGTGTCGCCGCCCGAGACTGCGGCGGCCGTGAACCTGACCATCGACGGCCCGTCGGCGGGCGACGCCCCGCTGAGCGGCGGGGCCATCCCACCGGCGGTGTCCGGCCCGGCCAAACCGCCGGCGGTCCAGGCCAAGAAGCCGAAGTAGCCGCCCCGCGGCGGCCCCGACGTCCCCCGCGAAAAGAGTGACCCCTCACCCGGCGGCGCGAGCCCACCCGGCGTGGACCCCGAACCGGAGACCCGACCGATGGCCGACGCCCTCTACCGCCTGGCCGAACACGACCGCCGCGTCACCCTCGCCGCCGCCGCGTTCGGCGGCGAAGTCCGCCAGCTCGCCGACGGGCGGGCCGGCGTGCTCCAGGGGCAGAACGCCGCCGGCAGCGGCGACACCCGCGCCTTCGCCACGACCGGGCAGTTCGCGATGACGAAGGCGACCGGCTTCGCCGGGCTCGACGGCGGCCGGGCGTACTGGGACCACAGCGCCAACGCCATCACCTTCAAGAAGGTGAACGACCGCGACTTCTACCTCGGCCGGTTCGTGGGCGACTCCGCCAGCGCCGACACCGAGTGCGTGGTCAACCTCAACGTCAACCCGCCCGCGACGATCGACATGCTCCGGGACGGGTTCCTGAGCGTGCCGACCGGGACGCAGGTGGTCGGGGCGTTCGGCTTCCCCAAGCCGTTCGGCGGCTCGTTCTCGCTCGCCCTGACGGCGACGAGCGAGGCCCAGTGCGTCGACATGCTCTCGGTGGACCGGGTCGCGCTGGGGGCGAACGCCATCGCCGAGTTCGTGATCCGGCTCGGGGCCAACGGGTCGGGCGCGTCCGTCGACCTGAACCTCGGGCTGGCGAACGGGACGCACACGTCCGACGCGGACAGCATCACCGAGAGCGCGTTCTTCCACATCGACGGCGGGTCGCTGAACGTCAACGCCGAGAGCGACGACGGCACGACCGAGGTGGCGAGCACGGACACCACCGTGGACATCACCGCCGGGTCGGCGGTGGCGAACCGGATGGAGTTCTGGCTCGACGCCCGCGACCCGGCCAACGTGCGGTACTTCGTCGACGGGGTCGAGGTACTGGCGGCGACCGCCAACCTCGGCAACATCGCCGCCGCGGCTGGCCCGCTCGGGCTGCTCGTCCACCTGGAGAAGACGACCGGGACCGACACCGCCGGCCCGGTGTACGTGGACCGCGCCGAGCTGCGGACCGCGGAGCAGTAAGCGACGGACCGAGCCCGACCGCCGAGCACCGAGGACCGTCATGCAGAGCGCCCGCGATCGCATCGCCGCCGCCGTCCAGGGCAAGGCCGACGTGTCCACGCGACAGGTCGCGGCCGACGACGGAACCCTGATGTTCGTCGAGCACCACCCGCTCGCGGCCGTCCGCGCCGGCGACGTGGTCGAGCTCGGCAAGGACTCGGCCGACCCCGGCGTCCGGGAGCTGGTGAAGGGCGCGTCGGCCGTCGCCCCGAACACGGTGGTCTACCAGCGGGCGGACCAACTGCGGGCGATGCTCAAGGCGACGGAATGATCATCGCAATCGCCGCCGCCGCGTGCATTGGAATCGGGACCGGCTCGTGGTGGATCGGGGTCGGCGTCTTCCTCGCCCTGGTGGACGTGTTCGATTCGGCCCGGAGAGCCCGCCGGTGAACCCGTTCGCCCGCCTCGACGAGTACCTGAACGCCGCCCTGCCGGCGGCCCTCGGCGGGGCGGTGACGTACACCCGCGGGGCGCAGCAGATCCCCGTGGCGGACGCGGTGGTCGGGCGGACGGTGTTCAGCAGCAACCAGCAGGGTGCGGCCCGGGTCGAGTTCGGCGACCGCGATTACCTGATCCCGGTCGCCAGCCTGACCGCCCTCGGCGAGCCGACCGCGGGTGACCGGATCACGGACGTGGTGAACGGGGTGGAGTTGACTTTCCAGGTGCAGAAGCCCGGGACCGGCGAGCCGGCGTGGCGGTACAGCGACCCCGGGCGCACGACGTACCGCATCCACACGAAGCGGGTGGGTAGCTGATGCCGCAGGCCCGCATCATCGAGGTCTGTGACGCAGTGGTGGCGGCGGTGCTCGCCGAGTGGGCCGCCCTCCGCGGCTCGCCGGTCGCCGCCCCCGACGAGTGCGTGCGGGAGTACGTCGTCCCGGTCGGCCCCGAGGAGATCGGGCTACTGACCGGCCGCAAGGTGTGGGTGGCGCCCGGGGGGTACGGGGGCGAGAACGCCAGCCGCGGCGAGGACCAGGACCAGCACACGGTCGCAGTCATCGTCGCCGAGCGCTACCCCGACGGGAGCAAGCCGCCGCGGGAGTGGACGGACGAGCGGGTGGTGTTCGTCGAGCGACTGACCGACCTGCTCGGCAACTACAAGCCGACCCGCGACCCCGGCCCGCTCCTGGTCGGCAACCCGCCGCGGCGGCACTGGACCGAGCGGTCCCAGGTCGGGGTGTACGACTGGGCGTACCTGGACGAACACCACTGCTTTTGGTCGGAGCTCGAATTCGAGTTCCGGGGGGTGAGGTGACATGGCCGGTGAGAGCTTCGCCAAGACCGGGATCGACGGCGTCGTGCTCCGGAACACCGGCACCTACGGGTCGCCGACGCTGGTCGAGATCACGCTCGTCCGCGACGTGAACTTCGGCCTGCCGTGGGACTTCGGGGACGCCAGCTCGCGCGCGACCCCGATCAAGTTGTACGAGGCGGTGCAGGGCGACCTCGCCATCTCGGTTGTGGTCCGCGCCGACGACGTCGACGCCGGGTTCCAGGCGCTGTTCGACGCGGCGATGCAGAAGGGGGCGAAGCTCGACCTGCTCGTCCTCGACGGGCCGGTCACGGAGGAGGGGGCGGCCGGGGTGCGGGCGCACTTCAAGCCGTCGCTGACGGGTCAGGCCCAGGCGATCGGGGACGTGCAGTACTGCACGTTCGACCTGAAGGCCGGGTATCACACCGACGGTGTCCCGAAGATCGTGGACGTCGGCGCGGAATCGGCCCTCACCTACACCTCGTTCTGAGGCCGCCGGTGGGCATCACCTTCGGGGCGGTCCGACAGGGGTTCTTCACGAACCCCGACGTCGCCAAGGGGATCACCGCCCAGAAGAAGCGGGCGTTCTCCAAGGCCGGGGCGTTCATCCGCCAGCGGGCGCGGACCAGCATCCGCCGCCGCAAGAAGTCGAGCCCGCCCGGCCAGCCGCCCAGCGCCCACCACCCCACCGGGCTGAAGCTGATCTTCTTCGCGTGGTCGGAGGCGGACGAGACGGTCGTGGTCGGCTCGGTCCAGTTCAAGGGCGCCCGCGGCCCGAAGCTGGGGGCGAAGCTGCTGGAGCACGGCGGCGACGCGACCGTTCAGGGGAAGCGCGGGCCGCGGCGGCTGACGTACCGCGGCAACCCGTTCATGAAGCCCGCGGCGCTGGCCGAGCTGCCGAAGTTCGCGGGCCTGTTCAAATCCTCACCGGGGGCGTGACGTGGCAAGCAGTAAGCGAGCGTCACGTCGCCGACGGCAACGGGTGCTCGCGGACCTCGCCCGAGGGGTTCGCTGGCTTCCGCGGTCGGCCCGGCGGTTGTGCCGCGAGCTCGTCACCCGAATCGGAGGCTAGTCTGTGGCGGTGTTCAAGGACGCCGAGGGGCGCGAGTGGCGGGTGGCGATCACCGCCGGCGACCTCCGGCCGGTGCGGGAGTCGACCGGGGTTCACCTCGGGCAGTTGGTGGGCAACGGGCTCAAGGGGCTCGCCGAGCTCCTGGGCGACCCCATCAACCTGATCGACGTCGTCCGGCTGCTGGTCCGCCGGCAGCACCCGGCCGTCACCGACGAGGCGTTCGGCCGCGCCCTCGGCGGCGACGCCCTGGAGGACATGGCGAACGCCTTCGTCGAGGCGGTCGCGGATTTCTCCCCGCGCCAGTTCCGCCGGCCGCTCCTGGCGCTGAAGACGAAGGCGGCCGAGGTCGAGACGCGGGCGGCGGCCCTGCTGATGGAGAAGGTGGCGGAGATCGACCCCGGGAGGCTGTTGACGCCGAACGCCTCTGCTGGCAGCTCGCCGGGCTCACCGGACTCGACCCCCGCCCCCTGACGCTCCGCGAGCTGATGTGGGCGGCGGCCGAGCGGAAGCGGGTGATGGGCCAGCTCGCCGCGTGGCAGGTGGCGATGACCGTCAACTACATCCCGTTCCGCACCGCGGCCCCGCCCGACCCGGACCAGGCCAACCCCTACCGCGAGCGGACCCCGCCCACCGCGGGGCAGCAGCGGTTGCAGAAGTGGATGGCCCGGCGGCGGTGGCGCGGCGCCCTGCGGGCGCTGAGCGGCGACAAGTGGAAGGGCTGACATGGCGGGCCTCGGCACGGGCGGATCGTCGGGCGGGGCGTCCTCCGGGGACGTGAAGGCCGGGGCGGCGTACTGGCTGCTGTACGCCAAGGACGGGGTGACCGGCGCCCTCGACAAACTCCAGAAGAAGTTCGCCGGCGTCAGCGCCTCGCTCGGCAAGGCCGCGGCGGTGACCGGCGCCGCCGGGGCCGCGCTGCTCGCCCCGGTCGCCGCCCTGTTCACCGCCGGCGTCGACCGGGCCGCCGACCTGCAGCGGCTGGCCGACTCCCTCGGCGCGCCGGTCGAACAACTGTCCCGGCTCCAGTACGCGGCCGACCAGGCGAAGGTGTCGCTCGACGAGGTGATGGCGAACCCGGCCCGGTTCCGCGGGCTGATCGATCGGGCGCCGGTCGTGGACGAGGCGACGGGGCGGAAGGCGGTCGAGACGCAGCGGCAGATGGCGGACGCCTGGCTCGCCCTGCAGAACAGCCTGCTCCCGCTCCTCGACGTGGTGCTGCCGCTGGTACAGGGGTTCGCCGGGCTGGCGAAGCAGTTCGGCCCGCTCCTGCTCCTCGTCGCCGGCGTGGGGGCCGGGCTGGCGGCGACCGGCGCCGCGGCCGCCGGCCTGTCCGCGATCTTCGGGGCGTTGGCCGTCGGAACGGGGGTCGTCAGCACGGTGCTCGGGGCGGTCCTCAGCCCCATCGGCCTGCTCGTCACCGCCATCGCCGCGGCCGGCGTCGCGTTCCTCACGCTCACGGAGTCCGGCCAGCAGTTCGTGGCGTTCGTGGGCAGCGGGCTGACCAGCGTCGTCGGGACGGCACAGGTCGCCGGGCAGGGGATCAAGGACGCGCTGGCGGTGGGCGACATCGGCCTCGGGTGGCGGATCGCACTGGCCGGGCTCAAGCTGGAGTGGTCGAAGCTGGTGGTCTACCTGACGGCCGGCTGGAACGGCTTCAAGGGGTTCTTCGTCGACGGCTGGCACGGCGTCGTCATGGGGCTCCAACTGGCGTGGAACGGCTTCTCGTACTGGTGGGAGGACTTCTGGCTCGGCCTGTTCAAGTGGCTCAACGACCAGTTCGGCACCAAGCTCGCGCCGCTGTTCCGCATGGCGGCCGAGGCCGCCGAGGCGGTGGGGGTGGACGGGTCGGGGTTCCGGCTGGCGGCGGACACCGCCGGCGCCGGCCTCGGCAACCTCATCGACCGGGCGCGGGCGCAGGCGAACAAGGACTTCCAGGACCGCAACGACCGGATCATCACCGAGGCCGGGGACGCCCAACTGGAGCGGGAGCGGGCGCGGGACCAGGACCTCAACGAGGCGATCCAGGACGTCGTCCAGGCCCAGCGGGAGTTGGCCGACCTGACCGCGGAGGCGGCCGACCGGGCGGCGAAGCGGCCCGGCAACGACGGCCGGGACGTCCTCCCGAACCTCGGGAAGCTGATCGCCCGCGGGGCGTTCGGCGGTCCGCTCGGCCAGCAGTTCGGGGCGAACAACACGTTCGAGCGGAAGCAGACCGACCTGCTCACCAACATCCGCGACGACATCCGGGCCATCCGCCCGGACGGCGGCGACTCCCTGACCCTGACGTGAGGTAGCCGGTGCCGATCACCGTGTACGAGTCCCACGCGAGCCGCAACCTGGAGGTGACCGAGAGCGGCACCGGGTACGAGCTGCTGTTCGTCGTCACCGGCACGCAGGACGCGGGCGAGGCGGCGAACGCGGTGCTGCTCGCCACGTCGCCGACGCTGTTCGGGATGGTCCGCAAGTCGATCAAGCCGCGGGAGGTGGCGGCGGGGTTCTGGAACGTCGGCCTGAGCTACTCCCCGGGCAACATCAACGAGGCCCTGCAGGCGCCGCTCGGGGAGGGGACCGGCCCGGAGACGACCACCCCGGAGCCGAGCGGGAGCGACCCCGTCGACGACAACATCAGCGTGTCGTTCGGCGGGGGGCAGACGCACATCCTGCAAAGCTTGATCACCCGGGCCATGTACAAGCGGGGCGTTGCTGAGCCGGTGGCTCCGGACAACGACCGGGCGATTGGGTTGACCGATGACGGGGTCGAGGGGTGCGACGTGGTCGTGCCCCAGATCACCTTCTCCATCCCGCGGAAGCGCAGGGTGATTACCTGGGACTACTTCCGCAAGATCTGCCGGATGGTCGGCAAGACGAACGACGGGGACTTCCGCGGGTACAAGCGGGGCGAACTGCTCTACCTGCCGCCCTCGATCAGCGGCAACCTCCGCACCGGGTGGGACATCCAGCACAACTTCGGGTTCAACGAGGACCAGCCGGAGAACGACCCGAGGAACGAGGTGAGCCCCAGCATCACCCTGAGGGATGGCAAGAGGGGCTGGGATTACGTCTGGTTTCGGTACAAGCCCAAAATCGTCGACGGCGCGAAAGTGAGCCGTCCCGTCGCCGCCTACGTCGAGAAGGTTTACGACGAGGCCAACTTCGGCGACCTGGAGCTCTAGTCCGGGCGGCGAGCGGCGACGAGGGTGTTCCCCTCCGTGGCCGAACCCTTCGTGCACAGGAACGTGACTACGACCTCGTCCCCGGATCGGGCGTTGGGCACCTCCTGTTTCGGGAAGCCGATGGGAATGTCCAGGCCGAGGAGGAGCTTACCCCTCTTCCCCCGGGGTGGGTAGACGTCGAGCGGGATGCCCTTGTCGCCGATCCGCTCCCTCAGCGCCCCGTCGCCGGCGGTAATTTCGGCGAGGAACGTGACCGTCTTCCCCTTGTACTTCTCCGGGTTGTCCGCGAAGTCCAGGGCGAGCTGGTTCTGCGGTGGCAGCACCTTCGCCTTCGCCTTGTCCGGTTCCTTGTCCTTCTGCTTCTGCGCGGCGACCTCGCCCGAGCCGAGCAGCGACAGGGCGGACACGACGAGCAGCACGGCGGCGGGTCGCATGGGAGCTCCTGGTCAGGGGTTGCGCCGAGTGTAATTCGTCCGCCGGCGGCTGTCATCGTGTACGTCAGCTCACCGCGTAGGATGAGTCATGCCTGATCCGCTCCGGCCCGTTCGTCCCGGGATGCCGATCCCGCGCGACGCGGAGACGTGGAACGCCGTCCTCGACGCCGCACGCGCCAACCAGGCGAAGCGGTCGGGCGGCCCGGGTGCCACCGTCGCCCGCTCGCCGATCGTCCCCCACGCCGTCGCGTCCTTCCGCTACGACGAGGCGGACACCGAAGTCCTCCCCGAGTTCTCCGCCGTCGCCTACGGCCCCCGGCCGGCGGGCCTGCCGGCCCTCGACGACGAGCCGGCCGGGGCGAACGCCGACCCGGTGTTCGACGTGGCCGTGCCGACCGGGCCGGACGACGTGATCGCGGTCACCCTCGAGCCGATCGAAGGGGGCTCCGTCGGCCGCGCCGCCACCGCGGGTATCGCGGTGGTCAAACTGCAAGTCAACTTGGCGACCCACCCGCGGGCGGTCCCGGTCGCCGGCGAGACGGCGTTCATGGAGACGGCCGCGACCGGCGGCTACCCGATCCTGGCGATGGGCGAGGAGGGGGAGTCGGGCACCGCCTGGGCGCAGATCCTGCTCGACCGGGGTGGCGACGGGGACGGTGCCACCCCCAACCCCAGCGACCCCGTCCCGACGGTCACGCCGCTCAACTGCCCGGTCGATCCCCCGGAGCCGGCCGAGTGCTGTCTGCCGGACGACCCGGAGTGCTGCCCGGAAATCTTCATCGCCTTCGAGAACGCCGACCGCGGTACGTTGTACACGAACCACGCCTTCATGGACTACTACTACTACGACTGCGACCAGCGACAGCAGTTCTTCAACTCCGAGAGCGACCCCGAGCTGTTCGAGCGGTGCGTTGACACCCCGGTGACGATCACCTGCCCGCCCGCACCCCTCACCCTGGAGGACCGGTTCTACTTCCAGGACGAGTGCCGGACCTGCGACCAGATCCACGCCATCGACCCCGACTACGTCTGCACGCCGCCCACCATTAAGGGACCGGTGTGCGTCACCCTCTCCGGCAGGGCTACCGCACTACGAACCGCTGACGGCATAGGGGGTTGAGGCTACACCGGGGGTATCAGGAGGATACCCATGCCGGTTCTGCCACTCACGGCGGTGTTCGACGACCTGC
>JAFKFQ010000392.1 GCA_017308215.1 bacterium | reverse complement strand
GGCGGGGCGGTTTTCGGGGCCGATGGTGGTGTCGATGCGCCCGTTGACGCCGGCGCAGGCGGTGCGGGCGACGCAGGTGTGCGCCCGCTTCCCGCGGGCGCACGGCGTCCCGGTCGGGTTCGGCGACGCGGCCGCGCTCGGCATCCGCGACGTCGCCAAGCCCGACTACGGCGACGCGGTGACGATCCGCGCGGGCGAGGTGCCCGTGTTCTGGGCCTGTGGCGTGACGCCGCAGGCGGTGCTCCTCCACAGTCGCCCGCCGTTCGCCATCACCCACAAGCCGGGGCACATGTTCCTGACGGATCTGCGCGACACGGATTTGGAGGGGGAGTGATCCAGGAGATGCAGAGAATAGACAGGATAACAGGATGAACAGGATGCCGAACCAAAACCAATAGCCCGGTTCGGCATCCTGTTCATCCTGTTATCCTGTCTATTCTGCCTTTCTTTCGATCAGCCTCTCGACCTGCTCCACCGTCACCGCCTCCAGCGATGGCACCACGAGCTCCGCCCCCGCCGCGGTCAGCCGGTCGGCCGGGTGGTGGCCGACGAACGTGACGCCCACGCACGCCATCCCCGCCGCCTTCGCCGCCTCCACGCCGGCCGGCGCGTCCTCGAACACCACGCACCGCGCCGGTGACACACCGAGTTTCGCCGCGGCCTTCAGGAAGACCTCGGGGTCGGGCTTCCCGCGCGACACGTCGTCGCCGGAGATGATGGCGGTGAAGCGCGCCGTGGTGCCGGTGTGCTTCAGGATCAGGTCGAGGTTCGCACGCGGCGCGCTCGACCCGAGTCCCTGCAACCAGCCCGCCGCGGCGAGGCCGGTCACGAGCGCACCGACGCCCGGGAGCAGGGCCACGCCGGCGCGGTCGGTGGCGGCGCGGTAGAGGCGCTCCTTCTCCTCGCCCCAGTCCGCGCAGCGCGCGTCGTCGGCGGCCGGGTCGAACAGCTGGCGGATGATTTCGGGGTTCCGCTTGCCGAACGTGGCGGCGAAGTCGGCGCGGGTGAACGGGAACCCGTGCGCGGCGGCGAAGTCGGTCCACGCGGCGAAGTGGATCTCGGCGGTATCGACCAGCGTGCCGTCCACGTCCCAGATCGCGGCGCGAGGGGCGGGCATGAGTGTTCCTCGGTGCGTTACAGGTTCCGCCCGGCGAGCCAGCCGGTGCTCCAGGCGGACTGGAAGTTGTACCCGCCGATCCAGCCGTCGAGGTCGAGCACCTCGCCGGCGAGGTACAACCCGGGGCAGCGCTTGCTCTGCATCGTGCGCGAATCGACCTCGTCCAAACTTACGCCACCGGCCGTCACCTCGGCCTTCTCGAACCCGAGCGTCCCGCGCAGCGGCAGGCGCAGCCGCTTCACGGCCGCCACGAGTGCCTGCCGGTCCGGCTTGCTCAGCGCCGCGGCCTTGCGATCGGGCGGCATCCCGCACACCGCGAGCAGCTGGTCGCACACGCGCCGCGGCAGCTTCTCGGCGAGCACCACGGCGAGCTGCTTCTTGCCCGATGCCAGCGACTCGGTGCGCAGGTACTCGTCGAAGTGCGGCTCGGGCTCGGCGGGGAGCAGATCGACTTCGAGCGTGAGCGTCGCGGGCGCGGCGTGGCCGCTGACGGCGCGGCTCACGTCGAGCGGCGCCGGGCCGGTCAGGCCGAAGTGCGCGAACAGCATCGACCCACGTCGCGCCGCGAGCGGCTTACCGTTCTCGGTCACCTTCAGCCCCACGTCGGGGAGCGTGATGCCGCGCAGCTCGGCGACCCACGCGGTCTGTACTGTGAGCGGCACGAGCGCCGGGCGCGTGGCGGTGACGGTGTGCCCGAACGCCACGGCGAAGCCGTACCCGTCGCCGGTCGTGCCGCACCCGGGGTACGACTTCCCGCCGGTCGTAATCAGCACCTTCTCCGCGGTGACGGCGCGCGCCGCGGTCGTCACGCGGAAGCCGCCGTCGGGGAGCGCGTCGATCGCGGTCACGGGTTCGCTGGTGGCGAGCGTCGCGCCGCTGCGGCGGAGGCGGTTCAGCAGCGCCTCCAGCACGTCGACCGCGCGGTCGCTCACGGGGAAGATCTTGCCGGTCTCCTCGACCTTCGTGGCAACGCCTTCGCCCTCGAAGAACGCGACCACCGTGCGCGGGCCGAGCGCGGCGAGCGCGGAGTGCAGGAACTTACCGTTCGGGCCGAACGCCTCGACGATGCCACGGGCGTCGCAGTCGTGGGTGATGTTGCAGCGCGTGCCGCCACTCATCAGGATCTTCACGCCCGGCTTGCGGCCCTTCTCCAGCAGCAGCACGCGCCGCCCGCGCTCGGCGGCGTGGACCGCCGCCATCAGACCCGCCGCGCCGGCGCCGATGACGACCGCGTCCCAGTCCCACACACCCATGCCAGTCCCCGTGAGACGGGCATTCTACTGGACGGGTGCCGCGTGGTTCGTCGGAGCCCGGAGCGTGAGCGACGGGGTGGGCGAACTCGTCGGAATTGTTCGACAAAGACCGGGACCGCTACCCCGTCGCTCACGCCCCGAGTTCGGACGGAGGGCGCCCGTTGCAACGGGCCTGCTTTCGGCTATCATCGCCCCCGCACCCGCAGACCCGAAAGGACGCCGCAATGACGCGCCCCCTCTTCCTGGCCGCCCTGTTGTTAGGGCCGGCGACGCCCGCGCTCGCGCAGCCGAAGGTCCTCGCCGACGGCATGAAGAACCCCGAGTCCGTGGTCGTCACGCCGGACGGCAAGGTGTTCGTGACCGAGATCGGCGACTTCGGCAAGGACGGCGACGGCAAGGTGTCGCTCGTCGCCAACGGCAAGGCGACCACGTTCGTGGACGGGCTCAACGACCCGAAGGGGATCGCGTTCTTCGCCAAGTGGCTGTTCGTCGCCGACAACACCCGCCTGCTGCGCATCGACGTGGCGACCAAGAAGCTCGACGTGCTCGCCCCGGCCAACGCCTTCCCGGTGCCGCCGCAGTTCCTCAACGACGTGGCGGTCGACCCCGAGAGCGGCACGATCTTCGTCAGCGACTCGGGCGACCGCAAGGGCGCCGGCGGTGCGGTGTACCGGGTCACGCAGCAGGGGCTCGTCAGCACCGTGGTGAACGAGAAGACGCTCCCCGGCCTCCACACCCCGAACGGGCTGGCGATGGACGGCGCCTCCAACCTCATCCTCGCCGACTTCGGCGCCGGCAACCTGTACCGGGTGAAGCTCGGCACCGGCGCCAGCGAGAAGATCGCCGAGGGCATCGACGGCGCCGACGGCCTCGCCTGGGACTACCACGGGCGCCTCTTCGTCAGCAGCTGGAAGGGCGGCACGGTCCACGTCATCCCGCGGCCGGGCGAGAAGCCGGTGCTGATGGCGAAGGGCTTCCAGAGCGCGGCCGACATCTGCCCGAGTGCCGACCGCAAGGACGTGCTCGTCCCCGACATGAAGGCCGGCACGCTCGCCGCGGTCAAGGCCGAGGTGCCCGGCGCGCCGCTCGACGAGAGCCCGGCGCCGGCGGCGTTCCGGCCGGCGTTCCCGAACCTGAAGTGGGCGGGCTGGGAGCCGGTCAGCGACACCGGCAAGGCGAACCAGCTGCGGCTCATCGCGCTGACGCACGCCGGCGACGGCTCGAACCGCCTCTTCGTGCCGACGCAGCAGGGCGTCATCCACGTCTTCCCGAACGACCCGGATCAGGCGAAGGAGACGAAGGTCTTCCTCGACCTCACGGACCGCGTGAAGTACGACGACAAGACCAACGAGGAAGGGTTCCTCGGGCTGGCGTTCCCGCCGAACTACAAGCAGAGCGGCGAGTTCTTCGTCTTCTACACGCCGAAGGGCGGGAAGATGCGGAACGTGGTGTCGCGGTTCCGGGTGACGAAGGACGACCCGAACCGCGCCGACCCGGCCTCGGAGGAGATCCTGTTCACCTTCGAGAAGCCGTTCTGGAACCACGACGGCGGCACGATCTGCTTCGGGCCGGACGGCATGCTCTACGCGTTCCACGGCGACGGCGGGGCCGGCGGCGACCCGTTCGACAACGGCCAGAACCTCAAGACGCTCCTCGGCAAGATCCTGCGCGTGGACGTGACCAAGCGCGAGAACGGCAAGAACTACGGCATCCCGACGGACAACCCGTTCGTGGGCAAGGCGGACGCCCTGCCCGAGGTGTGGGCCTACGGGTTCCGCAACGTGTGGCGGATGGGCTTCGACCGCAAGACCGGCGAGCTGTGGGCGGCGGACGTGGGGCAGAACCTCTACGAGGAGGTCAACATCGTCAAGAAGGGCGGGAACTACGGCTGGAACCGCCGCGAGGCGCTCCACCCGTTCGGCGCCCGCGGGGTGTCGGGCAACGCCGGGATGATCGACCCGATCTGGGAGTACCACCACGACATCGGCAAGTCGATCACCGGCGGCACCGTCTACCGCGGCACGCGGGTGCCGGAACTGGACGGCTACTACGTCTACGGCGACTACGTTTCGGGCCGCGTGTGGGCGCTGAAGTACGACGCCGCCGCCGGCCGGGTGGTGGCGAACCGCCCGGTGAAGTGGACCGGCGCCCCGGTGTACTCGTTCGGCGAGGACGAGCAGGGCGAGACCTACCTGCTCACCGCGACGACGAACGGCCGCAGCATCTTCATGTTAGGGAAGTGACCGGACGCCGGTTCAAGGATTGAGAGTCGCGTGAAGGGGTGAAGGGGTGAGCGGGTGAACGGGTGAGGGAAGCTCGCCCAGCTCACCCCTTCACCCGCTCACCCCTTCACCCCTTCATGGCGTGGCGAACGACACTACCATGAACTCGAACAAGGAGGACGCGCGATGAAGATCATCCTGGCGAACCCGCGGGGGTTTTGCGCCGGCGTCAACATGGCGATCGAGAGCCTGGAGAAGGCGCTCGCGCTGTTCGGTGCGCCGCTGTACGTCTACCACGAGATCGTCCACAACCGGCCGATCGTGGAACGGTTCCGCGGCCGCGGGGTGGTGTTCGTCGACGACATCTCCGAAGTCCCGAACGGCGGCACGGTGCTCTACAGCGCGCACGGCGTGTCGCCGGCCATCCGCGAGGCGTCGCGCACCCGCAACCTCCGCGCCATCGACGCCACCTGCCCGCTGGTGACGAAGGTCCACATGGAGGCGGTGAAGTTCGCCAAGGAGGGGTACACCATCGTGCTGATCGGCCACGAGGGGCACGACGAGGTGATCGGCACGATGGGCGAGGCGCCGCACGCGATGGTGCTCGTCGAGGACGTGGCCGACGTGGAGGCGCTGACGCTCCCGGCCGACGCGAAGCTCGCGTTCCTGACGCAGACGACGCTGAGCGTGGACGAGGCGCGGGTGGTGATCGACGCCTTGAAGAAGAAGTACCCGCAGGTGGCCGGCCCGAACAAGGACGACATCTGCTACGCGACGCAGAACCGCCAGGAGGCGGTGCGGACGCTGGTGTCGGAGGCGGACGTGGTGCTGGTGCTGGGGAGCCAGAACAGCTCGAACAGCCAGCGCCTGGCCGAGATCGCCCGCACCACCGGCCGCCGGGCTCACCTGATCGACCGCGTGACCGAGCTCCGCGACGACTGGTTCCAGCCGACCGACACCGTCCTCGTGACCGCCGGCGCGAGCGCCCCGGAGGAGCACGTGATGGACTGCGTCGACTACCTGCGCGCGAAGTTCGGCGCCGAGGTGGAGTCGCGCGTGGTCCGCGAGGAGCACGTCAGCTTCCCGCTCCCGCGCGAGTTGCGCGTGCTGGCGAACGCCTGAGGCCGCGAGGGTGAACGGCGACCCCGCCCGCCCGGGTTGGCGTCTGCGGGCGGTCCACCGGACGATGGCGGGGATGAACGGCGAACGCGAACCCACGCGGGTTTTGAGCCCCGAAGGGGCGGCCGTGAATAGCCCGGGGTGGCAACCCCGGGCGGCGTCGGCGGTGTCACGGGGGCGTTGCTCCCAGGCACTTCGCCGCCCCTTCGGGGCTCAAATCCCCGGCACGTCGGCGCTACTCGTTCCCCCGCAGAGGAATTCCAGGCCGTTGGCCTGAAACTCGGCCACTCCCTTTCACCCCGAAGGGGTGGGATACGATAGCCCGGGGCAACGCCCCGGGCAGGGCTGCGGAGTCGGTCGATACCCACTCCAACCTCGGAGACGCCCGCCATGACCGAAACGGGCTGGCTGGTGGCGACCGACCCGGCGCCGATGTTGGAGGTTTTGAAAGGCAAAGCTAGCGACCGGAAGTTGCGGCTGTTCGCGGCCTTCTGTCGGTGGGAGTACCTGCGGTTCCGCCCGGACCTGCGCCAGGGGATCTGTTCCCGGTATGCCGCCGTGACGGAACGGTACGCCGACGGGGAGGCCGCCCGCGAAGAATGGGAGGCGATCCGCCAGAACGTCCACGGTGCGTTCCATCACACCGACGCCCACGATCACGCCACGAGCGAAATCGAAACCGCTGTCTGCTGCTGCTACGCCGACAACAGCGTGAGGGAAGCACCAACGGCAGCCGAATACGCGGTACTTGCGAATACCATCCGCGATATCTTCGGCAACCCCTTCCGCCCCGTCGCGCTCGACCCCGCTTGGCGCACCGAAGCCGTGGTCGCGCTCGCCGCCGGCATCTACGCCGACCGCGCGTTCGAGCGTCTGCCGGTGCTCGCCGACGCGCTCGAAGACGCCGGCTGCGACCACGCCGACGTCCTCACCCACTGCCGCGGCGCCGGGCCGCACGTGCGCGGGTGCTGGGTCGTCGACCTCTTCCTCGGCAAGTTGTGAGGCCGACGCCCATCCGGCCGGGCGAAAACGGTCTGGACGGCCGGCCCGTCTGTGCCGATAATCCCGGTTGAGCGGGCGTCCGGCCCGCTCGTTTCCTTCGGCTCCGGCCGCCGGACGGCCGTCCCACGAGGCTCTGCCTAGCGCCGATCAGCCGAAACCACTTCTCCGAGGGGCGCTGCAACGGGACGCACGGGGCGTACTTGCCAGGCTCGCTGAGGTGGACCACAACCGTGCAACGGCGCCCGTTCATCAGTCAGGAGACTCTGAACGTGAGCGCAGTTGCACAAAAGTCCGCCGCCTTCACCGACTACCACGTCGCCGACATCTCGCTCGCGGGCTGGGGCCGCCGCGAGATCGCCATCGCCGAGACCGAGATGCCGGGCCTCATGGCCATCCGCGAGGAGTACGCGGCCAAGCAGCCCCTCACGGGCGCCCGCATCACCGGCTCGCTCCACATGACCATCCAGACGGCCGTCCTGATCGAGACGCTCAAGGCGCTCGGGGCCGAGGTCCGCTGGGCGTCGTGCAACATCTTCAGCACCCAGGACCACGCCGCCGCCGCCATCGCCGCCGCCGGCATCCCCGTGTTCGCGTACAAGGGCGAGACCCTCGCCGAGTACTGGGAGTACACCCACAAGATCTTCGAGTGGGCCGACGGCGGGTTCTCGAACATGATCCTCGACGACGGCGGCGACGCCACCCTGCTCCTCCACCTCGGCGCCCGCGCCGAGAAGGACATCCACGTCCTCGACAAGCCCGGGAGCGAGGAGGAGCGCATCCTTTACGCCTCGATCAAGAAGCGGCTCGCGGCGCAGCCCGGCTGGTACTCCGAGCGGCTCGCCGCCGTGAAGGGCGTGACCGAGGAGACGACCACCGGCGTCCACCGCCTCTACCAGATGCACAAGCGCGGCGAACTGAAGTTCCCCGCCATCAACGTCAACGACTCGGTTACTAAGTCCAAGTTCGACAACCTGTACGGGTGCCGCGAGTCGCTGGTGGACGGCATCAAGCGCGCCACCGACGTGATGGTCGCGGGCAAGATCGCGGTCGTCGCGGGCTACGGCGACGTGGGCAAGGGCTCGGCCCAGGCGCTCCGCGCCCTCTCCGCCCAGGTGTGGGTGACCGAGATCGACCCCATCTGTGCGCTCCAGGCCGCGATGGAAGGCTACCGCGTCGTGACGATGGAGTACGCCGCCGACAAGGCCGACATCTTCGTGACGACCACCGGCAACTTCCGGGTCATCACGCACGACCACATGAAGGCGATGAAGAACAACGCCATCGTGTGCAACATCGGCCACTTCGACAACGAGATCGACGTGGCGTCGCTCGAAGACTACCGCTGGGAGGAGATCAAGCCGCAGGTCGACCACGTGATCTTCCCCGACGGCAAGCGGATCATCCTGCTCGCCAAGGGCCGGTTGGTGAACCTGGGCTGCGGCACCGGCCACCCGTCGTACGTGATGAGCTCGTCCTTCGCCAACCAGACGCTCGCCCAGATTGAGCTGTGGCGGCACAACGACAAGTACCCGGTCGGCGTCTACGTGCTGCCGAAGAAGCTGGACGAGCACGTCGCCCGGCTGCAGCTGAAGAAGCTGAACGTGATGCTCACCGAGCTGACGCCCGAGCAGGCCGCCTACATCCACGTCCCGCAGGAAGGCCCGTACAAGTCCGACCACTACCGTTACTAAGCGGCACCCGGCGCCGGGGAAATGCTCTCCGGCGCCGGTCCTGGTTTGGTAGCCGCAGGCTGAAGCCTGCGCCCACGTAACGCAGGCTGAAGCCTGCGGCTACCCGCCAATACACCACCGCCGTAACAACACGAATTCGAGTGCCGCGCGGCGGGTGGTGACACGTCCCGGCGCGCCGGCCTTTTTGTGAGGGCGGCCATGTCGGACCCGGCATTCGCTCTGAACTACCTGCCCACCCTGCCCCGCCGCCGCAACTGGCGCATCGGCTGCGCTGGCGCCGGGTTCATCATGAGGGACTGCCACCTCGTCGCGTACCACAACGCCGGGTTCAACCCCGTCGCCATCGCCTCGCGCCGGGTCGAGACGGCGCGCGAGGTAGCGGCGGCGCGCGCCGTGCCCACGGCTCACCCCACCCTCGATGACCTGCTCCGCGACGAATCCATCGAAATCCTCGACGTGGCGGTGCCGCCGGACGCGCAGCCGGACCTGATCCGCCGGGCCGTCGAGCTCGGCCGCGGGCGGCTGCGGGGCATCCTCGCCCAGAAGCCACTTGCCCTGTCCGTCCGCGACGCCCGCGACCTCGTAGAGCACTGCGCGGCGGCGGGGATCGTCCTCGCGGTGAACCAGAACATGCGGTTCGACCAGTCCGTCCGCGCGGCCAAGGACGCGCTTTCGCGCGGCCTCGTCGGCGAGCCGGTGCTGGCGACGATCGACATGCGGGCGGTGCCGCACTGGATGCCGTGGGCCGAGGGGCTGCCGAGTCTGTCCACGTTCGTGATGAGCATCCACCACCTCGACACGTTCCGCTACTGGCTCGGCACGCCCGACCGCGTCCTCGCCAGCACCCGTCCCGACCCGCGCACCCGTTTCCCCCACCGCGACGGCATCAACCTGACCATCCTCGAGTACGACCGCGGCCCGCGCGCCAGCGCGTGGGACGACGTGTGGGCGGGTCCGGCGAAGGGCGAGGACGCGGCCCACGCGATTCGCTGGCGCATCGAAGGGACGGAAGGACTGATGCACGGCACGATCGGCTGGCCGAAGTACCCGGCGCGCGAGCCGAGCACGCTCGACCTGTGGAGCGAGCGCATCCCCGGCGGCTGGCACCGGCCGCGCTGGGCCGAGGTGTGGTTCCCCGACGCCTTCGTCGGCACGATGGCGCAGCTGCTCGTCGCGGTCGAGGGCGGGACCGAGCCGGAGATCAGCGGGCGCGACAACGTCGAGACCATCGCGCTGTGCGAGGCCGTCTTCGCCGCCGCCACCGAGCACCGTGTCACGAATGTGCACGAGTTTCTGGGGTCCGCCCGAGAGGGCCGGTAGCCGCGGGCTTCAGCCCGCGCGACGTTCGCGGTGTTGGAGGGGCGTGTCTCCCCTGTACTCCGCCGTACGCTGACGCGGGCTGAAGCCCGCGGCTACCAGCCCGTTGCCCCCTCCCCGCCCGGAGGCCGCACATGCGCCGCTGGCCCGTCGCGCTACTCGCTCTCCTCGCGCCGGTCGCGCTCGCCGCCGACCCCGCCCCCGGGCCGCTCCCCGCCGAGCAGGCGGCGAAGACCGCGGCGCTGCCGGACGGGTTCCGTATGGGCGTGTTCGCCGCCGAACCGCTCGTCACGCAGCCGGTGTCGTTCTGCCTCGACCACCGCGGCCGCGTGTGGGTCGCCGAAGCGCTCAACTACGGCGCGTGGCAGCCGACCGGGAAGGACCGCGTCGCCGTCCTCGAAGACACGAACGGCGACGGCCGCGCCGACAAGCGCACCGTCTTCTTCGAGGGGTTCAACTACATCACCGGCATCGAAGTCGGCTTCGGCGGCGTGTGGGTCATGTCGCCGCCGGGGTTGTACTTCGTCCCCGACCGCGACGGCGACGACCGGCCCGATGGTCCGCCGGAACCGGTGCTCGACGGGTTCGGCTACAAGGAGAGTCGGCACAACCTCGCCAACGGCTTCACCTGGGGGCCGGACGGCTGGCTCTACGGCGGGCACGGCCGCACCAGCCCGTCCGACGTGGGACCGCCCGGCACGCCGGCGAAGGACCGGATTCACTGCGACGGCGGCGTGTACCGCGTGCATCCCGTGACGAAGAAATTCGAGGTGTTCGCCGACGGCACGACGAACCCGTGGGGTGTGGACTTCGACGATTACGGCCAGTGTTTCGTTTCAAACTGTGTGAACCCGCACCTGTTCCACATGATCCCCGGCGGGCACTACGAGCCGTGGCGGAACCGGCCGGGCAGCCAGTACGCCTACGAGCGCCTGCCGACGATCGCCGACCACCTGCACTACCCCGGCGGCGACATCCGCACCGACCTCGGCAAGGAGAAGACGCTGGAGCTCGGCGGCGGTCACGCCCACTGCGGCACGCTGGTGTACCTCGGCGACTCGTTCCCGAAGTCGTTCCGCAACACCGTGCTGATGTGCAACGTCCACGGCCGCCGCGTCAACAACGACCTCCTGAAGCGGAAGGGCTCGGGCTACACGGCGGCGCACGGCAAAGACCTCATGCTGTCGGCCGACCCGTGGTTCATGGGCGTGACGCTGCGCCTCGACCCGGGCGGAAACGTGCTTGTTTCGGACTGGTCCGACACGGGCGAGTGCCACACGTACAAGCCGGACCGGAAGACCGGCCGCATTTACCGCATCAGCCACGGCGAGCCGAAGCTGCCGAAGGTCGATCTGTCGAAGATGGACGACGCCTTACTCTCTGTGCTCTACGTCGTGCCAAACGAGTGGTCTGTCCGAACCGCGCGGCGGCTGCTTCAGGAGCGGTCCGCGACCTGGACGGCGCGTGAGCGCGAGACGTTCCGGATGGTCGAGCCGTGGCCGGATCGCGCGCAAACGTCGGAGCAAGCACCGCACCGGCTCCGCGCACTCTGGATGCAGCACGTCACCGGGGCGCTTCCCCGCGACGAACTGGTGCCGTTCCTCGCCGACATCGACGAGCACCTCCGCGGCTGGGCTATCAGGCTGCTGAGCGAGAAGACAGATCCGCCCGTCGAGCGGTTCGCCACGCTGGCAAGGAGCGACCCGTCGCCCATCGTTCGCCTCGAACTCGCGTCCGCGCTCCAGCGACTCCCCGCTGACAAGCGCTGGGACACCGCCACCGGCCTGCTGTCGCACCCCGAGGACGCCGCCGACGCGAACCTGCCGCTGATGATCTGGTACGGCTTCGAGCCGCTCGTCCCCGCTGACCCGGACCGGGCGCTCTCGGTCGCCGCGAAGGGGCAGATCCCGCTCGTCCGCCAGCTCGCGGCGCGGCGGTTCCTCGACCACGCCGCCACACTCGGGGCGAAGGCCGACCTGTCGCCGCTGGCGAAGGCGCTCGCCGAGGCGCCGCCGACCGCGGTGCCGGACCTGCTCCGCGGCGCCCGCGAGGGCGTGAAGGGGCGGCGGAACCTGCCGATGCCCGCCGCGTGGCCGGCGGTGTACGCCAAGCTCCGCGACCACGCCGACAACCAGGTGCGCGACAACGCGGTGGCGCTCGCGCTGGCGTTCGGCGACCCGCGGGCGCTCGTCGACCTGCGCGCCCTCGCCGCCGACGCCGCCGCGCCGCCGGCCGACCGCGCCGGGGCGGTCGAGGCGCTCGTCGGGGTGAAGGCGCCGGACCTGGCGCCGCTGCTGTTCGACCTGCTCCCGGACCCCGCCACCCGCCGCGCCGCCGTCCGCGGGCTGGCGGCGTATCCGCACCCGGAAACGGCGACGAAGGTGCTCGCCGCGTACCCGCGCTTCACCGCCGACGAGAAGGCCGACGCCGTCGCCACACTCGCGGCCCGCAAGGACACCGCGCTGTCACTCCTCGCGGCCGTCGAGGCAAAAAGCCTGCCGCGCGGCGACGTGTCGGCGTTCGCCGCCCGGCAGATGTTCGCGCTCAACGACACCGCCGTCCGCGACCGGCTCAAGCAGGTGTGGGGCGAGGTGCGCACGACGGCAGGGCGGCCGGAGCTGGTGGCGAAGTACCGGGCGATGCTCACGGCGAACTTCCTCCGCACCGCCGACGTGGCGAACGGCCGGGCGGTGTACGCGAAGACGTGCCAGGCGTGCCACAAGCTGAACGGCGTCGGCGCCGACATCGGCCCGAACCTGAGCGGCGTGAACCGCTCGAACCTCGACTACTGGCTGACGAACCTGACCGACCCGAGCGCCGAGGTCGCCCGCGACTACCGCATGTCGGTGGTGCGTACCGCCGACGGCCGGGTGGTGACGGGGATCGTGGTCGAGCGCACCGCGGCGCGGGTGGTGGTGCAGACGGCGACCGAGCGCGTCACCCTCGCCGCCGACGACGTGGAGGGCGTGACCGACTCGCCGCTGTCGCTCATGCCCGAAGGGCAGCTCGACTCGCTGCGCCGCGAGGACGTGCGCGACCTGATCGCGTACCTGATGGGCGGCTGAGGGCGAACGGCCGGCGTGAGCCGGCTGGTCGTTGGTACGGGTGCTCGAGCGGACAACCCGGGTGACCGGTCGCCGCGTCAGGCACCTGCACCAACGACCAGCCGGCTCACGCCGGCCGTTCGCCCAGATACCGCAGCGCCGCCGCCTCGCACTCCTCCACTCCCAGCGCCGCGGTGTCGAGCGTCAGTCGCGGGACCGTGAGCGGGTCGGCGGCGGCGCGGGAGCGGTCGTGCAGGTCCGGCGTGCGGTTGCCGGCGGGGTGTGAACCGGCGGCGTGGTCGCGGGCGATGCGCTCCCGAGCTACCTCGGGCGGGCATACGCACTCGATCACCCGCACCGGCGCGCCGACTTCTTCGCCCAGCGCCAGCAGCGCCGCCACCTGATGCGCCTTCGAGTAGGTGCGGCCGTCGAGGAAGACCGGGAGCGCCGGGCGGGCGCGCGTCAGGTACGCGGCGGCGGCGAAGACGGCCCGCATCGTGAGCTCGTCCTGCTCGGCGGAGTAGTCGCACGCCGGGCCCGGGAACAGCGCCGAGCGCACCACGTCCTTGCTCAGCACCACGCCGCCGAGCGTTGCCGCCAGCCGGGCCGCGAGCGCCGACTTCCCCGTCCCCGGTAACCCGGCCATCGCCACCAGCATCCGCCGCCCTCCCGGCGGTTATCGTATCGCGGCGGCCCGGCCGGGCATTCCCCTTGCGGCCGCCGGCGGCGTCGGGATAATCACCACATCCCGCCGCACCGTACCCCTCCCGGGCCGCCCGCCGATGCACCGTCGTCTCCTCGCTGTCGCGGCACTCGTCCTCGCCGCCCCCACCGCCCGCGCGGTCGATCCATCTGAACTCAAGCCCGGCCTCATCGCTGCGTACACCGGCATGCCGGACGGGAGCGTCACGCGCCTCGACCCGGCGCCGGCGGTGGCGCTCGCGGCCGGCGAGTCGGTCCACCCGCGGCTCAAGGGCGTCGGGGTCGCCACCTGGACCGGGTACGTCAACGTCACCCGCGCCGGCAAGTACCGCTTCTCGGCCACGCTCCGCGGCGTCGTCGCGGCCCACGTCGGCGAGAAGCTGGTGCTGTCAGCCGACGGTAAGGCCAACGACCCGACGACCGTGACCGGCCCGGAAGTCGAACTGCCCGGCGGGGTGCAGGCGGTGAAGGTGTTCTTCACCCCGCACCCCGGCCCCGCACGGCTCGACCTGTTCTGGGAGGGGCCGGGGTTCGTCCGCGAGCCGGTGGCCCACCAGTTCCTCGGGCACCTGCCGAAGGACCGCCCCGCCGCGTTCGCCGCCGACCTCGCGCTCGAGCACGGCCGCTTCCGCTTCGAGGAGCTGGCGTGCGTCCGCTGTCACACGCCGGCGGCCGGCGACGCGATGGCGAAGGGGCTCGCCGACCGCCCGGCGCCGGTCCTCACCGACGTGGCCAAGCGCGCTCACGCCGGCTGGCTTGACGCCTGGCTCGCCGACCCGGCGAAGCACCGGCCGAACACGGCGATGCCGAAGATGTTCCCGGACACGCCCGAGGGCGCCGTCGAGCGGCACGCCGTCGTGCGCTACCTCGTCTCGCTGTCGGGCAAGGCGCTGCCGCCGGTCAAGGCGGTGGTGTTCGACGGAAACTACAAGTCGAGCATGGAGCGCGGGCGGGTGCTGTTCCACGTCACCGGCTGCGCCGTGTGCCACCCGCCGGCGCTGCCGAAGAAGGAAGCCCGCGGCGACGAGGAGGAAAAGGAGCCGTTGAAGCCGGAGGACTCCGTTTACTCGCTCGGCACCGCCGGCCCGAGCGCGAGGTACGCGCTCGGCGCGCTCGGCAGCAAGTTCACCCCGGACACGCTCGCCGCCTTTCTGTCGAACCCGCTGGCGGTCAATCCGTCGGGCCGGATGCCGCACATGGGGCTGAGCGGCCAGGAGGCGCAAGACATCGCCCGCTACCTCTGCCGCGTCGTCGACGACACGATCACACCCGAGTTGCCCCGGCTCCCCGCCGGCGCGGAGGAATCGGCGGTCTACCAGCAGGTGTTCGGCCCGAACGCCGACACTGTCTTCGCCGCACGGCCCGCCGAGCAGCGGTGGGTCGAGCTTGGCAAACGCCTCGTGGTCAGCCGCGGGTGTGTGAACTGCCACAGCCTTCAGGCCGACGGGAAGGCCATCGAGCCGGCGGCCCGGTTCCCGACGCTCGACCGGGTGAAGGAGGCGGGCGTCGGCTTCGGCTGCCTCTCAACGGTCGCCCGCCCGGGCACACCGGTCTACAAACTCGAACCCAACG
The DNA here is from genome assembly GCA_017308215.1 of bacterium. GTDB lineage: Bacteria > Planctomycetota > Planctomycetia > Gemmatales > Gemmataceae > Urbifossiella. Next base: position 9,675 of record JAFKFQ010000392.1, on the reverse strand, counting down.
AATCGCGCGACCTCGGCGCGTTCCTGAAGGACGGCCTCGTCGGCGCCGGCGCGCCCGCCCCGGCCCACGCCGCTCGCACCAGCCTGCGACGGTTCAACTGCCTCAACTGCCACAGCCGCGACGGCGAGGGCGGCATCCCCACGGAGCTGTCCGAGCTCATCCGCTCGATGGAGAAGGCCGAGAACGCCGACGACGTGCGCCCGCCGGTCCTCACCGGGATCGGCCACAAGGCGCGGACCACCTGGCTCCGCGAGGTGCTCCTCCAGGGGAAGCGCGTCCGCCCGTGGATGCAGCTGCGCATGCCGCAGTACGGTGAGGCGCACGTCGGCAAGCTCCCCGAGACGCTCGCGCTCCTCGAAGGGACCGTGAGCAGCGACGCCGTCGACCGCGTGCCGCTGACGCCGGAGAAGATTGCCGCCGGGCGTCAGATCGTCGGCAAGGGCGGGTTCGGGTGCATCTCGTGCCACGACATCGCCGGCATCCCGAACACCGGCACGCGCGGCCCGGACCTCGCCACCGTGAGCCAGCGCGTGCGTTTCGACTGGTACGAGCGCTGGCTCCACCAGCCGCTCCGCATGTCGCCCGGCACCAAGATGCCGCAGGCGTTCGTGGACGGGAAGTCGCTCCTCACCACGGTCTACGACGGGAACGCCAAGCAGCAGGCCGAGGCGGTCTGGGCGTACCTGTCGCTCGGCCCCGGGCTGCCCCTCCCCGACGGCATGGAGCCGCCGAAGGGGCTCGTCGTCGCCGTGAAGGACCGGCCCGAGGTGCTGCGGACGTTCCTCCCCGAGGCCGGCACGAGGGCCGTCGCCGTCGGCTACCCCGAGGGCGTGTCGCTGGCGTTCAGCGCCGACCAGGCCCGCCTCGCGTTCGCCTGGGCCGGCAACTACCTCGACGCCTCGCCGGTGTGGAACAACCGCGGCGGGAACCCGGCGAAGGTGCTCGGGCCGAAGTTCTGGACCGCCCCGCCCGGCCACCCGTGGGGGCTGACCGCGAACCCGGCGACGCCGCCCGACTTCCTCGCCCGCGCCAACCACCCGGCGTTCGGCGCCCCGTTCCCGCTCGAACCCGCCCGCTTCTACGACGGGCCGCGGGCCGTGCGGTTCGACGGCTTCGCGCTCGACAAGGCCGGGCGGCCGACCTTCCGCTACGCGCTGGCGGAGGGACCAAACGGCACCGAGTTGAAGGTCGCCGAGACGCCCTCGCCGCTCAAGAGTGGGGTCGCGTCCGGACTGGCGCGGCGGTTCGCGGTCGAGCGGCCGGGCGGGTTCCAGCCGTGGTTCCTCGCCGGCGTCGCCACGCGCGAGCCGCGCGTGTTCGGCGCCGACGGGAAAGAGATCGTTCCGCACCCCGTGGATGTCCCGATCTACAAGTATCCTGCCGTCGGAACGCGGCTCGTGCTGCCGACCGACGGCAACGCCGCGGTCGTCCTCGACGCGGCCGACGCGCCTGCCGGCAGCGAGTGGTGGCTAGTGAACCGCCCCGGGGTGGGCGGCCGCTTGGCGGTGCTGCGCCTCGCCGCCGACCGCGGCCCGGCGACCTTCACGCTCACCGGCTGGGGTCTGCCGCGCGACGACGACGCCCTCCTCCGAGCGCTCCCGCGCTAGTGGCGTCACCGGCATCGTCGGGACCGCCCCGGGTTCCACCCGGGGTTACTTGCCGGCTCGCTCCCGCACGCAAGCACCCGAGCCAAGCCGGGCGAACGGCCGGCGTGAGCCGGCTGGTCGTTGGTAGAGGTGCTTGAGCGGTGTACCGACGGCCCCACGAGCCGCGACCGCCAGGGAGCGACTGCTGAACCCACCTTCGCCGATCGCGGTCCGCGCTGGACGCCGGCCGCTCCCTGGCGGTCGCGGCTGCGGGGTGATAGCGAGTCTGCGAAGGCACAAATACCAACGACCAGCCGGCTCACGCCGGCCGTTCGCCCGGAAGGGCGGTGGCATGCCGCCCCGAGTGGAGCCCGGGGCGGCCTGTGGCGAAGTCCGGACGCCGTCGCCCGTCTACCATCCCGCCCAACCCCGCGCACCTGCGCATCCCGCGCCACGCGCACACCCCACCGGTCCGGCGCGCGTTCATCAACCGGCGCGGCCGGAATCGCGCGTAGGATCGGTTCTGCCCAACCTATAGTGCGGTGTGACCCCGACCCTGCGATTCGCCGCCGTCGGCCTCGCCGTCCTCGCGGCCGGCTGCACCGCCCGCCACCGCGCCGGCGCGCCGCCCCAACTCGTCCGCGAGAGCGCCCTCGTCCAGCCCGGGCCGGCCGACGACCCCGGGCCGATCGAGACCGAACTCCTCCGCTCGCTCGCCGATCGCACCAAGACCGCGCTCGCCGCCCCCGACCCCGCCGCGAAGCCGGGCAAGTTCCTCGCACTGTCCGGTGGCGGGATGTACGGGGCGTACTCGGTCGGCGTCCTCACCGGCTGGACCGCCACCGGCACCCGCCCGCAGTTCGACGTGGTGACCGGGGTGAGCACCGGCGCGCTCGTCGCCACCTACGCCTTCCTCGGCACCGAGTACGACGGCACGATGGCGAAGCTGTACACCACGGTGACCGACCGCGACATCTACCGAAAGCGGCCGCGCCCGGCGGTACTGTTCTCCGACGCCGCCGCGTCGTCGGAGCCGCTGCGGCAGCTCATCGAAACCCAGGTCGACGACGGGATCGTCGCCGCGGTGGCGCGGGCGCACGCGGCGGGGCGGCGGCTGTACGTCGGCACCACGAACCTCGACACGCGGCGGCTGGTGGTGTGGGACATGGGGGCGATCGCGGCGAGCGGCCGTCCGGACGCGAAGGAACTCTACCGCAAGGTACTGCTCGCGTCGGCGTCGGTGCCGGGGTTCTTCCCGTCGGTGCCGATCGAGGTGGAGGTGAACGGCCGCCCGTTCACCGAGCTGCACGCCGACGGCGGCGCCACCACCGGCGTGTTCCTGCGGGCGTCCACCTTGCACGTCGATCCGGCGGCCCTCCGGGCCGGCCGGCAGCCGCTCGCGGGGTCGGGCGCCTACGTCATCATCGCGGGGAAGCTGTACGCCGACCCGGCGGTGACCGACCGGCGGGCGCTCCGCGTCGCCGAGAGCGCGCTGAGCGCGATGGTGTCGTCGCAGACGCGCGGCGAGCTGTTCCGCATCTACGCGCTGTGCCTGCTCGGCGGGATGAACTACCACCTGGCGGCGATCCCCGAGGACTTCCCGGTGAGTGCCGACGCGATGGGGTTCGACCCGGTGGAGATGCGCCGGCTGTACACAGCCGGGTACGACGCGGCGGTCGGCGGCCGCGCCTGGCGCGACACCCCGCCCGGCGCCGAGCCGCACGAGCAGCACCGCCCGCGCACCGGCACCCAGTTCTTCGCCCCGGGCGCGCGCTGACGGCCGACTGGACCGAAGCCGGCACCTCCAGATGCCGCCATCATACCTGCCGGGAACGAAACGCCCGGTGGCACACGCCCCCCGGGCGTCACAGTGTCACCGGGCGAACCCGGGCTCAGTCGGCAGGGGGCAATCCGAACTCGTCTCCGGGCCACGGCCGGAGCGCGAAGCGCTCCGTCTCCGGGTCACGCGGGGCGTGTTGGCCACTCCAGGGCGATGCGTCGGGCGGGTCGGGCTCGTGACACCGTCGGTCGGCCGCCCACCCGCCGGGAGTGCAGATGACGACCTTGATCGTGTCGAACGGGCTGTGAACCGCGGACATGGTTCGGCCCTCGCACCACGAGAAGCACCGGCCCTGGTGTGGGGAAAATCCTGACTCCAGGATGGCGCGGTCCGTCGGCGCGGTCAACCGGCCGTGGCCGGCCGACCGTGTGAAATTCTCGTGGAGACGGCCGTTCCGGTGGTCGGCGGGGCCCGGTCGGCGAAAACGAACAGCTCTTCCACCCGACCGACGCCGGGCACGGCAGTGGCCAGTGCTTGCCCGCACCCCGATGCGGCGGGGCGGGTGTGCGGTGGTCTCGTGTGATCCGCGCCCGCGCAAATCCTGTCGGTCTCACGGCTAAGCGGGGCACTCGTGGCGCGCTGTTGTCAGCAGTTGGTGGACGCGCTGTCGGGTGATCCCCATCCGCCCCCCGATTGCCGCCAGCGTCAGTCCCTCCTTGCGGAGGGCGGTCGCCGTGGCCCGCTTCTCCAGGTCCGGCGGCCGACTCCCCGGCCCGGCGGGGTGGGGGCGCCGCGCAACCGCCTGGCGCCGGACGTACTCGGGCGACTCCGATCCGCGACACCCCACGGAGCAGTGCCGGTGGGCTACGCTGGTCCGGGTGAACTGGGTCCCGCACGTCGGGCACGTCCGGCGACCGTCGGGGTACAACAGCCGGGTCGGCTTACACGCGGCCGAGCAATACCGCTGGTTCCGGGACGTCGGCGTGAACGCCTTGAGGCAGGACTTACAGGACTTCAACGTGCGAACGCCGGGCATCGCCGCGACCACGGCGGCGAGTGTCTGTCGGGCGGACATGGGCGGGTGGCTCCGTGGTCGGGTGCGGGGGCTCAGTCGGCCTCGGTGGTCTGCCGTGCGGCCGGAATGAGGGGTCCGCTCCCGGTGGTGGTGATGACGGCCGGCAACACGCCACGCGCGAACGCGGGTGTGAGGCGGTTGTGGGGCGCGTGGTCTTCGGTGTCTGCGTGCGAACGACGGTGGCGCACGACCCGGCCCCGCGTGCCGGCGGCGGCAGGTGGTGGCGGACCGGGGGCGCTGGGCGCGGGTGGCGGTAGCTTTAACCGACCCGCGGGGGGTGGAAGATGGCGGACGCGGGGCCGGAGGGGCAGGCGTCCGACGTGGGGATGGGGAAGGCGGGGCGGGCGGCGCCCGGGTCGGCGGTGCCGCCGCCGGGCGTGACGCACTCTTTCACGCCGGTGTGGGGCGCCGGCGGGGCCGCGGGGGCGAGCGGGTCGCGGGTCGGCGACCCGGTGCAGTTCGGCCCGTGACACGGCACCGGGTCGCCGTGGTCGGGCGCGGTCGCCGGCACGTCGCCGTTCGCGTCGCGGATGACGACGTAATCCCCGCACCCGGCCTGCGCCGCCGACGGCGCAGCGCACGCGGTGATGACGGCGACCACAGCCGCCTGCCACCCTCGGAACGGGGAACGTCGGGGGGGAGCCATCACAACCCGAATCGGGACCGACAATTTTAGTATTGAGGCTACCAGTCCACGCGCGGCAGTGCAACGACAAAGCCCGCCCCGCCGAGGGGTCGGAGTGCTTGGCCGGCGAGTCGTACGTCTCGAACACAACCCACACCGGCCATTCCCGCGGACGTTCGGGTCGAACGAGTTCGATTCGTTCGCACTCTGCCGGCGGATCACCCCGACGCAGGAAGACGGCACTTGGGACTCTTGGATCGTCGCCGCCGAGTACGAAACCAACAGCGGCAGCCCCTATTCGCCGCCGACGAACGTCGGGCAGCCCGGTGCCGGAGGTGGGTCGGGGGCGGCCGGTGACCCGTCCCTCGAACCCCAGACGGAGGAGTGGGGGACGCAGACCCGTGAAGTCCCGCTCGTCCGAGACCTCGGCGATCCCGACGCGACGGACCCGGCGGAGACCATCCCCCGCCCGATCCTCAACAGCGCCGGCCAGCCGTTTGACCCGGTTCCCACGAACGAGGACGGGTGGACGACGCTGACCATCGAGCGGAACGAGGCGACCGTGAACTCCGGCCGCCTGGCTCACTTCCGGTTCGCGGTGAACAAGGACGTGTTTCTCGGGAAGCCTCCCGGGCGTTGGATCCTCCGGCCAATCACCGCGCGCAAGGTCTACAAGGGCGCCTTCGGGTACTACCGGTTCCGGTACGAGTTCTGGCTTGCCGGTGAGAATGATCCGGATTGGGATGACCTGGAATTGCTCGATCAGGGGCTTTGCATGAAGGGGCCGGGCGGCGTTCCGACCCCCATCATCCGCGGCGGCCAACCCGTCTCTCAACCGGTGCTGCTGAAGGACGGCATCCCGCTGACCCCGGCCCAGCTTGCTGACCCCAAGGTCGGCGCTCAGTTCCTGAAATACAAGCGGCGGAAGCGTCGCCCCTTCGCCCCGCTCAACATCGAACTCTAGCTAGGCGAGCGGATCGGCGGGAGCCCAGTCGGAGCGTAGCCAGAACCGAAACTCGATCCCGGGCCAGCGGCGGGACATAATGGGGGGCGCGGCGACCCGCCGGTCTTCGTACGCCACCGCCGCGGTCTTCCCGTCGGCGGTCCACTCCTCGGGGATGACCCACCAGTGCGTCCCCGTGGCACCGGTCGGGGGGAGGTCGACCCCCGGAATCGTCGTCAGGCTTACCCGCTGGATCGGATGCTCGGCGCGGATCGCGTCCGCGTGGGCGAGCCAGTCGGCGGGCGCGAGTCGCACCTGCACGAGAAACCCTCGCTCGTAGTCCTCGAGTAGCCCGCCGGTTATGAACGGACCGGCGCCCCCCGCCCACCGGTACCAGTTAAGCACCCCGTCAGTGCATCGGGTCATGTACCTCGTCGCTGCGCAGGCGGCCGAGTTCGCTTCGTAAAATCGAGCACATTCAGCGCAGGGACAAGGAATGAAGGCGGTGCGGTTGGGACAATCCGCGGGGCTGTAGTCGTATTTCGCAAACTCGCAATACGCGCGGATGGTGTATGCACGCTGGCGGGCCTCTTCCGGGAAAGGGTAGTCGTCGGCGTGGTCGTCGAGGTAGTCGGCGTAGACGAGCCGGGGGGTGTCGTCGTTGGGGTGGGCTCTGATTGCGGCGAGTAGGGCTTCGGCGTCCGTCACGGGCGACCCCTGCGAGGTGCCGCCATCTTACCCGACGGGGAACGAAATCGCCCGGGATCAGGCTAACCCTGTCGGATTCCATCTATCGACTTGGATTACGGTCAGCGGTGGGTTATCACGGAGGACACACCCTCGAGCGCCCACGATGTCCGACCGCCCCGAGTTCGAGTTCGTGAACGACTATCGACCGCCGCCTCGCAGGCGACGACCGGACCGCACTGGCGTGACTGTCCTCGCCTGGGCGGGCGGACTAATGGGCCTTCTGGTACTCCTTCTGGTAATCCTCGTCTTCGCCGGTTGCGCCGGGTTGTGGGTGTTGTTCTGGACGGGCGGCGGTCGCATCTGTTGAGGGACACCTACCCCATCTTCTTCGCCACCTCCATCCCCGCCGCCAGGTTCTTCTCGGCGTACACCTGCGTCACATCCGCCCGCTTGTGCCCCAGGAGGATCGGGGCGACCTCCAACCCGTGCCGCGCACGGACCTCGGACGCGAACAGGTGGCGGAGCTGGTTCGGGTGCCAGTGCGGGGCGCCTGCCCGCTTCGCCGCCCGCGCGATCCACGAACCGTAGTTCTGGGTCGTGAACTTGGCCCGGGTCGGCCGGGTCTTCGCCGACTCCGGCTTCGACCGGTCCGCTTGGGACGGTTGCACCTTCGACTTTCGCTTCGCCCGTCGCCGCTCGTACATCTCCTTGCGCGCCGCCCACGGCGAGAAGACGATCTCGTCGGGTGCCTTTCCCTTCAGCCACGGTTCCAGGATCGTGCGCGCCGACGGCGGGAGGGGAATCGCCTTGTCCCGGCCAAGGTGGCTCATCTTGTGTTCGGCCGGGGCGAAGATCCACAACTCTCCGGACGTGTCGATGTCCGCGGGAACGAGCCGCGTCACCTCGCACGGCCGCAGCCCGGCGGTGCGCTGTAGCTCGACCATTGCCCGGACGGTAGGTACCAGCTCGGGAAGCGTGGCGCGGAAGTGGGCGTCGGGGACGGGACCGATGGGTTCCGTCTCGGGCGCCACACTGCGGTTCTTCCTGAGCCCGGCCACGGCCGCCAGGTCGGCGACGAGCGAGCCGGGAACCATCTCCTCCGACGCGCCCCACTTCCAGCAGCGCCGCACGCGGTTGACCTGGCGGTTGACCCGCACGCGGCACCACCCCCTCTCTACCATCTTCTGGCGGACCGCCTTCAGCGCCAGCGGGCCGAACTCTTTCGCCGGCGTGTGTCCGTACAGTTCTCGCGCGACTCGCAGCGCCTGCCCGTACTCGTTCGCCTCCCCGGTCTGGGTGCCGTCGGGCCGAATGTAGTAGCCCTCGGCGTACTCCTTGAACGCCACGATCAACTCGCCGACTGTGATGGCCTTCGTGGTGGCCCGCGCCGCGACCGCGTTTGCGTTCCCGGCGGCGACCTCAGCGCAGACGCGGGCGAACTCGGCCCGCGACTCGGGCGAGTCGTATGGGCCGAGCGAAAGCCAGTGCCCGCCGACCCAGCAGCGGGCCTCGGTCTTGTGGCGCTTGTAGGTGGGAAGGACGTTCTTCGGGCGTGGCACGCGCGAACTCCCGGAAAGGCGGTTTACGGGGAGTTCCCCGTAAATTCGCAGCACTTCCGGCCGCACGTCTCACGCGAGACGGACACCTAAACGGCGTGGCCGTAGCAAGTTGTGAGGTACGCCCGGTGGGATTCGAACCCACAACCGTCCGCTTAGAAGGCGGATGCGCTATCCAGTTGAGCCACGGGCGCGTACCCACATCATACCGGCGCCCACCCGTTGCTGCCAACGCCGCTCGGTCGGTGGTTGAGACGAGGGCGAATTCGTGTACTAGACTAGGGCGGCCCATTCCCCTCGGCCGGTGCGCCTCCGCTTGACACCATGACGTCGTCCCCGCCGCCCGCCGACGCCGACGCCGCCGCGCTGGCGGACGAGCTCGTACGGGCGCGGGTGCTGGCGGCGGACCAGATCGCCGACCTCGTCGCCGACTTCCGTGGGGTCACGCCCGCCGACCTCGCCGCCCACCTCGTCACCCGCGGCGCCCTCACCCGGTATCAGGCCGACCGCGCCCTCGCCGGCGCCGCCCGGGCGCTCGTCCTCGGCCCGTACCGGGTCACCGGTCCGCACCGGCCGGGGGCGCTCGGCCCGGTAGTCGCCGCCGAGAAGGCCGGCGGCGGGGCCGCCGACCAGGTGGTGCTGGCCGCGGTGCCGCTCCGCAGCCTGTGGCGGGCCAAGCAGGCCCGCGAGTTCGCCCGCCGGGCCGCCGCCCTCAAGCCCCACCCAGCCGTCGTCCCGCTCCTCGACGCCGGCTCGGCCAACGGGTTCCACTACCTCGTCTGGCTCCGGGCGGACGGCGACCGGCTGGCCGACCGGGTGGCCGCCGGGGTGCCGCACGGGCTTCTCTCGCCGGCGGCCGTTGCCCGGGCGGCCGGGGCGGCGCCGGCGCGCGTCCTCGACCTCGGCGCCGGGCTCGTGCTCGGCGGCGACCTTGCCGGGGTCGAACGACTCCTCGACACCGCCACCGCCGGCGGGGTGCTGGCCCGGTTCCTCCCCTACGCCGCCCCCGAGTGGCTGGCCGCCCCCGGCGCGCCGACCGCCGCCGCCGACCAATACTCGCTCGGCGCCGTCGGGTACTTCGCCCTCACCGGCCGTCCGCCGTCCCCGAGAGGAGACGCCCCGGCCGTTGTCCCCGGCGTGCCCCGGGCGCTCGTCGCCACCCTCGACCGGCTGATGGCCGCCGACCCGGCCGACCGGTTCAGCGGGATGGACGAGGCCCACGCCGCGCTGGCCCTCGTCGCGGCCGCCGGCGCCGGGGCGGCGGAGGGGCTCGTGGCCCCCCACCACGAGCCGACCGGGAGCACGGCGCCGGGCGGGTCGGTGTCGTGGGGCGGCGGGGGTGTCCGGCCGGCGGCGCGGGACGACTCCGACGACTCGGTGCGGTTCGACCTGCCGGACGAGGACGAGGCGCCGGCGCTGA
>JAFKFQ010000143.1 GCA_017308215.1 bacterium | reverse complement strand
GCCGAAGCCCGCCGCCGCCGCCGGGAGGCCGCCCACGGGCCGCCCGCGCGGGCGGCCGACGACCGGACGTGGCGGGAGGTGCGGGAGGTCGTCGACGCCGAGCTCGCGGCCCTGCCCGAGGCGTACCGGACGGCGCTCGTGCTGTGCTACCTGCAGGAGCTGGGGTACGAGGACGCGGCGGCCCGGGCCGGGTGCTCGGTCGGGGCGCTGCGGGGCCGGCTGGAGCGGGGGAAGGAGGCCCTCCGCCGGCGGCTCGCCCGCCGCGGGCTGCCGCTCCTCGCCCCGGCGCTGGTCGCCGGCCGCCCGGAGCCGTCCGCGGCTGCGCTCGTGGACGCGACCCTCGCCGTCGTCCGCGCGCTGCGGGCCGGCGGCCGCATCCCCGCCGCCGTGGCCGAGTTGGCCCGCCCGCGGGGCGGCATCCGGGCCGCCGTCCTGCCCGTCGCCGTCGGGCTGGCCGCCGTCGGCGCGTTGCTCGCCGGCGCGGGACCGAGCTCCGACCTACCGCCTCCCGCCCGCGCGGTCGACCCGCCGGGGCCGCGCACGGACTTGTTCGGCGACCCGCTCCCGGACGGGGCGGTGCTGCGGCTGGGGAGCGTCCTGTTCCGGCACGCCGGCGCCTGGCACTTCGCCCTTCTCCCCGACGGGAAGTCGGTGCTGTCGGCCGGGTCGGACGGCCGGCTCCGCACCTGGGATCTGGCCACCGGTCGTGAGACGCGAAGCGTTCCCGAACCCGGCAGCGGCCGGGGGCTCCTCGCCCTGTCGGCCGACGGCCGGTACGCGGCCGGGCTCGTCGGGACCGATCTGGCCGTCCTCGAAACCGAAACCGGAACGCGGCGGGCCTCATTCCCCGCACCGGGCAAGGACTTCCACTCGACCTTCTTCTCGCCCGACGGCGGGACGCTCGCCGTCCTCACCTGGGAGCCGCGGCTCGCCCTGGTCGAGTGGGGGACCGGGAGGCGGCGCGAACTCACGCTCCCCCCGCGAGCGATCGGCCGGGACAGTAGCTTTCACGGGTACTTCTCCGGCGACGGCAAGTGGGTTGTCGCGGGCGGCGGGTCGGGCGAGGCCGTGTGCGTGTTCGACGCGGCCACCGGCGCCGAGAAGCACCGGCTGAATTGCTCGGCCGCCCACTCCGCCGTCACCCCGGACGGGAAGACGCTGGTCGCCTCGGCCTGGAAGCCCGACGGGCCGCCGGCGTCCGACCTCGTGACGTTCGACCTCGCCACCGGCCGGGAGGCGGCCCGGTTCGACCTGGGGGGGAGGGGGGCCTTCCACTCACTCGACGTGTCCCCGGACGGCAAGACCTTGGCCTGCAGCTTCTCGGACACGAGCTGCCTGGTGGACCTGGCCACCGGCCGCGTCCGGCACGAGCTGCCCGGCCGCCCGGGCCGGGTCGCGTTCACCCGCGACGGCCGACACGTCGTGGCGAGTAACTACCAGAAGCTGCGGGTGTGGGGCGCGGTCGACGGGAAGGAGCGGTTCGACCGGCCGGGGAACCTGGGGAACCTGTCGGTGCTGGCCGCGTCCCCGGACGGCCGGTGGCTCGCCTCGGCCGACTGGCTGGAGAAGGGGGTCGCGGTGTGGAGCCTCACCGACGGACGGCTCGCCCGCACGCTCCCGTTCCCGGGGGACGAGGGGCGGTACGTGCGGGCGGTCGGGTTCTCGCCCGACGGCCGTAGCCTGTGGGCCGGGGGCTACACGGGGTTCGTCCAGTGGTGGGACGCGGCGACCTGGAACGAGTCGCGGTCGGTCCGGCTCAAGACCCCCGCCACCAACGGGCCGGCGCCGGACTACCTGTACCAGATCCGGGTGTCGCCGGACGGCCGGGCGGCCCACGCGCTCGCCCGGGTGATGGGGCGGCCGGAGACGACGGGCCTGGCCGTGTGGGACACCGCGTCGGGCGATGCCAAGTGGGCGCGGTCGCTCCCGGCCGAGCAGCGGCAGTGGGCGTGGGAGGGCGGCGGGGCGGCCGTCGCGCTCCCGACCCCGGACGGGCTGGTGGTCGCGGACGGGGCCGACCCGTCCCGCACCCGGTTCGAGGTCCCCGGCGTGGCACGGAACGCGCCGGTCGCCTTCTCCGCGGACGGGCGGCTGGTGGCGACCGGGAAGGCAACGGGCCAGGGACCGGCGACACACGAAGCACTCCTCGTCGAGTCGGCGACCGGGGCCGTGGCGGCGGAGGTGAGAACCGGGCCGGTCGATCACCTGGCGCTGGCGGGCGGCGGCCGGCTCCTGGTAGCGACGGGGGGCGGGTCGCTTCGAGTGTTCGACACGACGACGGGCGGCGAGCGGGGGCGGCGGCCGCTCCCGGCGAGTGCGACCGGGCTACTCGTTCCGGACGAGCGGCGGGCGGTGACCGCGCTCGCGGACGGCACCGGGCTGGCGTGGGACTTGACCGCGTTCGCCGCCCCTCCCGGCCCCCGGACCGGCACGGCGACCGAGTTGTGGGACGCGCTGGGCGGCCCGGCCGCCGCCGCGCACCAGGCCGGGTGGGAACTGGCGGGTCGGCCGGCCGAGGCCGTAGCGATCCTCCGCGGGAAGGTGAAGCCGGTGCGGGCGGCCGACGCGGCGACGGTGGGGGCGCTAGTGTCGAAGCTGGACGCCCCCGCGTTCGCCGACCGGGAGGCGGCGACGAAGACCCTCCAGGGTCTCGGGGCCGCCGCAGCGCCCGTCCTTCGCGCCGCGCTGAGAGAAACGACTTCGCCCGAGCGGGCGAGCCGGCTCGGGCGGCTCCTGGCGGTGATGGACGCCCGAGCCGTTCCGTCGGGGGAGGAGGTCAGGGAGGTGCGGGCGGTGGCCGTCCTGGAGCGGGCGGCCACCGCCGACGCGCGGGCGCTGTTGACCGCGTTGGCGGGCGGACTTCCCGACGCCCGGCTGACCCGCGAGGCCGCGGCCGCGCTCGCCCGGCTGACCGAACGACCGAGGTGACTGCGAACGCTCCGCCGACCGGGTCTCGTTTCCCCGCGACGTCCCCCTGCGGCCCGCCACGGATGTTCCGCGGCAGTCGTGTCCGGCACGGCACGCCCTCCGCTCCCGCTCCGGCACCGGCCGCGCGAGCGCCCGGTCGATTTCGTGCCGCCCGGGCGGCGGCCGGCCTTTATCCTGGTGTCCCGCCCGGAGCCCCCGATGACACCGACCCGACTGCGGTCCGCGCTGCTCGCCGCCCCCCACCGCCCGGACGCCGACGCGGCCCTCCTGGCCGCCTTCGCCGCCCGGCGGGACGAGGCGGCGTTCGCCGAACTGGTGCGGCGGCACGCCCGGCTCGTCCGCGGCGCCGCCCGGCGGGTTCTCGGCGACCCGGCCGCGGCCGACGACGTTGCCCAGGCGGCGTTCCTCGCCCTCGCCCGGAAGGCCGCCGCCCGCGGCTGGGGGCCGACGGTCGGGCCGTGGCTGTACCGGGTGGCCGTCCGCCTCGCCGTGCGGGCGAGAACCCGCGGCGCCCGGCGCCCCGGGCCGCTCCCCGCGGACGTGCCGGCCCCGCCCGCCGACCCGGCCGCCGGGCTCAGCTGGGCCGAGGCCCGGGCCGCCCTCGACGCCGGGCTGGCCCGGCTGCCCGAGCGGCTCCGCGCCCCGCTCGTCCTGTGTTACCTCCAGCAGTTGACCCGGGACGAGGCGGCCGTCGCCCTC
>JAFKFQ010000142.1 GCA_017308215.1 bacterium | reverse complement strand
CGTGACGGTGAAGCCGGTGACGGAGCTGGCGAACCCGGTGACACTCGCCACGATCAAGGCCGACCCGGCGTTCGCCGGGTGGGAGCTGGTCCGCCTGCCGCGGCTGTCGGTGATGCCGGTGACGGCCGAGCAGTGGGCGCGGGTCGAGGAGCTCGCCGCCGGGTGAGTCAGACCCGGGCGGCGAGCGTCACCAGCGGGCCGTGCGGGTGGGAGCGGTCGTCGTCGCACACCTCGACCGCGGCGTACCCGGCGTCGCGCACCATCCGCACCAGCTCGTCGAGCGTCGGCCAGAACGATTCTGCCGACAGCCCGCTCAGCGGCTCCTTCAGTCCGAACTCGTGGTAGCGCGTGCCGGCGTAGCCGTTCCGCTCCTCGTCGGCCTTGTCGGCCGGGGCGTAGTGGGTCGCCAGCAGCAGCCCGTCGGCCGCGCGGCGGAGGCGCGCCAGCAGCTCCCACGGGCGCGGCAGGTGGTAGAGCAGGCCGCAGCAGAACACCGCGTCGAACCGGCCCAGCGCCGCGGGGTCGAACGTCTCCAGGTCGGCCTGGTGGAAGGTGACGTTCCGGCGCCCGAGGCGGCGCTGGACGAACCGTGCCTTCCGCAGGTTCGCGGCCCGGCCCTCGATCCCGTGGACCTCCGCCACCCGCGCGGCGAGCGCGAACGTGTGCGCGCCCTCCAGGCTCCCCAGCTCCAGCGCCCGCCGGGCGCCGGGGAAGCACCGGAAGAAGTGGCCCAGCCGCGGGTCGTGCGTCACGTCGTACCGGCCGCCGTAGGCGCGGCCGTCGATGGTGAAGCGGGAGATCCACGGCCGGCGGGCCAGGAACCCGAGCCGGGTGATGACGCGCGCGAGCATGGTCACTCCTCCGCGATCCGCCAGAAGAACACCGCCCCGACGGCCCCGGTGCTGACGGCGTGCGCGCCGTCCGGGCTCGCCGCCACCCGCAGCGCCGGGCCGACGTGCGCGGCCAGGGTCCGCACGTTCTCCCCGGTCGCCGCGTCCCACACGCGGACCGTGTGGTCGAGCCCGCACGACAGCACGGCCTTCCCGCCCAGCGCCCACGCCACGCCGGTGCAGCGGTCGGTGTGGCCCTTCCACACGGCCAGCTCGGCGCCCGTCGCCGCGTCCCACACGCGGACGTAGGTGTCCAGGCACGCGCCCGCCAGCTTCTTCCCGTCGGGCGACACGGCGAGCGTCATCACGCCGCCGAACGAGCCCTTCGTCCGCCACTTCTCCTTGCCGGTCGCCGGGTCGAACGCCGCCACCGCGCCGCCGAACACCGGGAGGTCCCAGCGGGCGACGCCGGCGTACACCGTCGCGCTGTCGGGCGCCGCGGCGACGCCGTGGACGGCGCCGCGCTTCGGGTCGCACACCGGGATCGTGCGCGGGTCCGCGCCGGCCTTGCGGACGCGCAGCGTGCCGTCGCGGAGGCCGGCCACCACCCACGCCCCGTCCGGCGGCGCCGCCACCGCCTCGCACTCCGCCGTCAGGTCCGACTCGATTCCCGTCGTCCCCTTCTTCTCCACGTCCCAGGTGCGGACCGTCTTGTCGTTGCCGGCCGAGATCACGCCCTTGCCGGCGGCGGCGAACACGACGCCCGCGGCGGCGCCCGAGTGGCCGACCAGCGCGGCGGTCGGCGCGAACCGCTTGCCGTCGAACGTGCCGACCGCGACCGGCCCCGCCCCGAGGCCGATGGCGACCTGCTTCCCGTCGGCCGACCACGCCGCGCTCGTCGCCGCGCCGGGCACCGAGGCCGGGGCGAAGAACACCGGGCTCACCGCCACCTTCAGCCCCTTCGCCGCCGCCGGCTCGGCGTGCGCGACCGGGCGGACCGGGTTCGCCGCCGGGCGCGCCGGCCGCGGCACGTACACCGCCGGCCGGGCCAGCGGCTGCGCCGGCTCGACCTTGGTCATCGGGTGGAGGTCGAGGCGCGTGCCGTCGGCCTTCACCACGCCGTACCCGCCGGCCGTGCCGGGCTGCGTGACGTGCGCGAACATCACGCGGTCCGGGGCGACCCACACCGGGTTCGTGTTCATCCCGAACAGCGACGTGAGCTGCCGCGCCGGCCCGCCGGCCGCCGGCGCCAGCTTGATCTGCCAGCCGTGGTCCGTCTCGGCCGGGCACGCGACCACCGACCCGTCCGGGCTCCACGCCGGCGCCGGCAGGTCCACGCGGCCGATGTCGGCGAGCAGCACCTTCTCGTTCGCCCCGTCGGCGTCGGTCACGCACAGCGCCTGCGGCTTCCCGGCCTCGCGGCGGACGAACGCGATCGCCCCGTCCGGCCCCCACGCGGCGCCGACGGCGCCCTCACGCACGAGCCCGTCGCCGGTCCCGTCGGCGTTCATCACGCGCAGCTCGCACTTCGTGCCGCCCGGGTACAGGCGGGTGTAGCAGATGCGCTTCCCGTCGGGCGACCAGCTCGGGAAGTAGCACGCCGACGGGTCGCCGGGCGGGCGGGTGAGCTGTTTGCGGTTCGTCCCGTCGGTGTCGCAGGCGTACACCTCGAAGTCGTGGTCCTTCGTCTTGCACAGGAACGCGACGCGGGTGCCGTCGGGGCGGAACGCCGGGCCGATCTCGTCGGCGTCGGGGGTGTTGGTGACGTTCCGGGTGTCGCCCTTAACCGGGTCGGTGAGAAACAGGTCGGAGTGGCCGGTGCGGGCGGACGGGTGGAGGAACTGGTCCGGCCCCGGCGCGTCGGCGGCGGGGGCGAGCAGTGCGGCGAGGAGGAGCGTCCCCATGCCGTGACTCCTTCGGGCGGGGTGCGGAACGTGGCGACGCCCGGCCGAGCGGGCCGGGCGTCGGGCGGAGGATTGTGCGCCGGCGCGGGGGCGCGGTCAAGCCGACTTCCGCCCGCGGAGCCGCCGGATGGCGGTGGTGGCGACCCCGCCGACCGCCATCAGGGCGAGGGTGGAGGGCTCGGGCGCGGCGACCGGGCCGGGATTGTTCACCGGCGGCGACGGCTCGGTCGGCGTGGGTTCCGTCGGCGTCGGTTCGGTCGGTGTGGGCTCGGACGGGGTCGGGTCGGCGTCCTGGCCGAGGTTGAGGACGTAGTAGCCGCCGTCCGGCACGGCGATCGTCCCGGTGGCGAGGACGACCCCGGTCATGTTGGTGAACGTGGCGATGAGGTCGCGGGCGCCGGTGGCGTCCGGGTCGGCGAGCTGGAGCCCGAGCAGGGCAGCGGTCCCGGGGATCTCGGCGTTCACCAGCGGGGCGCCGGACGCCCGCGCGCCCGCGCTACCGCCCTTCGAGCCGCGCCCCTTCTGGGCGTCGGAGGCGGGCGTGCCGCCGGCGATGTACGCCGACCCGTCGCCCAGGTTCAGGAGAAGCGGGGTGGCGAGGCCGCCGAAGCTGACGGTGCCGCCGGCGGTGCCGGCTTCCAGCGTTCCGGGCGCCGACGTGACCGCCACGAACGGCGGCGCGTGCGGCGAGTCGAACCACAGGTCGGCCTCGGCCGACGGGGTCGACGCGCCGGGCAGCCCGGCCGCGAGCGACACCCAGATGCCGGCCGTCGCCCGCCCGGGGGCGGTCAACGCGACTGCCACCCCCACCCCCCAGACCCATCCCGGTATCCGGCGCATCCGCCGCCCTCCGTGCCGGCCCCCAACGATTTCGCCCCGCGAGCGGGCGGACGA
>JAFKFQ010000391.1 GCA_017308215.1 bacterium | reverse complement strand
TTGTACGAGCAGTTCCACCTCGCCATCAGCCGGCTTCGCCAGAAGCCTCGACTGGCCCAAGCCTGCTTTGCCCAAGCCGGCTTGTGGCTATGAAAGTTCGACCGTCTTCATGCAGCGGCCAGTAGGCATAGCCCAAGTGTCCCATCACCACCTGCGCGGGCTTTCCGAGCCGACCCGGGCCGATTGCGGCCCAACAGGTGGTCGCACCCCTTCTCGCGCGCGTAGTATCTTCGTCCTTTCAGGCACGAGGGCCACGATGGCGCGACAAGCGAAGCCGCATGCCGAACGCGGGTGGTACGTCAGCCGACCCAACGGGGTCTACCTCCGGCTCTGCCCCGTCGAGGACGGGATGACCGAGGCCATGCGGTTGCTCAAACTCGAACTCGGCAAACTCGAAACCGGGCGCGAGGCGATGGGCGGTCGCCTGCCGACCAAAATGACGGTCACCGAACTGCTCGTCCTCTTCCTCGAAGACGTTCAAGCGACCAATGACAACGACACGTTCCGCGACTACCTGCGGTGGTGTACCGCCTTCGCCAAGGAGTACGGAAACCGCCAAGTCTGTGGCCTGACCCGGGCCGACGCCACCGACTTCAAGTTGAAGCCGATAAGACGACCTACGTCACCGGCAAGCAGCCCCCACGACCGTACAAGCCCAAGACCGTCAACTACGCCCTCGTCACCCTCCGGCGCGCGTTCAACTGGGCCGCCGAGACGGACCGCCTCCCGGCCGGCAAGAACCCGTTCGCCAACGTCCCCCTCCTCCAGTGCGCCGGCCGCCGCTGGGTCGCCACCGAGGACGAGTACCGCGCTGCAGCAGACGGCCGCCTCCGTAGCGATTCGCGATCCACCGCTCACAGCGCAGCCGCTGCTGAGCTTGTTGACTATGAAGCCGCGGTCCTGTCAACTCAAGCGGGCCGGGTTATCTGGTGCGGCTCGCCCAACCGCTCACCGGCGGTCGGCGGGTCGATCGAGGCAAGCCGCCCCCCGTCCCCGCCGACTGCGGGAGGGCTTGCAACGTCACTCGGTCCGGGGATCGCCGTCGGGTCGCACTCGACGATTCGGGCCGGGGTCCGCGTTGCAGGGGCGAGAGGGACTGGCCCACCAACTGGTCTCCGCCGCGCCATTCGTTCGGCCACCGCTCCGGCGGGGTCACCCCCGACTCGGGTACAACCAACTTCAGGCTGGCACGACTGAGTCTCACGCCGCCGCCGCGATCGGGCGGCCGTGGCGGCGGATGGGCTATTCGCCGACCGCCCCGGGTTCTTCCCGCGCCCGACGACGGAACGTCACCACCGAACTGGCCGGGGCGATCAACGTGTTGATGTCAGTGTTGGAGACGTGCCGGCGATAAGGGCATGTGGTGGTGGATTACGACGGCCAGTCGTTACGCGCGTTCGGAAACGGACTGTTGCCCGGCACTGCCCTGCTGACAGGTTGCTAATCGAGTACCTTGCCGCTCCCGCTAACGGGCGTCACCACGAGGCGGTCGATTTGGAAGGGCGTGGCGTAGCCGATTTGGACGGCCAGCGTCTTCTCGTTCGGCACGCGGAAGTCGGAATGAATCGAGAAGAGAATAAACTTACCCGTGTAGGACGTAATCACCGTTCCGTTGACCGAGGCGCTGATCCGCCCCTTCCGGACGGAGCAGGCGACGACGTAAGCCGTCCCGGCTTGAACGAACTGCCGGCCCCTCGTTCCGGTCCCGTTGTTGAGCAGGTCTTTCCCCGCGATACTCCCCATGCCGCTGACGTAGCCTTTGGACGGCCACGTGTCGATCGCCACGCTGACCCGATGACCGCCCGCGACCAACTGAACGCCGAAATACTCCTCCCCCGAGATGCGCCGTACCGTCGCCTCAAGATCGTACTCCTCCCCCGGCTCGTACGGCAGTTGCAGCACCCCGGGGAACGTCGGGTTGACACCCACGAGGGATTTTCCGGTCCTCATCCACTCCCCGCGAACGGCGTGCGCCCTCGGGTCCACGCGCGCGAGGAGATCGACCGCCGCCCCCTCACGTGTAGGGCTTTCGCCCGTGAGCGCCTTCCCCCCAGGCGCGACCGGCAAGGCTTCGTCGCCCCGCTCGGCCGCCGTGAACCCCTTGCCCGTTTCTTGCCGCGCCGAATCCGCCGCCCTCGGCTTCCCCCCGGCCACGGTCAGCGCTACGGCCACGAAGGCGACGACGAGCGTCACGGCACCCGCCACGATCAGGATCGGTGTGCCGCTGACCTTCCTTTCCTTCCGCCTCTTCCGTCGCGGCCGGCCGCGATTTTCCTCCTCCGCCTCCTCTTCTGGCGTCTCGTTCCAAACGACACCGGATGAAATGACCGTGTGCAACGCGCCGACCGACAGCTTCCGCGACTCTCGCGCCCCCTCGTTCTCCTGCGGCTCCTCGGGCCGCGTCACCGGTGTGAGAACGACAACCGGCATCGAGCGGAGCGCCTTCGGCTCGCCCGCCGGCCCCGGCCTCGCGGCCGGGTGTCCGCCCCGCTGCGAGGCGGTCGACGGGGCACGGGTCGTCCACGGGTCGGCACCCACTACCTGCGAGTCGGCGGGGGCGGGCGCGCCGCCCGCCTCCGCCGCCGACACGGCCGGGCCAAGGCTTTCGGGCAGTTCGGAGATTTCGAGTAGGCGGTTGGCGACTGCCGCCGCGGTCTGCGGGCGGTCGTCCGGGTCCTTCGCGAGGAGCCGGTGGATCAGGTCGGCCAGCGGCTCGGGGACGGTGCCGTTGAGCGCGCGGACGGGCTTCGGCTCCGTGGTGCCCAGCGCCAGCAGCACGGCCGTCACACTCGGCCCCGGGAAGGGGATCTGCCTCGTGCAGAGCAGGTAGAGGACCGCGCCGAGTGCGAAGAGGTCAGCCCGGTGGTCCACCCGCTCGCCGAGGGCCTGCTCCGGCGACATGAACGCCGGGGTGCCGACCACCGCCCCGACCTCGGTGAGTTCCGTGTCCATCACGGCGGGCCGGGCCAGGCCGAAGTCGAGCAGCTTCACCCGGCCGCGGGGCGCCTCGAGCCACAGGTTGGCTGGCTTGATGTCGCGGTGGACGACGCCGAGCTTGTGCGCCGCGGCCAGCCCCAGCGCCGCCTCCCGGGCGATCCGCACGGCGTTGCGCAGCGACGGCACGCCCTTGTTCTGGAGGAAGGCGTCCAGCGAGTACCCCTTGAGGAGCTGCATCGCGATGTACGGGATCCCGTCGCGCTCGTCGGCCTCGTACACGGTCACCACGTGGTCGTGGGTGATCCGGGCGGCGGCCTTCGCCTCGCGGAGGAAGCGCTCCTTCGCCGCCGCGTCGGCGGCGAACTCCGGCAGCATCACCTTCAGGGCCAGACTGCGGTCCAGGCGCGTGTCGAGCGCCAGGTAGACGGCACCCATGGCACCCCGGCCCAGCTCCTTCACGACGCGGTAGGGGCCGAGCGTTCCCAACTCGCCCCCCGCCGCGGGCGCGCCGAAGGTGAGGGCGGCGGTGGCCCGCGAGGCGGACAGATTGGTCCCGCCGAGGTGGTCCGAGGCGGAGATCAGCAGGCTCCCCAGTCGCGGGTTGATGATCAGCGACGGGTCGTTCGGGTCGGGCATGATCGCCTTCCTCGGCTTCCGCCGAGTCTATCAGTTGGGAGGCCGTCGCGAAAGGTTGCGCCGGCTGCGGATCGAGGGGGCGCCGCACGCCTCGCCCGCACGTTCTGCGTTCACGACGCCCTGGCCGTGGACGTGCGGGCCGACGCGGCGTGGGTGACCGCCCCGGCGCTGGTGGCGTGGGGCGCCCGGGCGCTCAGCTTCCCGTCGCGGCGCGCCGCCGAGTTCGCCCGGCACCTCCTCGACACCCACGTGTACCTGTCCGCGCGGGGGAGCTACGACTGGCTGATCGCGCGACCTAACGGGTTCGCGGTGGGGGGCGAGGCGTTCGCCCGAGCTGCCACGGGTTGACGATCCCGTACGACGGGCCGCGGGTCCATTCGCACTGCTCTCGGGCGGCCGACGACGCCCCCTGGCATGGATCCGACGCGCTCACCGGTTGGTCTCGCCCTGCGGGCTCACCCACCGACTCCTGACACTTCCTCCGCGCTCGGGGTAGTTCCCTCACAGGGACACCGGCAATCGCCGGCTCTGTCCGAGGGGCACCCCGTGACCGCCTTCCCACCCGATTCCCTTCGCCTCCACCCGTCCGAACTCACTCCCCCCGAGCGTGCCGCTGCCGTCGCCGCGATCCTCGCCGCCGGACTTCTTCGGTACCTCCACCCCGAGCACTTCCCGCCCCGGCCGCCGCTCGGAATCCTCAGGAAATTCCAGGCGAATCGACTTGATGATCGGCCGTCGCCGAGCGTTACTGCGCACGCCGGTTAACCGACCCCGATATGGCCTGACGGGACTCGCGCCGCGCACGGAGGCCGACCGATCCGGCGTTCGCCACACTACGCCATGATCGTGAGTGGGAGTGGCGGCAGAAGGAAGTTGACTTGGCGGGCGAGGGATAACAAGACCGTGACGACGAAGTCACAGGCGCGGGTGAGCCGGGCCGCGTCACCCGTACGGATGGCGAGGTGGTGGAGGCGTCGGTCGTGGTGATCGCCGCCGGGCTGGCACCGGACCCGGTGGTAACCGCGCTCGGCCTGTCGGGTGTGAAGGGGCGGGTAAAGGCCGACGCTTGCATGCGGCTGGCCGGGCACCCCGTGGTGGGGCGGTCGGTGACTTGGCCGCGGTCCCGGGGCTGGCCGGCCGGTCGGCATCCAGCGGCCGACGTGAGGCCGGCGATCAGAGTCGGTCACTCCGCCGCCCCGGCCGGCGCCGGCGGCGGGTCGTCCAGGTCCGGGTGCCGCGGCGGGGCCGCCGGCTTCCCATGCTCCTCGTGGGGCGTCTTCGCCTCCCCGTCGGCCCCGGCCTTCGCCCCGTCGTCCTCGTCCTTCTTCTCGGCGACGGGAGCCTCGCCGGTGGTCCACTTCTCGAGGGTGTGGTAGAACACCGGGGTCAGGAGGAGGCCGAACCCCGTCACCCCGATCATCCCGGAGAAAACCGCCACCCCCAGGGTGAATCGCATCTCCGCCCCGGCGCCGCTCGCCAGCACCAGCGGCACCACCCCGAGGATGAACGCCAGCGAGGTCATCACGATCGGCCGCAGCCGGGTCTTCACCGCGTCCAGCGTCGCCTCCGTCGCCGTCGCGCCGGCGGCCCGCCGGTCGCGCGCGAACTCGACGATCAGAATGGCGTTCTTCGCCGCCAACCCGACGAGCACCAGGAACCCGACCTGGGTGAAGATGTTGATATCCTGCCGGAACAACCGCACCCCGGCGACACTCGACAGGACGCACATCGGCACCACCAGCAGCACGGCCAGCGGCAGCACCCAACTCTCGTACAGCGCGGCCAGGATGAAGTAGACGAGCAACACCCCGCCGACGAAGGCGTAGATGGCCGAGTTCCCCTCGCGGATCTGCAGGAACGTGAGTTCGGTCCACTCGATCTGCATCTGCCCGGAGAGGGTGTCCTTCGCCGCCGCCTCGACGATCTTGATCCCGTCGCCGGTGCTCGTCCCCTGCGGCAGGCTGCCGTTGACCGCCGCCGACGGGTACAGGTTGTACCGTTGAATCACGATCGGGCCGAACGAGTCGCGCACGTCGGCGACCGCGCCCAGCGTCACCATCTCCCCCTTGTCGTTGCGGACCCGCAGCCCGCGAACCGACTCGGGGGTGACGCGGAACGCGGCGTCGGCCTGGATGTTCACCTGCCAGGTCCGGCCGAACTTGTTGAAGTCGTTCGTGTACAGCCCGCCGAGGAACACCTGGAGGGTCTGGAACACGTCGTTCAGGGCGACGCCGAGCTGCTTGCACTTCACCCGGTCCACGTCCACGTACAGCTGCGGGATGGCGGATTTGAACTGCGTGAACACTTTCCCCCCGCCGTCACCCTCCACCTTCTTCGTGAGGGCCAGGGTGGCCGCCTCCAGGTCGGCCGGGCCGAGGTCGCCGCGGTCCTGCACCAACACCTTGTACCCGCCGGCGGTACCGAGCCCGTTCACCGCCGGGGCTGGCAGCCCGATCACCCGGGCGTCGATCACCTCCTGCTGCACCGTCCGATTGAACTGTTCCAGGATCGCCAGCCCGTACTGCTTCCGGTCGTGCTTGCGCGCATCGAAGTCGTCGAACGTGATGAACATGGTGCCGAAGTTCGGGGCGTTCGTGCCGAGCAGCACCGACTGCCCGCTGTACGCGACCGTACCGGCCACCCCCGGGATCTTGCGGGCAATCTCGTCCACCTGGCGCATCACCTCGCTCGTCCGCTGCACGGAGGCGGCGTCCGGCAGTTCGACGTTCACCAGCACGTAGCCCTTGTCCTGGAGCGGGATGAACCCGAACGGCGTTTTGATGATGCCAAAGTAGGTGAGCACCAGCAGCCCGGCGTACAGCGCGAGTACGAACAGGGCGGCGCGCAGGAGCAGCGCCACCGTCCGCCCGTACGCGTTCGTCACCCACTCGAACGCCTTGTTGAACAGCCCGAACACCCAGGCACAAGCCTTGTTGAGCGGCCCGGCGGCGAAGTACCCGGCGACCAGCCCCGGCAGCGCGAAGCCCACGCCGATGGCGACCTGCTGCCACAGCGGCCGGGCGGCCAGCCCGAGCCGCTCGCCCAATAACCCCTCCAGTAACAGATAACTGCCGTACCCGAAGAGTGCCGTCCACCCCCACCACGGCAGCGCCTCGGCGCCCTGGTGCGCGCCCTCCTTCCCCTCCCGGCCGGGGGCCTGCTCGCGGCTTCTGAAAATCGCCACCGCCCGGGACGGCGACAGGGTCATGGCGTTGATCGCGGAGATGGCCATCGCCACCGCGATGGTGAGCGCGAACTGGCGGTAGAACTGGCCGGTGATGCCGCTGACGAACGCGGCCGGGACGAACACCGCCGCCAGCACCAGGGTGATCGCCAGGATCGGCCCGGTGATCTCGCCCATCGCCTTGATCGTCGCCGATCGCGCGTCCAGCCCCTTCGCCACCCACCGCTCGATGTTCTCAAGCACCACGATGGCGTCGTCCACCACAATGCCGATCGCCAACACCAGCCCGAACAGGGTGAGATTGTTGAGCGAGAACCCGGCCATGTACATGACCATGAACGTCCCGGTCAGCGACACCGGCACGTCGATCATCGGCAGGATCATGGCCCGCCAGTCCTGGAGGAAGAGCAACACCACCAGGGCCACCAGGATGACCGCGTCGCGCAGGGTGTGGAAGACCTCGGCGACCGACTGGCGGATGAACGGGGTGGTGTCGTACCGGGTGACGTAGTCGACGCCGATCGGGAACTTCTTCTTGAGCTCCTCCATCTTGGCGCGGACCGCGTCGGCGGTCTGGAGGGCGTTGCTGCCGGGGAGCTGGAAGATGGCGCACCCGGCCGACGGCTTGCCGTTGAGGGTGCCGCGCACGTCCTGGGTCTTGGCCGTCAGCTCGATCCCGCGGTACAGCTTCTCGGCCGGCTTGCCGTCGTCCCCGACCACCTCCATCGGCCGGTCGTCGCGCACCACGTCACGCAGCCGCACCACTGGGCGGGCGCGGTTCGGGTTGGACGTGCCGGTGGCCCGGGCGCCGACCGCCGCCGTGCCGCTGGCGGACCCGGCCGTCGGGGTGGCGCCGCCCGACCCGCCGGCCCCCGCCGACACGCCCGCCGCCGCGCCTGCCGCCGGAGCGGCCGACGGGTCGTCCGGGCTGCCGGTCTTGAGCACGATGTCGGCGAACTGCTCCGGGTCGGTGAGCCGGCCGAGGGTGGTCAGGGTGAGCTGGTACGCCTGCCCGCGCGGGGCCGGCTCCTGGCCGATCTGCCCGGCCGCCACCTGCACGTTCTGCTCCTGCACCGCCTTCACCACGTCGGTCGCGGTTAGCCCGTTGGCCTGCATCTTGTCCGGGTCGAGCCACGCCCGCATGGAGTAGTCCTGCTGGCCGATGATCGTCACGTCGCCGACCCCGGGGAGCCGGCTCAGCTCGTCGCGGACGTGGATGGTGGCGTAGTTGGACAGGTACAGCTGGTCCCGCTTTGAGTCCGGCGGCGTGTCGTCCGGGCTGTACAGGCTGACCACGAGCAAGATGTCCGGCGACCGCTTCTTGACGGTGATCCCCTGCCGCTGCACCTCCGGCGGCAGTTGCGGGTTCGCCAGGGCCACCCGGTTCTGGACGAGCACCTGGGCGATGTCCGAGTCGGTGCCGATCTCGAACGTCACCGTCAGGGTGTAGCTCCCGTCGTTCCCGCACACCGACGACATGTACAGCATCTTCTCGACGCCGTTGACCTGCTGCTCGATCGGCGCGGCCACGGTGTCGGCCACCACCTGCGCGCTCGCCCCGGGGAACGCGCACGTCACCACGACCGTCGGCGGCGTGATCTCGGGGTACTGGGCGACCGGCAGCGTCAGGCCGGCAGCCACGCCGCCCAGGACGATGACGGCCGAGATGACCCAGGCGAAGATCGGGCGGTCCACGAAGAAGCGGGCCAGCATTCCGCGTTCTCGAAGGGTGGTGCGGTGGCCCGGGACCGGACCCGGGCGGGCGAGAGGTGAGGGCGGTTACTTCGGCTCGGGCGGCTTCGGGATGGCCTCCTCCTTCGGGTCCACCGGCATCCCCGGCTGGGCGCGGGCCATGCCGCGGATGACGACCCGGTCGGCCGGGGTCAGCCCTTCCTCGATCACGAGCAGGCCGCGGAACTGCGGACCGGGGCGGACCGGCTTGGCGGCCACCCGGTTGTCGGCGCCGACCACGAGAACCACCTTGCGGCCCTGGTCGTTGGTGACCGCGGCCGGCGGCACGAGCAACGCCTGTCGCGGCTGGCCGAGCGGCACCCGGCCGCGGCAGAAGAACCCGGCCGACAGCGGCCGCGTGCCCGTCCCCGGCGCCTTGGCGTTCGGGAACACCCCGCGGATGGTGAGCGACCCGGTGGACGGGTTCAGCCGGTTGTCCACGAACTCCAGGTGGCCCTTGTGCGGGTACCCCGCGTCGCCCTTGAGTTGGATCTCGACCAGCACCTCCGCCCCGCCCTCGACCGACCCCGCCTTCTTTTCGGCGATCAGCTTCTGGTACGTGCGCACCGTACCCTCATCCACGTCGAAGTAGGCGTACATCGGCTCGACGCTGACGACCGTGGTGAGCACCGTCTGGTCGGCCACGGCCAGGTTGCCGGGCGTGATGTAGGCCCGCCCGGCGCGGCCGGCGATCGGCGACCGGACCTGCGTCCAGTCGAGGTTCCGCTGGGCTTGTTCGATGCTGGCCTTGGCGCTGAACAGCTGCGCCGCCGCCTGATCGCGGGAGGCGATCGCCTTGTCGTAGTCGGACTTCGACCCGGCACTTTCCTCGAACGCCTTCTTGAACCGGACGAGGTCGAGGTCGGCGTTCTTGAGCTGCGCCTCGAAGTTTTTGGCGCTCCCCTCGGCCTGCTTCAGCTGGGCCTCGTAGATGACCGGGTCGATGACGAACAGCACCTGGTCCTTCTTGACCTCCTTCCCCTCGGTGAACTTCATCTCCTGCACGTACCCGCTCACCCGCGGCCGCACGTCCACGATGTCCTTCTGGTCCACGGTCCCGGTCAGGTCGGTGTAGACCGTCACCCGATCGACCAGCGGGTGGGCGACGGTCACGGTCAGCGGCGGCGGCTCGGGCGGCGGTCCGCCCTTCGGCCCACACCCGCCGACGAACAGAAGTACGCCCAGCGCCGCGGCCAATCCCCGCATGTCCGGTCTCCGGTGAGCCGGCGTTCGCTCGATGAAGGCTTCCTGTCCAGCCGCAAATCACGCGCCCGAAGCGCTCGATCGATGTCGGCTGGCGAACGAATTGCACGTCGTTGATGGCACGCGACTTCCCCCACCGGGCCGCCCACCCACCCGAGACCACGCCGATGTTCCACACACCGACCGTCGCCGACGCGATCATCGCCGCCGCCCACCGGGCCGGCGCGCGGCGGGTGTACGGGATCATCGGGGACAGCATCAACCCGGTGGTGGACGCGGTGGCCCGCCACGACGGGGTGGCGTGGGTCCACGTCCGGAACGAGGAGGCCGGGGCGTTCGCGGCCGGTGCCGAGGCCCAGCTGACCGGAACACTGGCGGTGTGCGCCGGCAGCTGCGGGCCGGGCGGCGTCCACCTGCTCAACGGCGTGTACGACGCCCACCGCAGCGGCGCCCCGGTGCTGGTGGTCGTCGGCCACATCCCGAGCGAGCACATCGGCACCGGGTTCTTCCAGGAGACGCACCCGACCGCCCTGTTCGCCGAGTGCAGCCACTACTGCGAGCTCGTCACCAGCCCGGCCCAGGCGACACGGGCGGTCGAGACGGCGATTCAGCACGCGCTAACGCTCGGCGGGGCGGCGGTACTGGTGCTGCCGGGCGACGTGGCGGCGCTCCCGGCGGCCGGGGAGGTGGGGGCGGCGGCGGTCGGCCGGCCGCGCCTCCGCCCGGCCGCGGCCGACGTGGACGCCCTGGCCGACCTGCTCAACGGCGCGGAAAAGGTGGCGCTGTTCGCCGGCATCGGCTGCGCCGACGCCCGTGAGGACGTGCTGGCGCTGGCCGACGTGCTGAAAGCGCCGGTCGGGTACAGCCTGCGCGGGAAGCCGTTCCTGGAGTACGACAACCCGTTCGAGGTGGGGATGAACGGCCTACTCGGGTGGGGCGCCGCCTACGCCGCAGCCCACGCCTGCGACGCCTACGTCTTGCTCGGCACCGACTTCCCGTACCCGGCGTTCCTGCCGACGAGGTGCCAGATCGCCCAGATCGACGTGCGCGCCGAGCGCCTGGGTCGACGCTGCAAGCTCGCCCTCGGCGTGACCGGTGACGTGGGCGAGACGATCCGCGCCCTGCTGCCGAAGCTCCGGCTCCGCGCCGACACATCCTTCCTCGACGCGATGCTCGACCGGCACGCGGTGGAGAAGGGGAAGCTGCGCGAGTACGTCGATCACGTCGGCGACCGGGCGCCGCTCCACCCGGAGTTCGTGGCGGCCGCCCTGAGCGACGCCGCGGCCGCCGACGCGGTGTTCACGGTGGACACCGGGATGACGGTGGTATGGGCGTGCCGGTACGTGCGGACAACGGCCGGGCGCCAGCTGATCGGGTCGTTCAACCACGGGTCGATGGCGAACGCCCTGCCGCAGGCGATCGGGGCGCAACTGGCGTACCCCGGCCGGCAGGTGGTCGCCATGTGCGGCGACGGCGGGTTCGCCATGCTGATGGGCGAGATCCTCACCGTCCGCCAGCTGAAGCTCCCGATCAAGGTGGTGGTCTTCAACAACGGCACGCTCGGGATGGTGCGGCTGGAGCAAGCCGCGGCCGGGTACGTCCACCACGGCGACGGGCTGGACAACCCGGACTTCGCGCGCCTGGCCGAGGCGGTCGGCCTGACGGGCATCCGCATCGAGCAGCCGGGCGACCTGCGCCCCGGGCTGGAGCGGGCGTTGGCGACCCCGGGGCCGGTGGTGGTGGACGTGGTGACCGACCCGAACACGCTGTCGCTCCCGCCGACGGTGACGGCCGAGCAGGTGGCCGGGTACGCGCTGAGCGCGGCCAAGCTGGTGCTGTCGGGAAGGGCGGACGAAGTGGCGAAGACGCTCACCGGCAACTGGCGCACTCTCACCGGTACCACGGGCGAGACCTTGTAGCAGCGCTGCCCGCGGTCGGCCCGCGAGTCACGCGGCCGCCGTGTCCAAGAGGAGGCGGACGACCAAAGCGCTCGACCCGGCTGGCATCTGGCCTTGAGACCACGTCCGCCGGGAATCCATTTTCGAGACCCACAGCAACCCGTTCTTTCGGCACTATCACCGCCGATTCGCTTACCGGCATCCGACACTTCTTCGTCGTCCGGGGTAATTCCCTCATAGGGGCGCCGGCATCCGCTGGCCCCGCCCGAGGGCCACCCGCGTGACCTTCACCCGAGTCTCTTCACCCCCGCCCTGCCGAGATGACGCCCGCCAAGCGGGCAGCGGCTGTCGCCGACCTCCTCGCCGCCGCCCCTCTCTACCAGCCGCGAGACAGCGTTCAGATTCCGATCTCTCGGTGGGTCGTCGCGTGCCCGGCTCGTTACGAGCCGCACCGCGATTCGAATTTCTTGTGCGAGGGGTGAGGGGGTGCGAGGTCGGTTCGCGCATGGAGTGATCGAGGAAGCACTCGCACAGCCGACACCGGGCAACGATCCCGCCCCCTTTCCCGAGTGTGCCGATGCCCGCGCCGTCCTGGGTCCGCCGCCTGTTCCGCCGCCCCGCGCGCGCCGCCGGCTGGCGGCCGGGGGTCGAGGTGCTCGAAGCCCGCCTCGCCCCGGCGGCCGCGCTCCGGTTCGTGCCACCGGCCGGATCCTCGGGCGCGACGGTGGCGCTCGACTCGTACGCGTTCGGGTTCCGCGACCTGGCGGCCGCCGGGTCCGCCACGCCCGGGGCGGGTGCCCGCGATGTGTCGTTCGACGCGCTCACCGTGGCCGCCTCGTACTCGGCAGACTCGCCGCTCGTCTTCGACCAGCTCGCCCGCGGGCGGATCTACCCGTCCGCGGTGCTCACCGACACCGACGCCGCCGGGCGGACGGTCGCGGCGTGGGTGCTGGGCGACGTGACGGTCGTCGCCCACACCGTCGCCGGCGCGGGGGATCGGCCGGTCGAGGAGATCAAGGTCGGGTTCCGGTCGGTGACGGCCGCGACCGGAACCCGCACCGCCTCGTGGGACGTCGCCCGGGGTACGCCGACCGGCCCGGCCCTGCCGCCCGGCCTGACCCTCGCCGACCCGGCGCCCGCGGCCCGCCCGTTGACCCTCCAGTTGTCCGGCGGCACGGCCCCAGCGGTCACGCTGCCCGTCGCCGAGGCCCGGTTCGGGTACGCGAACCAGCAGACAACCGGCAGCCCGACCGAGTTCGACGCGGTGACGCTCACCGCCGACTACACCGCCGCGTCGCCCGCGCTCCTGTCCGCACTCGCCAGTGGCTATTACTCCGCCGCGACCCTCGTCGAGACGGACGCCACCGGCCGCCCGACCGCCCGCTGGACGTTCGGCACGGCGTTCCTCACCAGTCTCACCGCGGCCGCTGGAGAGGAGGGGGCGCCGACCCAGGAGTTGACCCTGGTCTACCAGGAGGTCGCGCAGCAGTACGAGCAGCGGGTGTCTGCCTGGGACCAGGTGAAGAACCGCGACCCCGGCCTCGGCGGCATACCGCCACTGCCCCCGCCCCGGACGCCCGCGCCGCCGGCCGCACCGACCGGGCTGACGCTCGAGCTCGCCGGCGGTAGTGCCCCGGCGGCGACGCTGTACCCGAGCGGGTTCTCCTTCACTGCCAACTACAACCTGGCCGGCGTCCAGACCGGCCGCGCCGCGTTCGACTCCCTGGAGGTGACCGGGGCGCTGTCCGCGGGGTCGCACGACGTGTTCGCCGCCATCACCGGCAAGAAGGCCTATGCGACCGCCACGCTGACGCAGTACGACGCCGCCGGCAACAAGGTCGCGGTGTGGGTGCTCGGCACCGTGCTCGTAACCGAGCAGCGGGTCGCCCTGGGCGACGGCGAGGCGGGCGAGGTGCTGCGGCTGCGGTTCTCGGCGCTCACGGAAGCGACGCGCACCCGCACCGAGTCGTGGGATCTCCCCTCGGCGAGCACCGCCGGCCCGGCGCTCCCCGCCGGGGTGACGCTCGCCCCGCTCCCCGTCGCTCCGAGCGGGACGACGCTCCAACTCGCCGGTGCCACCGGCACGGTCACGCTCCCGCTCGCCGACTTCCACTTCGAGTTCACCAACACGGCAGAGGACACCCTCCTCAACCCGGGGGCGGGGGCGATCGAGTCGGCGTTCGACACCCTCGACGCGACGGCGCCGCTCGGGGCCGAGTCGCCCGCCGTGTTCGCCGCCCTGGTGCGCGGGCGCCAGTACACCACCGCGACGCTGACGCGGACGAACGCGGCCGGGGGAGTAGAAGAGGTGTGGGTGCTGGGCGGCGTGTTCGTGACCGCGGTCACGGTCGCCGGGGACACCGCGGGCGACGGGGTGACGGAGCGGTTCCGCTTTACGTTCGCCTCGGCGACCGCGGCCACCGCCGCCCACACCGCGTCGTGGGACCAGGCCCGAGCGACACCCACCGGGCCGGCGGTGCCGATCGGTGTGACTCTCGTCGCGCCGACCGTACCCACGTCCGGGATCACGCTGAAACTGTCGGGCGGGACCGCCACACCCGTCACACTCCAGTTGGCCGACGCCCGGTTCGGGTACGAGCTGCTGTCGTCGGTCGCCCCGGACACGGCGTTCGACGCGCTGACCGCCGTGGCCGCGGCCGGGCTCACCACGCCCGCCCTGTTCGCCGCCGTCGCCGGCGGCCGGTACTACGACACCGCCACCCTGACCCGGGCCGGCGCGACCGCCCGGCCGGTCGAGGTGTGGACGTTCCGCAAGGTGTTCGCCACCGGCCTGGAGGTGACGGGCGAGCCGGGCGCGGCGGAGCAGCGGGTCACGTTCGTGTTCCAGAAGGTCGGCCAGGACTTCGACGGCCGGGAGACGGGGTGGGATTTGGTGCAGAACACCGACCCCGGTGGTCCCAGCGTGACACGGCCGACCGAGGCGTCGCCGCCGGGGCGGCTGACGCTCGACCTTGCCGGCGGCGGCGCCCCGGCGGCGAGCCTCTCGCTCGACGCCTTCACCTTTACCGCCCGCAACGGCCCGCCGACCGCTGCCGCGCCGGTGCCGCGCACCGCGTTCGACGCCCTCCGGGTGACGGCGCCGCTCAGCGCGGCGTCGCACGACGTGTTCGTCGCGCTCACCAGCGGGAAGGCCTACGCGACCGCCACGCTGACCCAGCGCGACGCCGCCGGCAACCCGGTCGCGGTGTGGGTGCTCGGCCACGTATTCGTGACGGGGCAGGCGCTCCTCGTCGACCCCGGCGCCGGAACCATCGAGGGGCTGACGTTGGACTTCAGTAGCCTGACCGCGGTGACCAGCGCCCGCCGGGCGTCGTGGGACGTGCCGACGGCGTCCGAGAACGGTCCGGCGGGGCCGAGCCCGAATTCGCTCGCCCCGCTCGAAGATGTCGCCCCCACGGTCGCCGGCGACGCGGCGGCGGTGACCGCGGCGGAGGGAACGCCGGTTACGTTCACCGGTCGGTTCGGCGACGCCAACGGAAACGTGACCGTCGCCCTCACCGCATCGCTCGGCGCGGTGACGAAGGACGACGCGGCCGGCACCTGGGCGTGGACCTACACCCCGCCGGACGGCCCCGCCGCCCCCACGACCGTGACGATCACCGCCACCGACGCCACGGGGCTCCGAGCGGAGACGACGTTCACGCTGACGGTCGAGAACGTGCTCCCGCGGATTGACGCAGTCACCGCCTCGCCGCTCAACGAAGGCGGGCCGGTCACGCTGACCGCGGACGTCTTCGACCCGGCCGGCGACCGCGACCCGCTCACCTACATCTGGGTCATTATCTCCCCCAAGCCGGGCAACGGCACACAGCGGCTCGCCCTCTCGGGCCGGTCGGTTACGTTCTCGCCCGAAGCCGGTGGCCTACTCACGTACACGCTGTCCGTCGACGACGGCGACGACCGGGCGGTCCAGCAGGCCGGCGCGTTCCAGGTCAACGCCCGCCCGGTCGGCGTGCTGCTCACCGGCGCGACTGTCGCCGAGAACCGGCCGATCGGGACGGTCGTGGGAACGGCCGGCGCCGACGACCCGGGCGACACGGGCACGTTCGCCTACGCCCTCGTGCCCGGCGCCGGCGACGCCGACAATGCCGCCTTCACGCTCGACGCGCAGGGGGTGCTCCGCACCGCCACGGCGTTCGACTTCGAGGCGCGTTCGACGTACTCGGTGCGGGTGCGGGCGACCGACGCTGGCGGGCTGTCCGTCGAGCAGGCGCTGACCGTGACGGTGGCGAACGCGAACGAGGCGCCGCGGATCACGAGCGCCGGCGGGGCGACCGCGACCGTCGCGCTCGACGAGGGCGCGACCGCCGTGGCGACGGTGGCCGCCACCGACCCGGACGCGGAAACGCGGCTCGTCTACTCGCTGGCCGGCGACGATGCCGCGCTGTTCACGATCGACCCGGACACCGGCGTGCTCGCGTTCCGGTCCGCGCCGGCGTTCGACGCCCCGTCCGACCGCGACGGCGACAACGTGTACGTCGTGCGCGTCCGAGCGAGCGACGGCGCGTTGACGGCGGAGCAGGAGCTGCGGGTGATCGTCCGCGACGTGCCGGCGGGGGACCAACCGCTGCTGGTCGGCGTGTCGGTGGTGGCGGTCGGCGGGCCAGACGGCGTGCGACTCCTGAACCCGGACGGTTCGTCGGGCGGGTCGGTAATGCCCTCGGGCGGGGGCGAGCCGGCGCGGACGGCGACCGCCGACTTCAACCGCGACGGCGTGGTGGACGTAGCCGTCGGATCGGGGACCGGCGCGACCGCGCAGGTCCGCGTGCTGGACGGGAAGACCGGGGCGGAACTGTACCGCCTCCAACCGTTCGAGCTCACGTACACCGGCGGGGTGTTCGTCGCCGCCGGCGACCTGGACGGGGACGGCGTGCCGGACCTGGCCGTGACGCCGGACGTCGGCGGCGGCCCGCGGGTGGACGTGTACAGCGGCGCCGGGATGACGCTCGTGGCGAGCTTCTTCGGGCTGGACGACCCGGACTTCCGCGGCGGCGTGCGGGCGGCGGTCGGTGACCTGAACGGCGACGGGGTTGGCGACCTGGTGATCGGGGCCGGCGCGGGCGGGGCACCGCGGGTGGTCGGGTACGACGGCCGCGCGCTGGCCGCCGGCGCCCGGGTGAGGCTGTTCGACGACTTCTACGCCTTCGACCCGACACTCCGCGGCGGCGTGTTCGTGGCGGTCGGCGACCTGACCGGCGACGGCCGGGCGGACGTGATCGTGGGGGCCGGGGGCGGTGGCGCCCCGCGGGTGTTGGCGCTCGACGGCGCCGCGCTGCTCGGCGGCCGGTACGGGGTACTCGCCGACTTCTACGCGGCGCCGCCGACGAGCCGGTCTGGTGCCCGGGTGGCGGTGAAGAACCTGGACGCGGACACACGCGCCGACCTGGTGGTGGCGGCCGGCGACGGCGACGACGCGCGGGTGGTCGGGTACCGCGCCAGCTACCTCACCACCGCCAGCCCGCCGCCGGAGGAGTTCTCGATCCCGACGCTGCCGGGGGTGTTCGTCGGGTAACCCGGGTGTCGCGGGCTGGAGCCCGCCCGCTCGGCATCAGGGAGTGATCCGCAGCACCACGACCGCGCCGGAGTGCAGCCCGACGAGCAGGTGGCGGCCGTCCGGGGTGAACGTCACGCAGTACGCGGCGCCCCAGGGGCTGAAGTCGAACCGCCGCAGCTCCTTCCCCGGCGGCGCCGCGTCCCAGAGGCGGACGGTCCCGTCCTGCGACGCGGTCGCCACAAGCTTACCGCCGGGGTGGAACGACACGCCCAAGACGTGCCACGTGTGGCCCGTCAGAACCGCCTCGGCCTTCGTCTCCAGGTTCCAGAGGCGCAGGGTCAGGTCCGGCGCCTCGGTCACTGCGGCCAGCACCGCGCCGTCGGGCCGGAACGCCAAGCCGGTGAAGAAGGCGGGGCCGCGGAACTGGTGCCGGCGGTGGCCTGTCGCCGCGTCCAGCAGTTGCACCGTGCCGTCCGTGCCGCCGGACGCCAGCCACTTGCCGTCGGCACTGTAGGCGACCGGCCGGACCGCGCCGACGTGCCACCGCCACGGCTCCAGCGACTGGACCGTCTCGGCGTTCCAGCGGTTGATGGTCCCGTTCCGGCCGCCGGCCGTGACGAAACGGCCGTCCGGGCTGAACGTCACGTTCGCGTGCGTCGGGGAGTGCCCCGTCAGCTCGTGGACCAGGCGCCCGTCAGCGGCATCCCACACCCGGATCACCCCGTCGTTGCCCCCGGACGCGAGCCGTGTGCCGTCCGGGTGGAACGCGACTGACCACGCCTCGTTTGTGTGGCCTTTCAGGACGCGGCAAGGCGGTTGCGGCGCCCCGGGTTGCCAGCCGGCGAGGCTCCAGAGGCGAACGGTCTGGTCCCCGCCCACCGTCGCCGCCGTCGTCCCGTCCGGGCTGGCCGCGACGCCCAGCGCCGGCCCGGCGTGCCCGCGCGGGAGGAATCGCTCCTCACCGGTCTTCGCGTCGTAGGCGCGGACGCGGCCGTCGGCGGGCTGGTTGCGGGCGACGAAGACCGTCCGGCCCTCAGCGCTGAGGTGGAAGAAGGCCCACGGCCCGCGGGTGGGTAACTCGTGCGTCGCGGCCGCCGTCCCGGCCGTGAGGTTCCAGCGGGTGAAGGCGTGGCGCCCGTCCTCGGCATAGCCCTCGCGCGCCGTGAACAGAGTAGTCCCGTCCGGGTCGAACGCGAGGAGCCCCTTACCCGGTGTCTCCAGGGTGTGGATCACCGCGCCGGTGTCGGCGTCCCAGACTCGCACCTCGTCGTCATCGCCCGCCGCCAGCCGCGTGCCGTCCCGCGACCACGCCACCGCCGCGAACGTCTTGTCGCCCCGCAGCGTGCGGACCTCCGCCCACGTCTCGGCGTCCCAGATCTTGCAGGTGCCGTCGAGCGAGGCGGTCGCCAGGCGCTTGCCGTCGGGGCGGAACGCGATGTGGTTGCACCCGTTCGCGTGCGCCTCGAAGCTGGTGACGGGGGCGCCCGTCGTCGCGTCCCACACCTTCAGCGTCCCGCCGGCGTCGGTGCTGACGATCCGCTTCCCCGCGGCGTCGAACGCCACGGACCAGGCCGAGGTGGCGTGGACGCGGAGGACGAGCTCCTCGCGCCCGGTCGCCACGTCCCAGACGCTGACAGTGCCCCCCTCCGCGCCGGCGGCCAGCCGTGCCCCGTCCCAACTGAATGCAGGGCGGAACGCCCGCTGTATGCCGTCCCCGACGAGCGTACGGACGGGATACCCCGTCCGCGCGTCGTAGAGAGCAACGGCCCCACCGCTCGGGACCGCGAGGAGCCGGCCGTCGGCGGTCTGGGCCATCCAGTGCGCCGACGCCGCCTTAGGGAACTGGAACCGGGGGAACTCGCCCAGTACCCCAACCACATCGGGCGGCGCGTTCGCCGGGATGTCGTCCGAGTTCCGCGTCAGCGCGTCGAGCGGCCCGGGGCGGGCGGCGAGTTCGTCGTAGGTCGGCGGTCGGCGCGGCGCCTTGGGCGACGGCGCCGGGTCTGTCGGCGGGACGCCGGGCGGGCGGGTGGCGAGCCACGCGCCGACGCCCGCGGTCGCCAGACCCACAAGAAGCAGCGTGGGAATCGCGTGGGTTCGGCGGCGGGCTGCGGCGCGCGGCGCGGGCTGGCCTTGGAAGGCGGCCAGTAACTCGCCGAGCGCGCCGGCGACCTCGGTTGCTGTCTGGAATCGGTCGGCGGGATTCTTGGCGTGCAACCGGGTGATCACCGCGGCCAACCTGTCCGGCACGCCGGGGTTCAGCTCGCGGACCGGTCGCGGCGCCGCTTCGCTCACCCGCCGCAGCACGGCGAGTGCCGTGTCGGCCCCGAACGGCGTGCGGCCGGTGCAGAGTACGTACAGCACACTCCCCAGGCTGAACAGGTCGCTGCGGCGATCGACCGCACCGCCGTCGGCCTGCTCGGGCGACATGTAGGCGGGCGTGCCGGCGATCACGCCCGGGGCCGTCAACGAGCCGTCGTCGGGTGCCCGCGCCAGTCCGAAGTCGGTGAGCTTGACCCGCTCGACGCCGTTCTCCAGGAGGATGTTCCCCGGCTTCACGTCGCGGTGGACCAACCCCTGCGCGTGGGCCGCCGCCAACCCGGTGGCGGTCTGTATCCCGATCCGCAGGACTTCCGCCAGGGGCAGCGGCCCGGTGCGGTCGAGTTTCGCCTGAAGCGTAGGGCCGTCGATGAACTGCATGACGAGGTACGGCAGCGGGCCGGCGTCCTCGACGGCGTAGATGGCGATGACGTGGTCGTGGGTGACCGCCGCGGACGCGCGGGCCTCGCGCACGAACCGCCGCCGCGCCGACTCGACCGCCGCCAGCGGCGGGGACAGTACCTTGATCGCCACGACCCGGTGGAGCTTGTCGTCGAACGCCCGCAGCACCACCCCCATACTGCCCCGGCCGATGACCTCCAGGATTTCGTAGTAGCCGAGGCGGCCGATTGAGTCGGCGCGCCGCGGCGGGGCGAGGAACGGGAGGAGCGGGCCGGGGGCGGTTCCGTCCGCGCCGGCCGCCTGTGCCGCGGCCGCCGACACCTCCGCGGCGCCGTCCACGGGCCGTTCGAGGAATTCCACGGCGAGGGGGTGGGCGGCGAGCAACCGCTCGACCCGCCGCCGCACCTGTAGGTCGCC
The DNA here is from genome assembly GCA_017308215.1 of bacterium. Classification (GTDB taxonomy): domain Bacteria; phylum Planctomycetota; class Planctomycetia; order Gemmatales; family Gemmataceae; genus Urbifossiella. Next base: position 4,041 of record JAFKFQ010000391.1, on the reverse strand, counting down.
GCCGCACACCGCATCCAGGAACGCGGCGCGCGCCGGTCCGTCCGGCCGCTCCAGCGCGGCGAAGAAGATCTCGTCCAGTTCCGGCTTGTCGCCCATGTCCGAATCCCGGGTGCGTCCGCGACACGGGATCATGCGAGATTCCGGGCCGCACCCCGTCACGACCCGGGCGTGGTTTCGTCACCGGCCTGGAGCTCGCTGTACAGCCACGTCCGGGCGTAGGCCCACCAGCGCTCGGCCGTGGCGAGCGAGACGCCGAGCAACTTGGCCGCTTCCGGGGTGGACAGGCCGGCGAAGAAGCGGAGCTGGACGAGCCGGGCCTTCTCCGGCTCGTCGGCCGCGAACCGGGTCAGCACCGCGTCGAGGTCGAGGAGGTCGTCGGGCGACTCGGCGACGCGGTGGAACTCCTCCAGCGGCAGCCGCTGCCGTCCGCCCCCGCGCTTCGCGCACCGGTTGCGGCGGGCGCGGTCGACGAGGATGCGGCGCATCGCTTCCGCGGCGGCGGCGAAGAAGTGGCCACGGCCGTCGAACCGTTGGTCGCCGGCCAACCGCAGGTACGCTTCGTGGACGAGGGCGGTGGGCTGGAGGGTGAGGCCGGCAGGCTCGTCCGCGAGTCGCGAGGCCGCCAGCCGGCGCAGTTCGTCGTACACGACCGGGAGCAGGTCGGCGGCGGCCCGCCGGTTGTCGGAATTGGCCAAGAAGTCGGTGGAATCGGGCATTGGTTCGAGTCTATCGGTACGACGGCCGCGCACAACCAGAATTCCCTCCGCGGCCGAGGAGCACGGCCGGCGACCGGCTGGCAACCTCGCCCGGCGGCCGAGTTCGACGGCAACTGCCAGCAGCACCCCGGATGCTCTCACCAATCCATCTCCACACACCGTGGCCACGGCCTTCCGACACTCGCCCCCCAATCGGGTAAATCCCATCCCAGAGACTCACCGCCAGACGGCCGCCGGTCGCTCCGCCGAAGGTCGCTGTGGGCTACACCCCCGAGGTGCCCACAGGTGACCCCCCCGCGCCCCGGCACGTCCTTTCCACCCGCCGACATTGGGCACTTCGCACCCCGCCGGGGTAGTTCCCTGGTAGGGACGGCCGCGGTGGCGGCCCCCGCCCGAGGGAACACCGTGACCGATCACCTCACTCACCTCCACCCGGCCGAGATGACCCCGGCCGAGCGGGCCAGTGCCGTCGTCGCCCTCCTCGCCGCCGGCCTCCTCCGCCACCTCGACCCCGAGCACTTCCCGGCACCGACCCAGCTCAGGATTCTCAGGAAATCCCAGGCGAATCGGCTTGAATACCCGCCAAGCGCGAGCGTTACTGTCCGCGCCGGTTAACGACCCCGAAACGCGAGAGGAGACCCATGCCCGCGAAGACCGAGACCCCGCCGCCCAGCCTGGCCCGGGAGCTGGCGGCCCTCGACCGGATGACGACGGCGGAGTTCCGGGAGAAGTTCGCGGCCGCGTTCGGCGAGCCGACCACCGCCAGGAACCGGGCCTGGCTCATCCGCCGGGTCGGGTGGCGGATACAGGCGCTGGCGGAAAGCGATCTCTCCGAGCGTGCCCGGACCCGGGCGGCCGAGCTGGCCCGGGACGCCGACCTCCGCCTCTCCCCGCCCGCCGACCGGCCCACCCCGACGGCCGCACCCGCCCAGGCCGCGGCGCCGGTGGCCGCCCTCGACCCGCGGCTCCCGGCCGTCGGCACGGTGCTGACGCTGACGTATAAGGGGACCGTGGTGCGGGTGAAGATCCAGCCGGACGGCCTTGAGTACGACGGCCGGTGGTTCGGCCGGAGACAGGCCACACGAGCGTGAGGGGGTCGGTACCCGCTCCCGGTTGGTGAAGGATTCCCAGACCACGCCTTGTTCGGGTCGACTGTGACCTGCAAGGACCAGGCAGCTTCCCGCCCGATCGTGCGGCGGTCACCCGCTCGCTGCCGCGTCCACGCCCGGAACGAGGTCCTACCGAAGGAGTTCCGCGGGAGCGACCTCGAGCCCGGCGGCGATCCGGCAGATGTTCTCGAGGCTGACGTTCCGTTCCCCCCGCTCAATGCTCCCGAAGTAACTCCGGTCGATCTGGATGGTATGGGCGAACGCTTCCTGGGACACGCCCTTCTGCTTCCGGAGTTGCCGGACCCGCCGGCCGAAGAGGACTTTCACGTCGTCGGGTGCCATACCCGACTGTCGGGGATTGCTTTTTTCAATCCACGGCATGTAAATCCACGGCCTGTATATCCCATTCGGCCGTCCGCTCCGCCCCGCGAGGGATTCGCGAAGGGACGTTCGCCGCGACGCCGACCGAGCCCGAATCGGGCCGGTCGGGAGACGAACCCTCCCGCCAGCCGCTGGCCCGCCGTCCGGCCGGGAGGACTGGCGCGGGGGCGTTCAGGCGTTCCGATAACGACGGGCCGAGCGAGTCACTCGGAGGCGACCGGATGAGGCTCTGCGGCGCACGACGACCGGGTCAGAGTAACGACGAGGGCTGCGGGGGGTGCGTGGTCATCGTCCTCCTCGCCGGGGCGGCATTCGCCCTCTGGGGCGGGGGCAAGGGGGAACCGGGGGCGGGCAAGGGTGGAGGGCCGACAAGGGGGGTGGAGTCGCCGCCATCGACCGGGAGATCAACCTCGTCCGCGACGCCCCGGCCCCGGTCGAGCCCCCAGTCGAGTTGACCCTCCAGCCGTTCCTGCTCCTCCCCGGGTACTGCTTGACCGTACCGGAACACGTCCCCGGATGCGACCCTGACGGGCGTCGGCGTCACCTACGTGGGGGCGAGCGGGAACACCGTCTCCCAGCCCGTCGGCGACCTGCCGCCAGGGCGAGCGGTGCGGCTGGACCCGTCCGGCGTCCGCTGGACGGTCGAGCGGAACGAGCAGATCCGGATGGCCGCCAGCGGTTACCTGAGCAAGACCGTCGATACGAATCGGCTGATCCGGTAGGTGTCCACGGCCCGACGTTCCGGCCCATCTCCGCCGTCCCAAGCCGATGGCCGTTGGCATCGTCAGACAGCAAGCGGAACCGCGCCAGGAGCCCGGCCTGGCTTCCACCCACCGCCAGTGAGTGGCGTGTCGAACAGATGTTCTCGCCCCGGGCGTTCCGCACGACGGCCCCGGCGATCACCAGCGCCCCGGTCGCGGACCGTTGGATCAATTGCTGGCACGCGCTCATCTCGACCTTCCCTCGCTAGGTTCGAGCCCACTCCCGGGGTCACGTCCGACCGCTCTCACGGCGGACGTGCCGGGCGGCGCGGGATAACCGGATTAGAGGCGGTTTCAAAACTGGTATTCGGGTTGCGCCCTGCCGTTGGGACTTACGCCCGGCGCGGAGGTTCGCGATGCGAACCGAGTTGGTACCTGATGCCTTGTGGGAGGAGACCCGGCCCCTGCTCCCGGCTCACCCCCCGTCCCCCAAGGGCGGTCGCCCCCGCGTGCCCGACCGGGCCTGCTTGGCGGCCTTGCTGTACCTCCTCCGCGAGGGTGGGACGTACCGCGGGCTGCCCTGTCGGGAACTCGGCTGCGGGCCGGGCCGACCGCCTGGCGGCGGATGCGGGAGTGGACCCGGGCCGGCGTCTGGCCGGCCGTCCACCGGCGGCTCCTGGCCCACCTCGGCCGGGCCGGGGCGGCCGACCCGTCCACCGTCATCGCCGGCAGTGCGTCCTGCCGGGCGGTAAAAGGGGGGGGGCGCACACCGGGCCGAACCCGACCGACCGGGGCAAGGCCGGGTGCAAGCGGCATGCCCTGACCGACCGCCACGGCCGGCCCCTGGTGATCCACACCGGGCCGGCCAACCAGAACGACGAGGCCCGGCTGCCGGGGCTGTTGCGCGCCCTCCCGCCGGCGCCGACCGCGGCGGGCGCGGCCCGGCGGGTCCGCACGGTGCTGGCCGACGCGGCCTACGGGGTGGCGCAGGGCTACCGCACTACGAACTGCTGGCTGCGTAGCGGCTTGAGACTACACCGAGGGTATCAGGAGGATACCCATGCCGGTGCTGCCGCTGACGGCGGTGTTCGACGACCTGCCCGACCCCCGCCGGGACACGGCCGACAAGCTCCA
>JAFKFQ010000390.1 GCA_017308215.1 bacterium | reverse complement strand
CGTTCGACACCGGCGCCGCCGGGCCGGTCCGCCACCTGGCGATCTCCGACGACGGCGAACGGGTCGCGGCGCCGACCGCCGGCTCGCAGCTCGGGGTGTGGACGGTCGGGATCGAGAGGCCGATCGGCGTTGTCCACGGGCACGGCGACGGGCTTTGGCTGGTCCGCTTCTTCCCGGGCGGCGACCGGCTCGTCACCGCCGGCCGCGGGAGTTCGATCCGGGTGTGGTCGGTGGTCCCGGCCCGCGAGGAGCTGGCGCTGTTCGGGCACGTCGGGCGGGTGACGGCGGTGGCCGTGTCGCCGGACGGGCGGACGCTGGTGAGCGGGAGCGGGACCGGCGAGGTGAAGCTGTGGGACGTGCGGACCGGGGTGGAACTCATCGGCCTGCGGCGGCACTCCGGGCCGGTGTCGGCGGCCGAGTTCGCCGCCGTCGGCCCGCTGCTCCTGACCGCCGCGACCCCGCCCGGCGGCCGCGGCGAGCTCGCCTTTTGGGACGGCCCGCAGAACTGACGTCCCAGATCTTGTAGTGGTGCGTCTACCGATCCGTGTCGGGTCCGGCGACCGGCCGGTGTGAGCCGGCCGGTCGCCACGTCGGGGCATTCGCACCTGACATCGACCGATCGACGCACCAGTAGGTCGAGTCGGGCGCACGGCCGGCGTGAGCCGGGTCAGCCGGTTGGTCGTCGGGTGCCTGGACGATCGACCCGCCGGCTCACGCCGGTCGTTCGCCACGTCGGGTGCTTGACCCGGGTCGTGGACCGCGAACGCACTCGGGATTTGAGCCCCGAAGCGGCGGCCGTGCCTCGCCCGGGGTGGGGTGGGCAGGCAACGGGGCGGGTAGACTGGGGGCGAGGTGTCGGGTGTGGCCCCACCGTCCCTGTTGTCGGCCCGGACCGCGGCAGGAGCTTCGGGTTCGGCGCACACACCCGGACTGTGTCTTCCTCCCCAGTCCGTTTGCCGCGCGGGATGCACTGTCATGGTGCGTCCGCGGGGGCGGTCGTCCGGGCGACCGAGCAGGGATCTCCCTGTGACCCCCGCGGCACGAGCGGCCGGCTGGGGCACCGCGCCGGAACCCGACACCTCACCCACCGGCGACCGCCGGACCGCGCCTCACCGCGCGGCCGACGGCCGCCGCGTGGGCGTTTCGGACGAGTGGTGCCGCGACTACCAGCCCGGCGGTGCGGGCTGGCGGTGGTGACTCGGCGGCGTTCGGAAGTGCCGACATGACGGTTGATGACGGGTCGCCGCCGGGGACGAGAGTACCGCCCGGCCCTTGGGTCACCGAGTTGTGGAACTCCGATGTCGATGCCCCGCTTTGGAGCAACTCCGCTCAGGGGGCGGAATTACCTGATGCGCCGCGGGGGACTGTCGTCCGGGCGGGCGACCGGCGCGCCACGCGTTCTACCCGGTTATCCCGCGCCGGGCGGCGGGGGGGCTCACAAACATGTGAAACGCCTGGCGATGCCATCGCCGGGCGTTCCTGGTCTCAACTACGTTCTGTCCTCTGCCGTCTGACCTCTGTGTCAGGCCGTCCCCGCGATGATGATGAGCGGCCGCAACGCCTCGTCCGGCTCGGCCCGGCGAATCAGGTCGCGGACCATCCACGGCACGTTCCCCTCGCCGAACAGCAAGAACCCGAGCGTCCCGCTCACCGGGCTCTCGTCCGTCCACCCGAAGTGGATCTCCGGCGGGCGGCCGACTTTGCTCATTTCCAGCGCCAGCGCCGCCAGCGTGTGCGAGATCGACGCGGCGCCGGTGATGCGCATAATGTACCGCCCTTCCTCCTGCACGACCTCCAGCACGGGCTCGTTCTCGAAGTCGCTCGCGTCGGCCAGCTCGACCTGCACGAACACCACCATCAGGTCCGGCGGGAGGCGGTGCTCGACGCGGATTTGAGCCTCCTTATCGGCGAGGCTGCGCCGCCCCGGGCGGTGCGGCACGAGGATCGTCAGTTCCAGATGGAGGATGGTGTTCCACAGGAACTGCGCGTCCGGGTTGGCGAACCGGAACCCGCCGAACCGCAGCTCGCGGCTACGGGCGATCCGTGACCAGAACGATGTGACCAGGATCGCGGCGATGAAGAACAGCGAGATGACGAGCCCCTGGAAGTTCTTCTCGACCTCGTTGGCGATCGTGGTGTAAACGAACACCGCCGTGATGGCCGCGAACGGCCACGACAGCCGCCGGTACCACGGGCCGCTGCGCCCCTGCCACACGTCGATGAGGGCGGCGACGCACGCGCTGGTGATGAGCACCAGCACGCCGGTCGCGTAGGCGCCGCCCTGGGCGTCCACGCTCGCCTTGAAGACGTACGTGACGAGCAGGTCTCGGGCGCCATGCCGTACCGCGGCAGGTACTTCGGGACGAGGTTCAGCAGCCCGACCATCGCGCTCGCCCCGGCGAACCAGAGGATGACGATGGTGCTCAGGTCGTAGACGAACCCGAACACCGAGCCGAACAGCGGGCTGACGGCCCCGGTCGGCCCCTCGCCGTGGGCGACGTACGCCAGCGCGCGGCCCGCGGCGGGTCGCTTCGGCCAGTCCTCGGGGTGCGGTAGTTCCTTCCCCGCGGCGTCCTTCGGGTACCCGCCGCCGGCCGAGATCGGGGTGATCTCGGCCGGCGGGATGAGAGTGCTGACGACGACCGACGAGCCGAGCAGGTAGACACTCATGATGAGCGCCGCGGCGGCGAGCAGCTTGCGGGTGTTGGCGATCCGCCCGACCGGCTTCGCCGGGTCGTCGTCCGGTCTACCGCGGACGTTTCCGGCCACCGCCACGCCGGTCTCGAACCCGCTCAGCCCGAGCGCCAGCTTCGGGAACAGGAGCAGACTCACCGCGACCTTCCCGAACCACCCGCCGGGGGCGCCGGCCCCAAGCGGGTTGTGCGGCAGGTGCCACTCGCCCGCCGTCAGCCGCGCGACCCAGGCGTGCCACAGGTCGGGGTGCTTGACGAGGTAGACGATCCCGGCACCGACCACGACGAGGTTCAGCGCCAGGTACACGCCGACGATCCCGGCGGCGATGCCGATGACCTCGCGGAACCCGCGCAGGAACGTCGCCCCCAGGGCCGTCAGCAGGAGCATCGTGAAGCCGATCAGCTGACCGGGCGACTCGGTGCCCTCCGGCGGCCGCCACGGCCAGTTCGGGTTCTCGACGAGGTGGACGGCGGCGTCCGCGGCCGAGAGCGTCTTGGTGATGACGAACCCGGTGGCGGCGAACCCGAGCAGCACCAGCACGAGCAGCTTCCCCGGCCAGCCGGACACGAGCTTCGCCAGCATCCCGATCGAGCCCTGGCCGGTGAACGACTTCCCGGCGACGTAGGCGTAAACGGGCAGCGCGCCGGCCAGCGTCAGCAGCACGAGCACGACCGTCGCCAGCGGCGCCAGCAGGCCGGCGTTCTGGACGGCGATCGACGGCTGGTAGCCGAGGGTGGAGAAGTAATCGACGCCGGTCAGGCACATCACCCAGAGCCAGAACGACTCGTGGTGGTGATGGTGCTTGGCCGGCTCCGCCTGCGGACCCGGGGAGGTACTCATGGAGGGTGGGTGGGCGCCGCCGGGCGGCCGCGCGACGGGCGCGGGCGGGACCGGTAGCCGGGGCGGTTCCAGGTGGGAGTGCCACCGCCCCAAAACCGCCCGTCATCTTAGCGAAAACCGGACCGCCGGCGGCTACCGCGGCGGCGGCGGGAACCCCTTCGGCGGTGGCGGCGGGTTGCCGTCGGGAAGTCGTCCGGTAGCTTCATCGCCTTCCGCAGCGCCGGGTACGCCGCCCGCGCCGCCTTCACCTCCGCCGCGTAGTCGAACTGCGGCCCGCCCGGCGCCGGCACCGCTGCCCGGAACTTCCCGTCGCCGAGGTGGCCGAGCGCCTCGTCCGCCGCCGCGTCGATCGCCCCCGGCGTGCGGTAGAGCGGGCGGAGCTCGGCGTCCGGCTTTGCGAACAGCTTGTCCATCGCCGCGAGCATCTGGTCGCCACTCATCTCCAGCACTAGCTTCGCCCCGTCGGCCTTGAACCCGGCCACGTCCTTCACCGCCCCGGGGAGCACGAACGTGGTCTTCATCTTGACCCCGGCGAGGGTCGCGCGCATCAGCGGGCGGCCCGCCTGGTACCGCACCCGGTCGGCGAGGATGTGCTCGTCGAGCTCGGCGTCCGGCATCTTCTTGTACTCGTCGGGCGTCTTCCGCTCCTTCCCGCCGAACGGGCTGGGCTCGGGAAGGGGTGAGCCGTCGGGGCCGTGCTCCCGCGGCCCGAAGACCAGCCCGCCCTTCGGCCTTGGGGCGAGCGTGAACCCCTTCTCGGTCATCGTGCCCTTGAGCTCGAGGTCGTCGAGCTTGTCGAAGTACGCGGTCCCGGCGAACTTGAACCGGCCGTCCGTGGCGAACCCGGCGGCCACGTCCTTCCACGCCGCCACGCCCTTCGACTGGAGGACGGTGCGGAGCGCCTTCTGGCGCATCCCGTCGAGCGTGTCCGGCTCCTGGCCCGGCGGGCCGAGGTCGAAGAACCCGGGCGGGGTCATCACCACGTCGATGCGGACCTTCCCGCCGCCGTCCGGGTTGAGGGTGTACGTTTGCTCGCCCTCGACGCACCCGACCATGCCGAGAGCCGCCAGGGAGAAGGCGAGGCTGAACCGGCGCATGACCTGCCCCGTACAGACAGAGTGGAGGCGAATGGACATTCTCTCCCCGGCGGGCCGACGGGCAACCGTCGTGCGCTTGATTCGCCCCGCCGGCGGGGGTAGGCTGGGGCGCTGTCGCCCAACGAAGGATGGGAACCGCATGGCGTCCGACGCGGACCTCGCCAACGAGTTCTTCCAGGTGCGGCGGCACGGCGACATCGCCGTCGTCGTCCCGTCGCCCCAGGTCGAGCACCTGCCGGAGACGCTGCTGGAGCCGGCCGCACAACTCGTCCTCGCGCCGCTCAAGGCCGACCCGCCGGGGCAGATCGTCGTGGACCTGTCGGCGGTCCGCTACTTCGGGTCGGCGTTCATCACCTTCCTGTTGCGCTGCCACCACGTCTGCGCGGACCGCGGCAGCGAACTGGTGCTGGCGGGGGTGAACCCGAACATCCGCGAGCTCCTGCGGATCACCAACCTCGACAACCACTGGGCGCTGTACGACACCGTCACCGAGGCGATCAACACGCTCGGCGGCTCGGACTAACCGGGAAATGACGAATGACCCACCAATGACCCACCAATGACGAAGGAAGGCGGATCGGGTCTTCCTTCGTCATTGGTGGGTCATTCGTCCTTCGTCATTCGGGCGTCCCGTGGACCTTGCCCTTCTCCGCTCCTGGCTCGACCTTCCCGAAAACGCCGGGTGGCCGCCGGCCCCGCACACCCTTCTCGGCCTCCCGCCCGGCCCCGCCGACCCCGCCGACGCCGAGGCGCGGGCACTCGACCGGATGGACCGCCTCCGCCCGCACCAGCTCGTTCACCCCGAGCTCGTCACCGAGGGGATGACGCGGCTGGCGCAGGCGCTGATCGCGTTCACCGAGGCACCGCCCCCGCCGCCCACCTACGAGCTCGTCGAGGACGCCCCGCCGCCGCGGCCGGTGACGCCGCCGTTCGAGGTGGTGGAACTCCCGCCAGGGCTGGTCGAACTGCCGCCCGCGGACGAGCGACCGCACCCTCCCGCCGAGCCCGGCCGGCGCTGGGTGTATCGCCGGCTCGCGGCAGTGCGGCGCGCCGGGCGGGGGTGGGACGCGGTCGGTCTGATCCTGGGTGACCCGGACGACCCCGCCGACACGCCCTCGCGCGTGATGCTGCTGCTCGAAGCCGTCCGCGAACTCCGCCCGCTGCTGCCGCCGGTGCAAGGCGTGATGGGCGGGGTCGGCGGACCGGGCGGCGTTGCCGCCGCGGTCGTGCGGCACCCGCTCGTCCTCGACACGTTCCGCCGCCTGTTGCCGGACCAGCGTGTGGCGCTCGCCGCCGACTGGCGCCGCGGCCGCGACGCGCTGCGCCGCGAGTACGCCTGGCTGCGCCGCGTGTCGGCGCAGGGCCGCGCCCACCGGGCCGGCTGGCGCCGGCTGCGGGCGGCGTGGCGCTGGGCGCTGCACACGCCCGAACTGCTGCTCGTGCCGCTCGTGGCGATTCTGGTCGTGCGAGCGCTGATGCGGCCGCGCTGAGCGTCCCTATAACACCCGGGACGCACGGCCCCCTCTCCCCCGCACGCGCCGCCCCCACTCCCTCTCCTTCGAGACCAGGGACAGATCCCGTGCCGACCCGCGACCCCGCCCGGAGCCCCCGCGAAGTCCTGGCCTTCCTCCGCGAGCGCGAGGTGAAGGCCGTCGACCTGCGGTTCATGGACTTCCCCGGGTTGTGGAAGCACTTCACCGTCCCCGCCGGGGCGCTGACGGAAGACGTGTTCGAGGACGGCATCGGGTTCGACGGCTCCAGCCTCCGCGGGTGGATGCCGATCAACGAGTCCGACATGCTCCTCGTCCCGCAGCCGGAAACGCTGTTCATCGACCCGTTCGCCAAAGACGTGACGCTGGCGATGCTGTGCAACATTCAAGACCCGCTCACGAAGGAGGACTACAGCAAAGACCCGCGGAACGTGGCGCGGAAGGCGGTCAACTACATGAAGAGCACCGGCACTGCCGACGCCGCGATGTTCGGCCCGTCGCTGGAGTTCTTCGTGTTCGACGACGTGCGCTTCGACCAGACGACGCACTCGGCCTTCTACACACTCGACAGCGCCGAGGCGGCGTGGAACACCGGCCGCCGCGAGCGGCCGAACCTCGGGTACAAGGTGCCGTACCGCCAGGGCTACTTCCCGTGCCCGCCGACCGACGCGACGCACGACCTGCGCAGCGAGATGATGCTGGCGATGGAGGAGTGCGGGCTGACGGTGGAGAGCCACCACCACCAGAAGGCGACGGCCGGGCAGTCGGCGATCAACGTCCGTTATGACGACTTGGTAAGCGCCGCCGACGCGGTGCTGAAGTACAAGTACGTGGTAAAGAACGTCGCCCGCAGGCACGGCAGGACGGCGACGTTCATGCCCAAGCCGTTGTTCGACGACTACGGCAGTGGGATGCACGTCCACGTCAGCCTGTGGAAGAACGGCACCAACCTGTTCGCCGGGTCGGACTACTCGAACCTGAGCGACGCCGCGATGTACGCCCTCGGCGGGTTACTCAAGCACGCCCCGGCGCTGGCGGCGATCACCAACCCGACGACGAACAGCTACAAGCGCCTCGTGCCCGGGTTCGAGGCGCCGGTGAACCTGGCGTACAGCCAGCGCAACCGGTCGGCGGCGGTGCGCATCCCGGTGTACTCGGCGCGGGCCAAGTCGAAGCGGCTGGAGTACCGCGTACCGGACGGGGCGGCGAACCCGTACCTGGCGTTCAGCGGGATGCTGATGGCGATGCTCGACGGCGTGCGCAACAAGACGCACCCCGGCCCGCCGCTGGACAAGGACATCTACGACATGCCGCCGGAGGAGTTGAAGGATCTGTCGCGGATGCCGGCGACGCTCGACGAGGCACTGACGGCGCTGGAGCGCGACCACGAGTTCCTGTTGCAGGGCGGGGTGTTCACCGAGGACGTGATCGAGACGTGGGTGCGGTACAAGCGCGAGGAGGAGGTCGCCGCCGTCCGCGTGCGGCCCCACCCCTACGAGTTCACGCTGTACTACGACAGCTGAGCCGCGTCACTCGTCCTCTCCCCGCGGGAGCAAGTCGCCGCGCACCGGCCGTGCTCAGCCGACCCGCAGCACCGCGACGGTGCCATCCCCGCCTCCGACCGCCAGCAGCTTGTCGTCGGGCGACCACGCCAACGCCGTCGCCTCGATATCTTTGAAGCGGTACTCGCCGACCTTCGGCGCCTTCTTGTTCGCCGGCTGCCACAGCACCACCCGGCCGTCGCGGGCCGTCGCGGCGACGAGATAGCCGCGCTGCTGGTATGCCACCGCCGTCACCATGTCCTCCGGGCCTTCGAGCATCTGTGGCTTCGAGCCCTCCGGCCCTTTCGGGCCGCCGCAGTCCCACACGCACACCAGCGGCCCGCCGCCGGTGGCGAGGAACCGACCGGTCGGATCCCACGCCAGCTCCCGCACCTTCGACGGGTAGCCCCACATCTGCAAGTCGCGCCCCGAGTCGGCGTACCAGAAGTGGACCGTCGCGTCCTGGTTGCCGTGGGCGAGTACCTTGCCGTCCGGGCTCCACGCCAGCGCGAGCGGCGAGCCCTTCCACGCGAAGACGTGTGCCACCGCCCCGCCCGCCGCCACGTCGTACACGTTCGCCGCGCCGTATCCGAGAACCGCGAGCTGTGTCGTGCCCGGCCGCCAGCCGATGTCCGTCACCGTGCCGGCCTGCGGCGGCGTGGTGAAGAGGAGGTTGCCGCCGAGATCCCACACACGAGCCGTCTTCCCGGCCGCGGCGGCGAGGAGGGGTTCTGACGGGTGCCACGCCAGCTTCTCGACCCACTCGGCCCCGGCGTCGAGCGCGTGGACCTCGACCCCAACTGCCGCATCCCAGAGGCGGACCTTCCCGTCCTGCCCGGCGGTGGCGAGGAACGCGCCGCTCGGGTGCCACGCCACGGCGGCGGTGCCGAACGAGTGCCCGGCGAGCTGGTGGAACGGCTTCCCGTCGTCGAAGAACACCGCGACCGGCCCGCTGACCGCGGCGACGGCGAGGAAGTTCCCGTCCGGGCTCCACGCCAGCGCGACGACGTGGTCGGGGACAGACGCGGTCCAGCCGGGGCGAAAGCGGTTGTCGGACTGACGTGCCATTTGCAACTCCCAGAGCGCCGAAAGCCGGGGGACGGCCGTCCCCCGGCTTTCGCTCGCACTCGCACTCACACCGCTAGTCGTGCCGCAGCGCCTCGATCGGGTCGAGCCGGGCGGCGCGCTGGGCGGGATACCACCCGAACAGCACCCCCACCCCGATCGACACGAACAGCGACAGGAAGATGCTCGGCACGTGGACCTTCGCGGGCAGCGCGCTGCCCGCGATCAGCTTCCACACCACCGGCACGGTGAACACCATCCCCAGCCCCAGCAGCACGCCGCACAGCCCGCCGACGGTCGTCTGCACCACGGCTTCCACGAGGAACTGCATGGTGATGTCGCGCCGCTTCGCCCCGAGGGCGCGGCGGATGCCGATCTCGCGCGTCCGCTCGGTCACCGTGGCGAGCATGATGTTCATGATCCCGATGCCGCCGACCACCAGCGAGATCGACGCGATCAGCACGAGCAGGTTGGTGAACCGGTTCTGCGCCCGCTCGGCCTCCTCCAGCCGGTCGAGCGGCACGGTCACCGCGGTGTCGCGCTTGTAGTGGTCCTTGTCCAGCATCCGCTTGATCTCGTCGCCGACCGCCTGCACCTTCAGCCGCCCGGTCGGGCTGTCCACCTCGGCGTCCACCGTCAGCGTCACCTGGCTGATGTTCACCTTCTCGGCGCTGCGCGACCCGCTGCTGCGGGTGAAGATGATCTCGCCGAACCGGGCGAGGCTGGTGCGGAACGGGATGTAGATGTCGCGGTTGTACTCCTCCGCCGCCTGGCTCCCGCCCGACCCGCCGGTCGGCATCCGCTCCTTCACCACGCCGACCACGGTGAACCTCATCGACCGCAGGATCACCGAGTTGTCCATCGGGTCTTCGGTCGGGAACAGCTTGTCGGCGATCTCCGACCCGAGGACGCACACGTTCTTGATCTCGTGGTCGTCGGCCTCGACCAGGAACCGGCCGCGGGACATTTCGAGCTGGTTCACCTCGGCGTACCCCGGCACCGTGGCGATGACCCGGGCGTTCGACATGCGCTCGAGGTACCGCGCCTCGGTCGGCTGCACGCGGATCGGCACCATTCGACTGATGGCGTCGCCGAACGTGCTGAACCGGCTCAGGTCCTTCGCGTTCAGCCCGTAACTGGTGACGAACGAGCGGTTGGCGGTGGCCGAGTCGTCCGGCGGCTTGACGCTGCGGACGATGATGTTCGTCGCCCCCTGCCGCTTGATGTCGGCCAGCGCGTCCTGCATCGACCCCTCGCCGAACGCCATGAGCGAGATGACGGCGCTGGTGCCGATGATGATGCCGAGGACCGACAGGAACGACCGCAACTTGTGGAGCCACAGGCTCTTGACCGCCAGCGACACGCTGCGGCGGACCTTGGCCGCCCCGCCGCCGGTGAGGATACGGCCGGTGACGACCAGCCACGCGCCGAGCCCGCACACGAGCAGGACCACGAGCCCGATCAGCGCGGGGTTCGTCGGCGAGAGCTGGAGGTAGGCGTTCATGGTGCGGTGCGGGGTGCGGAGTGCGGGATTCGGAGCGCGGGGTGGAACCAACTACCGGCCCATCTCCATCACCATCCGGGTGTCGTTGCGGGTGTCGGACTCGACCCGGCCGTCGCGGAGGCGCACCACCCGGCGCGCCCACTCGGCGATGTCGTTCTCGTGCGTCACCATGATGATCGTCTTGCCCGAGCGGTTCAGCTCGCGCAGCATCTGCATGATCTCGACGCTCGTCTTCGTGTCCAAGTTACCAGTCGGCTCGTCGCCGAGGATCAGGTGCGGGTCGTTCACCAGGCTCCGGGCGATCGCCACGCGCTGCTGCTGGCCGCCCGACAGTTGTAGCGGCCGGTGGTCGAGGCGCTCGGCGAGGCCGACCATCTCCGCCAGCGCGACGCACCGGGCCTTCGTCTTCTCGTCGAGTTTGATCCCCTGGTACAGCAGCGGCAGTTCGACGTTCTCCACCACCGTGTACTGCGGCAGCAGGTTGTACGACTGGAAGATGAACCCGAGGTACGTGCTACGGACCTCCGAGAGCTGGTCGTCGGACATCTGCGCCACGTCCACGTCGCCGAGGAAGTAGCTGCCGCTGGTCGGCCGGTCGAGGCAGCCGAGGACGTTCAGCAGCGTGCTCTTGCCCGACCCGGACGGCCCCATGAGCGCGACGAAGTCGCCCTCCTCGAACGTGAGGTTCAGCCCCTTGAGGACGTGAACCGTCTGCGTCCCCATGTAGTAGTTCTTGACCAGATCGACGATGCGAACGATCGCTGGCATGTTGAGTGGGTCGGGCGCGGGGAGGGGTCGGGTGGGGTGGGCGAAGCGGGGGACGGCCGTCCCCCGGCGTTCGAGTCGCTGTTACTGAGGCTGACCGCCGCCGCCCGGGCCGCCACCGCCCGAACCGCCACCCTTCTTGCGCGACGGGTCGAACGCCTTCTTCTCGCCGCCGCCCTTCCCGCCACCTTCACCCTTCCCGCCGCCCTCGCCTTTCCCGCCATCGGCCCCATTGCCGTTGCCGGCGCCGATGCCCGTGCGGGTCCGGTTGTCGCCGAGCAGGACGCGCGGGTTGATCACCACCTCGTCGCCCTCGGCCAGCCCCTCGCGGACCTCGACCACGCGGTCGTTCAGCAGCCCGAGCGCCACCTCGCGCTCGTCGTACCCGGTCGGGGTGCGGACGAACAGCTTCCGCTTCGCCCCGAGTTCGGCGCCGCCGACCACCGCCTGCAGCGGGACCGTCAGCACGTCCTTCAACCCCTCGATGTGGATCACCACCTCGGCCGTCATGTCGGGCTTCAGCCCGGACACCGCGTCGTCGATCTGGACGAGCGTCTGGTACACCTTCACGTCCGACACCCACGAGTCGGTCTGGCTGGCGACGCCGGCGACCATGCGTACGCGGCCGGCGAAGGTCTGGTCCGGGAAGGCGTCCACCCGGATGGTCGCCCGCTGGCCCTTACGGGCGGTCCGGTACTCGTGGTCGCGGTAGCGGTCGCGGACCTCGCCGACGTAGTCCTCGTGCTGGCTGACGAGCCGGTGGAACGGGTCCGGCAGGGCCAGCATCCCGGCCCGCATCTGGGTGACGAGGCCGGTGCTCACCCGGATGTCGCCCTTGATCCGCGACACCATCGCCTCGTGGACCTTGGTGTTCACCTGCATCTTGTCAAGGTTCGGGATGCGGAGGAGCTTCTGCCCCTCCTTCACCTGCGCCCCCTGCTCGATCAGCCCCTGCTGGCTGTTGTTGAACCGGCTGGACTCGTTCTTGAAGTACACCACCAGCCCGCCCTGCGAGGCGTAGATCCGGCACTCCTTGATCTGGTCCTCGATCTCCTTCAGCTTCTCCTCCTCCTGGCCGTGGATCGACCGCTTGGTCTTCCGCTCGATCTCGGCCTGGACGCTCTTGGCGTCGGCCTCCAGCACCTTCTGGTCGAGCAGCCCGCCGGCGTTGTCCATCTTGCTGCGGAGGTCGGTCTGGAGTTTGGCCCGGTCGTACTGGAGCAGGAGGTCCTTCTGGCGGCTGAGGCTGCGGAAGTTCTCGATCGAGCTCTGGAGGCGGCTCTGCTCGGCCTGGGACTGGGCGGAGCTCATGTACTTCTGTCGGACCATCCGCTCGGCCCAGGCGGCGCGCTCCTGGTTCTGTTGCACGTCGCTCTCGGCGAGGCGTACCTTCCCGGTCAGGTCGTCCACCTGCCGCTTGTAGTCGCCGCCCTCCACCAACGCCGCCGCCACGCCGGTGGCCGCGGACAGGGCCGTCTGGTCCGGGTCGAACGCGAGGCCGACGAACTTGCGCAGCTCGATCTCGGCCACGCTCAGGGCGTTGGCCGCCTCGTCGATCTGCCGCTTGTTCTCCTTGATGGTGATCTCGTAGTCCTTCTCGGCCTTCACCTTGGCGGCGTAGGCCTGGTCCAAGGCGATCCGCTGGGCGCGGGCCGAGTCCTGGAGGGCCGAGTCGTCGAGGATCATCACCAGTTGCCCGGGCTCGACCCGGGCGCCGTCCTCGATCACCCAGTTGATGGTGCTGGCGTACCCCTTGCTGCCGGCGCGCACCTTGCACACCACGTCCTTGTTGTCGGCCGACTCCACCTGCCCCTTCTCGGTGACGGTGACGTTCAGCGACTCCTTCTTGACCGTGTGGAGGAGGATGTCGGCCCGGGCGGCCGGCGGGCGGGTGAGGACGAAGGCGGCGACACCGCCGCCGAGCGCGAGAAGGCCGACGAGGCCGACGACGAGCCCCGCCCAGCCGCGCGGGGCGCCGCGGCCGGGGAGGGTCTTGGGGCCGGTGCTACTGCTGGGGGGCAGGAGCGGGGCCGGGCTGTGGGAGCCGTTCAGGGCGTGGGCCGGCATCGGGTCGGCCGGGTTCGTCAGTTCCGGGTGCGCGCTCATCGATCCACCCCCCGCTCTCGTCGATCTGAAGAAGTTCCGTGTCCGCGTACAGGGCCATCCGGGAAACCTGATAGTTGACCCAGATGGTGTACAGCGTGTTCTGAGCGTTCACCAACTGCTGCTGGGCGTTGAGCACCTGCTGGGTCAGGGCGGCGGCGTCGCCGGCGGTGCTCTGGGCGCCCGGGGCCGGCGGTGCGAGTAGGACCGCCTGGGCGTTGTCCACCTGAGAATACCCGAGTTCGATGAGACGCTGCTGAACGCGGTACAGCTCCGCGATCGTCCGCAGCTCGCGGACGTCGGCCCGCACGTCGTTCGCGATGTTGTCCTCGAACGCCTGGAGGGTCCGCCGCTGCCGCTGGTAGCCGATCAGCGCCGCCCGGTAATTATTCCTCTCGACCCGCCGGACGAGCGGGAGTTCCGCCCGGAATGTCAGGTTGTGGTTGGTCCGCGCCCCGGAGAACGCGACCGGGTTGGCGCCGCCGGGTGGGGTGCTTGAGTCAAGATTGTACTGGACGTCCAGTACCCCCTGCAAGGCGTTCGCCGTCACCTTAATTTGGCGCCACGCGTCCACCACCAGCCCGCGGGCGTTCATCAGGTCCAACCGCTGCGACAGCGCCGCCTGCATCGCCGCCGTGTACGCATCGTCCGCCGTCCCGGCCACGAGGTCCGTCCCGTCCACCCCCACCCCCGGGAGTTGCGGCCACATCCGGCGGATTCGCTCCAACCGTTCGTTCCGCGCCTCAAGGACCAACTGGTAGAACCCGTTGAACGCGTCCCGGAAGATGGCCGCCTGCGCCGCCGCCCGGGCCGGCCCCTGGAGGTTCGCCCACGGCTGCGCCTCGTAGGTCAGCACCGCCCGCTCGAATTCCGCCAGGCCGAGCTCGTTCTCGATCTCGACCGACCGGGCCGTCTCGGCCTCCGGCTCGGGGATCTGCTTCGAGAGCCGCTCGGCGCGGCGGTCGAACAGCAGCCGCCGCTCCTCCGCGAGCGCGGCCTGCTTCTTCTTGAACGCCTCTGCTGGTAGACGCTCCCAGGCCGCCCACCGATTCGGCAATTTCGCCGCGAAGTCCGTCCCCTTCACGAGCGGAGCCTCGGTCAGGATCTGCCGCCACCGGCCGCGGAACTGTGCCGCGGGCGTCGCCGGGTCGAACCGCCGGGCGGCCGCCTCCACGTCGCGGAGGTCGGCGTAGACCGCCTCGAACCGCTTCAACTGCTGCTGGATCGGCCCCAGCGGCGTGTTGTCGAGTTCGAGCCCCACGGTCATCGGCAGCCCGAGTTGGAGCTTGAACTGGTCGAGCGAGTCGAGGTAGCCGCGGACGCCGCCGTTGGTGCCGCCCCCGCCCTGGCCGCTGTTGGCCCCGGCGGAACTCTGTCCGAGCAACTGGTTGCGGCCCTGGAGCAGCTGGATCTCGACCTGCCCGACCTGGAGGTCGGACTGCTGTCCGCCCTCGCGGAACGCCTCGTACAGCCGGAGGAGTTGTTCGAGCGCGTCCACGTTCTGCCGCTGGTTGGCGATGACCGCCGCCTGGAGGAGCAACTGGAGGTAGCCGACCGACGGGGCCGTGAGGTTGCCGCCGATGCCGCGGCCGAGGTTCACCGACAACCCCTGGAGGCCGTAGGGGTTGTTCGTGTACCCGCCGCCGGCGACGACGGCGACGTAGAACAGCTTGCGGAAGCGGGCGTAGGAGCGGATGGCGTAGACCATGTTCCGCTCGGCCTGTGTCAGCGGCTCCATCGTGACCGCGTACCCGCCGCCGCGGAGGAACGGCTGCGACAGGCTCAGCGACAGGTTCGAGAGCGTCGTCGTCGGCCGGTCGCCGGTGAGGTCCACGACGACCTGATTGGCCAACCGCACGGCCAGCAGCGCCCCGGTGGGGAACAGCTTGCCGATACCGGTTTCGGTGTCAAACACGCCAGACTGCTGCGGGTTCCGGCCGAGCAGGCGCCCGGCCCAGTCGAGGGCGGCGGTCTCGGTGAAGAAGCCCTGGGCGGCGAAGCTGAACCGCTCGGCGGTGACCGGGAGCGCGGCGAGGTACAGGTCTTCGCGGCGGTCCTGGAACTCGCGGGCGTTCATGATCCCGAGCTCGACCGCCTGTCCGAGCGTGATCCGGTAGCCCTGCTGCTGGCTCGCCAGCACCTTGAGCACGCTCTCCGCGGCGTCGCCGGTGGCGACGTAGCCGACGGGGCCGTCGCCCTTCCCCGCCGCGCCGGCCTTCGGCGCCGCCGGGTCTGTTTGCTGCCCCCCGGGGACGAGGAGGACGGTCGGGACGGTCTTGTCCCCGTCCTGCATCTCGCCGGCGACGACCACGAGCCCGGACTCACCGACCGGCGTCCGCCACGCCTTCGACGGGTCGACGCGCGGCCCGTACCGCGGCTCCCACGCCGGGCGCGCCGCGCGGACGGACGGCTCGGCCTTCGGTGGCGGCAGTTTTTCGGGCGCGTCCTTCGCGGGCGGGACCGGTGGCGGGTCACTGGCGCGGTTGGCGCTGTCCCAGGTGCCGAGGTAGTCGAGGTAGCCGCGCCCCTCGAACCGCCCGGCGCCCGACCGCTTCGTCGGGTGTTGCGGGTTCGGGCTGAGCAGCCGCGCGGCGTAGTCGTCGGGTGGATACGGCGGGCGGTCGGGGTTAGACGGGTCGGCGAAGCGGGCGTCCGGGTGCGGGTAGGCGTGGAAGTTCTTGACTTGCCACGCCGGGAAGATGTTCTTCTGCGTGATGATGCCTTCCACGTCCTTGTCGGCGCGCTGCCGGTAGTGCTGGCGGTTGCACCCGGCGGCGAACCCGGCCAGCAGGAGGAGCAGCGCGACCCCGCGAACAGTCCGGGCGAACGACAGGCGGTCCGGTTGGGGCATCGGTAGTCACCCGAGCGAAGACGGTGGGACGGCGGCGGCGTGTAACGGGAATATCGACCCCCGGGGTAAGCTGGGTTGAACCGGACCCGCGGGAACGGCGGGGGAATCGGGTGATTCCGGCGGGCGGCGTCGGCATTATGAGTTTTCCACCATACCAATAGTTGCTTTTGGGACGGCGTGTGCCTCTTCGTCCTGGGCCACGGAGAGCCAAGCCGCGACGGGCGTGGGCCAGCGCCGGGTCTATTGCTAGGATGGGACTTACGTCACGGAGGCGGAGATGATCGACGCGGCGATGGCGGCCCTGGGGCGGATTCCGAGCGGCTTGTTTGTACTGACGGTGTCGGCCGACGGACGTGAAACCGGGATGCTCGCCAGTTGGGTGCAGCAGTGCTCATTCACCCCACCGCGGGTGTCGGCGGCGGTGGCGAAGGACCGCTGGGTACTCCCGACGCTGGCCGACGGTGCGGCGTTCACGATTAACGTAATCGGCGAAGGTGAGAAGAAACTGGTCGCCCACTTCGGCAAGGGGTTCGCCCCCGAGCAACCTGCGTTCGACGGCGTGGAGGTCGCCCGCACGGCCAACGGTGCCCCGGTTCTGACCGCCGCCCACGCCCACATCGCCTGCACGGTCGCCGCCCGCCACGAGGTCGGCGACCACGTTCTGGTCATCGGCACCGTGGTCGGCGGCACCGTCCACCACGAGGCCCGCCCGGCGACACACGTGCGGCGGAGTGGGGCACACTACTGAGAGTGGTCAGTTTCAGTTGTCAGTTGGAATCGGACGGGCGCGGGGACTGGCTTCGGCTTCTGGTGCTGACTGAGAACTGACAACTGATTACTGATAACTTCATGGATCCCATCATCTCCCCCGACACCCGCCGCGACGACCGCCTGCCGCCGCGGCAGGTGCTGACGCGGAAGTGGCCGGTGCTGCACGCCGGCGCGGTGCCGCCGTTCGACCCCGCGACGTGGGACTTCACCGTCTTCCCGATCCCGCTCGTGGACAGGATCAAGCGGTTCAGTTGGGCGGAGTTCTCGGCGCTACCACGGGTCGCGGTGTTCGCCGACATGCACTGCGTCACCCGCTGGTCGAAGTTGAACAACCTGTGGGAGGGCGTGGCGACGACGGAGTTGCTGAAGCACGTCGCCGTGAGCGCGGACGCGAAGTTCGTGATGGTCCACGGCGAGTACGGGTTCAGCACGAACCTGCCGGTCGCGGACTTCTTCGCCGACGACGCCCTGTTCGCGCTGCGCCACGACGGCGCCGACCTGACGCCCGACCACGGCTACCCGGTGCGACTCGTCGTCCCGCGGCTGTACGCCTGGAAGAGTGCGAAGTGGGTGCGCGGCATCGAGTTCATGACCGACGACCGCCCCGGCTTCTGGGAGAGCTGGGAGCACGGCGGCTACCACATGCGCGGCGACCCGTGGGCGGAGGAGCGGTTCCGCCCCGAGTCCGGCACGTCGGCTGCAAATCCGGCCCCGGGTCCGGGCGGCCTATAATCCTTGCTGCGACCCCGGAGATGACTTCGACATGGCGACCACGGCCGGCGCGGCGCCGGCGGTGACGGACGGACTCGCGCACCTGCCCCGCACGCTCCACGCGGCCGAGGGCTGGGCGGGGCTGCGCGCCGCGCTCGCCGCCGACCGCAGCGGCACCATCGACGGCGCCTGGGGCTCGGCCGCCGCCCTCGCCGTCGCCGCGCTCGCCGCCGATTCGCCGGCCACGGTCGTCGCCGTCGTAGCGTCGCCGGCGGACCTGGACCCGTGGGTCGAAGACCTGGCGACGTTCGCCGGCGCCCGCCCAGCCGTGTTCGACGCCTGGGAAACCTGGCCGCCACCGACGCACCAGGGGAAGCTCGACCCCGCCACCACGGCGCGACTGCGCCTCCTCCAGCAGCTCGCGCTCGACCCGCCACGGTTGGTGGCCTGTACGATCGCGGCGCTGGTGCAGCCCGTGCCGCCGCGCGCCGACCTCGCCGCGCGGGGCAAAAAGCTCGCAGTTGGCGAGGTGATCGACCCGGACGAACTCGTCGGCTGGCTGGTGGCGAACGGGTACAAGCGGGTGGAGGCGGTGGAGTACCCCGGCGAGTTCGGCCGCCGGGGTGGCATCCTCGACGTGTACCCGCCGGACAGCCCCGACCCGGTGCGGCTCGAATTCTTCGGCGACGAGCTGGAATCGCTGCGCACGTTCTCGGCCGGCTCGCAGCGCAGCCTCGACAGCAAGTCCGCGCTGACGCTACTCCCCGTCGGGGGCGACACCGGCGGCCGCCCGGAGCGCGGCTTCTTCACCGACCACCTTCCCGCAACCTCGGTCGTCGCGCTGGTCGAGCCCGGTGACCTGAAGGAGCAGGCGAAACTGTTCCTGGATCGCGTCGGCGACCGTGTCGGGCTGTTCACCGCGGACGGCACGTTCGCCAACCTCCTAAAGCTGCCGACGGTGGCGGTGTCGGCGCTGCCGCGGCCGGGCGTCGAGGCGGCGGTCCACCTGCGGGTCGAGTCGGTCGAGCGGTTCAGCGGGAATGTGCAGCGCGTGCGCGACGAGCTCGACGCCGTGGCCTCCGCCGACACGACGCGCGTCCTGATCGCCTGCCAGACCGACGCCGAGTGCCACCGCCTCACCGACGTGCTGAAGGCCGGGCGCCTCGCCGAGACGGACCGCCTCCGCCTCGTCACCGGCCACGTCCGCGCCGGGTTCCGCCTCGTCGAGGCCGGCGTGGTCGTGCTCGGCAGCCACGAGCTCTTCCACAAGGACCAGCTACCGCACGGCGTCAAGCCGCCGACCGCGAAGGGGTCGAGCCGCCGCCTCGAAGGCCGGGCGATCGACACCTTCCTCGAACTCAACGACGGCGACTACGTCGTCCACGTCGCCCACGGCATCGCCCGGTTCCGCGGCATGACGATGCTGGCCCGGTCGTCCGTCGTCATTCGTCCGTCGTCATCCGGGGACGCGGACAGCGCGAACGGCCCCCCGAATGACGACGGACGAGGGACGAACGACGAGGCCCAGGAAGAGAACCTGGTGCTGGAGTTCCGCGACGGGGTGATGCTGTACGTGCCGGCGTCGCGGATCGACCTGGTGCAGAAGTACGTCGGCGGGCAGGTGACGGAGCCGGAGCTGTCGAAGCTGGGCGGGTCGGCGTGGGGGCGGAAGAAGGACAAGGTGAGCGAGGCGGTCCGCGACATGGCCGCGGACATGATCCAGCTCCAGGCGGTCCGCCAGGCCGTCGCCGCCGAGCCGCTCCCGCCGGACTCGGAGTGGCAGACCGAATTCGAGGCGGCGTTCCCGTACCAGGAAACGCCCGACCAGCTCGCCGCCATCCAGGAGACGAAGGGTGATTTGACCAGGCCGAAGCCGATGGACCGGCTCATCTGCGGCGACGTGGGCTACGGCAAGACGGAGGTCGCCATCCGCGCCGCGTTCAAGGCCGTGGACGGCGGCAAGCAGGTGGCGATCCTGGTGCCGACGACAGTGCTCGCCGAGCAGCACTACCGCACGTTCACGCAGCGCTTCGCCGAGTACCCGTTCGCCGTCGGCGTGGTGAACCGGTTCAAGTCGCACGGCTCCACGAAGGACGTGCTGAAGCGCCTCGGGGTCGGCGAGATCGACGTGGTCGTCGGCACGCACCGGCTGTTGTCGAAGGACGTGAAATTCAAGGATCTGGGCCTCGTCGTCATCGACGAGGAGCAGCGTTTCGGCGTCGAGCACAAGGAGCGATTGAAGCGGCTGCGAGCGACGGTGCATGTCCTAACGATGACCGCGACGCCGATCCCGCGCACGCTGCATTCCGCGCTGCTCGGTATCCGCGAGATCTCGAACCTGGAGACGCCGCCGCCCGAGCGCCAGCCGGTCGAGACGCGGATCATCCGCTGGGACGACCAGCTGCTGCGCCACGCCATCCTCCGCGAGATGACGCGCGGCGGGCAGGTGTACTTCGTCCACAACCGCGTGTTCGACATCCACGAGGTCGCGGCGAAGGTGCTGGCGCTCGTGCCCGAGGCGAAGATCGTCGTCGGCCACGGGCAGATGGGCGCCGACGAGCTGGAATCGGCGATGGTGAAGTTCGTGCGCAAGGAGGCGGACATCCTCGTCGCCACGACGATCATCGAGAGCGGGCTCGACATCCCGAACGCCAACACCATGATCATCGACGACGCCGACACGTACGGCCTCGCCGACCTGCACCAGCTCCGCGGGCGGGTCGGGCGCCAGCGGGTGCGGGCGTACGCGTACCTGATCGTGAACCCGCTGAAGCTGGTGACGCCGAACGCCCAGAAACGGCTGAAGGCGATCGAGGAGTTCACCGAGCTGGGCGCCGGGTTCAAGATCGCCATGCGCGACCTCGAAATCCGCGGCGCCGGGAACATCCTCGGGTCGGAGCAGAGCGGGCACATTGCGGCGATCGGCTACGAGCTCTACTGCCAGCTGCTCGAAAACGCGGTGCGGGCGCTGAAGCAGCAGCCGCCGAAGGAAGCCGTCGAGGTGAACGTCGACCTGCCGTGGCCGGCATTCCTGCCGCGCGATTACGTCCCCGGGCAGAAGCTCCGCATCGAAGTCTACCGCCGTCTGGCGCGCCTCCGCGACCCGGACCGCCTCGCCGACTTCCGCCAGGAGCTGCGCGACCGCTACGGCCCGCCGCCGGACCCGGTCGAGTGGCTGCTGCGGGCGACGGAGGTGCGGCTGTTGTGCGTGCGCTGGCAGATCGCCGGCGTCCACCGCGACGGCCCGGACCTGGTGTTCAGCTACCGCTCGCGGAAGCTGGCGGAGCAGCTGTCGGTGTTCGGCCGCGGCCGGGTGAAGGTGGTGGACGAGAAGAGCCTGTACCTCCGCCTCAAGCCCGAGGACGACGGCCCCGAGGTGCTGTACCGCTTGCTCCTCGACGTGCTCGGCGGACAAGCAGTACGTTGAGTGACCCGGAGCGCGGTCGTGGCACAGCCCTGGCCGACATTCCCGATCCTGTCGCGGGCGCTCGAACGCGGCCCGCCGCCGTCCGAGCGCAAGGTGCGGCTATTCACGGTCGCATGCTGCCGCGACGTGTGGGATGTACTCCGGGATGATCCGGTTCGGAAGGCCGTCATGGTGGCGGAGCGATACGCCGACGGGATGGCAACGGCGGACGAGGTTCTCGACACACTGCGGTACTGCCACGTCACCTACAATAACCAGCAGATCGGCAGCTATCTCGCCATCCTTGCATGCGGTCGGGTGTCGCATCCGTACACATTGTCGGCCACTGCCGAAGAGCGGAACCGAGCTGTCTTCAGGCGCTCTTCTCGACCCCAAAGCAGCCGTAGTGGGTTGTTGAGCGGGCTCTTGCGTGCAGTCAGGCGGCGCCGCGATCGGATGCACAGCTCACCCCCTCAACTGCCGCTCGACGAGGTAGTCGCGTCGGTTGACAACGATCGATTTCTAAGCCGCCTGGCGACGGACGTGTTCCGCCACCACCTCGTCCCAGTCGCTTTCGATCCGGCATGGCGCACCGAAGTCGCCGTGGCCCTCGCCCGCGGGATGTACGAGTCGCGTGACTTCGCCCCGATGCCGGTGCTGGCCGACGCGCTCGACGACGCCGGGTGCGACGAGCCTGACATCCTCGCCCACTGCCGCAAGCCCGGCCCGCACGTCCGCGGGTGCTGGGTCGTCGATCTGGTGCTCGGGAAGGCGTGACCGTATGCGCGGCGTGGGGGGAGCGGCCGTGACCCGGACGAACGTGCGGTACACGCTCGAACAGTTTCACGACCTCGGCGACCGCGGGCTCTTCGAGAGCCGCGGGGCTGTGCTTCTCGACGGCATCATTATCGAGGAAGGGCGGATGACCCCTGCCCACGCGACCGGCATCCTGCTCGCGGGAGACGCCCTCCGGCCAATCTTCGGCCGCGATTGGTGGGTGTCGATGCAGTTGCCACTGGTTGTCGGGGAAGCGTCAGATCCGGTCCCGGACGTGGCCGTCGTCCGGCGCGGCGACCGCACTGCCACCCGGCACCCGACGACGGCAGTGCTCGTCATTGAAGTCGCTGACGATACGTTGGGATTCGCGCTCGGGGAGAAACAAGCCGCGTATGCCCGCGGCGACATCGCCGACTACTGGGTGCTCGACGTGAACGGCCGCCAGCTGCACATCTTCCGCGGCCCGGCCGGCGACGTTTACGCCACGCACCTGACGCTCGGCGAGGCCGACACCGTGTCCCCGCTCGCCGCCCCGGCCGCGATCGTGCGCGTGGCCGACCTCCTTCCCTGAAGTCGATACCGGCGCGGGGGTTGCACGCGATCGGGCTGCGAGTGGGCGAGACGGAATCGTGTCACGCCGGGGTAACATCCGTTTGACGCCCCACCGGGCGGGCGGGTATATTCGGCTCAGCCCCCCTCTCCCACTCACCCCACCAGACCGACCGCTCGGGAGACTCGGTGATGACGGCACGGGCGACAACCCGCCGGCTCGCGGCGGTCGCGGTCCTTCTCGCCACCGGGCTCACCCTCACCCCCACCGGTCGCGCCGCCACACCGGCCCTCTGGGACGACGCCCCCACCGCCCGCCCGACGCCGACCCAGCTCCGCGCGAAGGCCGCCGCCGCCGAGAGGGCCGGCGACTGGGACACCGCCCTCGCCGCCTACCTCGACCTGCCGGCGACCGACCGCGCCGCCCCGGCCACCCGCGAGCGGTTGCTCAACGCCGCACGCCGCGCCGCGCAGGGGCGCCGCCACCGCGACCCGGCGCACCAGCAGTTCGTCGCCGCGCTGCCGGCCCGCGACGCGGCGCAGCTGTTCGGCGAGGCGGTCGGCAAGCTGGCCGGCTCGTTCGCCGACCCGGCCCGCGCCGCGCCGCAGAAGCTGTGGGCGGCGGGCGTCGAGGAACTCGACCGGGCGCTCGGCAGCCCGTCGTTCGTCGCGCTGTACCTCACCGGCACGCCGGCGGAGAAGATCGACGCCTTCCGCCGCACGCTCCGCACCGATTGGGCCACCCGACGGGTCACCGACCACTACAACGCGCGGGCGGCGCTGAAGGGGCTCCTCGGCGCGGCGCAAGACGCACTCGCACCCCGGGTGCCGGCCGCGCTCGCCGCCGAGGTGCTGTGCGGGGCGTGCGCCGGGCTCGACGAGTACACCGCGTTCCTCACGCCGGAACTCGTCGCCGACCAGCCCGCCGACCTTGCCGGGCACGGGCTGTTCTTCGGGTTCGACTCCGACGGCCTGTTCGTGGACGGCGTGACGCCCGGGTCGTGGGCGGCGTTCCACACGCCGCTGCGCCGCGGCGACCGCATCGCCCGGGTGAACAACCGGTCGATGCTGTTCGGCACGCCGGACCTCGCCGACGCCCTCCGCAACCCCGAGGGCGGGTTCCACAGTTTCGAGTTCGTGACGCCGGCGCCCGGTCTGATGTCCGAGGTGCGCGTCCCGCTCGCCGCCCCGACGGTGTACGGCGGGCGGATGATTCCCGGCCGCGACGGCGTCGGCTACCTGCGCGTGGCCGAGTTCCAGGCCACGACGCCGCGCGAGCTGACCGACGCGCTGGCGTGCCTGAAGGAGCAAGGGCTGCGGGCGCTGGTGCTGGACGTGCGCGGCAACCCGGGCGGGTCGTTCCTCGCCGGCGTCGAAGCGGCCCGCAAGTTCCTGCCGGCGGGCGCGATCATTACCACCCACGGGCAGCTGCCGCAGGTCGCCGGGCAGACGTTCTCGTCCGCGTCCGGCATGGCCGCGTTCGACTTGCCCCTCGTCCTGCTGATCGACAGCGACACCGCCTCCGCCGCCGAAGTGCTGGCCGCCGCACTCCGCGACAACCACCGCGCCGTGCTCGTCGGCGAGGCGACGTTCGGCAAGGGCACGCTCCAATTCCTGCTACGGCTGAACGGTTCTGGCTCGGTCCGCGTGACGATCGCCCGGCTGGTGGCACCGTCCGGCCCGCTGTCCGCCGGCGTCACGCCGCACGTCCTCGAATCCGACCCGCTGCGCCAATTCGACCTGGCCGCCGACCGGGCCGCCGAACTCCTCATGCCGATGCCGATGCCCCGGCCGATGCTCGTTCCCTGATGTACACCTCCGAACGCGGCCCGTTACCAACGCCCGCGCCGGTGCGGCGTTTCGGGGGTGGTTGTGCACATCCCCGAGGACGAACGATGAAGCTCCCCACCATACTCGCGCTCGGCGCCGCTCTGGTCGTCTCCCATGCACCGGTCACAGGTCAAGACCCGCTGCCGGCGGGGGTGAAGGAGGGGTACGTCAAGTTGCGCGTCGAGGTCGAGGCGCGCGGCGTGCTGAAGGTGAGCGACAAGTCGGCGGTCATCTTCACCCGCTTCCGCTACTTCGACCATAACGACGCGAAGAAGGAAGTGCCGGCGGCCGAAGGGATTCCGCCGTACTCGCTGGATCTCGATTTCAGCCGCGCGCCGGAAATGCGTGATCTGGCGAAGGTGCTCGACGGTAAGGAAGTCATCGTCACCGGCCTGGGGGAGCTGCGATCGGTCGCGCCGCCGCCCGTGCCACCGGGAGGGTTCACCGGCGGCATGGCGCCGCCGTTCGGGTTCTACATCCCCGGGCCGTCGTGGCGGTTCCAGCCGCCGGTGCTCGTCACCGGGATTCGACCGGTCGCGGGGAAGAAGTAATGGGCTCGTTCGCCGTCCACGCCGGCTGCCGGATCGCCTACGACCGCCGCGGCACCGGCCCGGCGGTCCTGTTCATCCAAGGCGTCGGCGTCCACGGCGACGGCTGGTTGCCGCAAGTCGAAGCGCTATCAGACACGTTCACCTGCCTCACGTTTGACAACCGCGGCACGGGCCGCAGCCAGCCGGCCGGCGGGCCGATCACGGTCGAGCAGATGGCCGCCGACGCGCTCGCGGTACTGGATGCCGAAGGACTACACTCGGCGCACGTCGTCGGGCACTCGCTCGGCGGGCTGGTCGCGGTGTTCGTCGCGCTGGCGGCGCGGGAACGAGTGAAGAGCCTGGCACTGCTCTGCACGTTCGCGGACGGCCGCGCCGCGGCGCCGCTCACCTACCGCATGGTGTGGCTCGGGATGCGGTCGCGGGTCGGCACGCGGGCGATGCGGCGGCGTGGGTTCGCCAAACTCATCTACCCGCCCGGCCGCGACACCGATGCCGACTTCGACCGCCTCACCGCCCTCTTCGGCCACGACCTCGGCGACACCCCGGCCGTGGTCGGCCCGCAGCTCGTAGCGATGCGGAGGGCGAGCGCCCTCCCCCGCCTCGCCGAACTGGCCGGCATCCCGACGCTGGTGGCGAACGCGGCGCACGACCCCATCGCCCCGCCGCGGGTCGGCCGCCCGCTCGCCGACGGCATCCCTGGCGCGCGCTACATCGAGTTCCCTGACGCCTCGCACGGCCTGCCGATCACGCACGCCGCCGCGACGAACGGACTGCTCCGCGAGCACCTCGAAGCGGTCCGCTGAACCGGCACGCGGTTCGCTTCTGCCCGGCAGGAGGGGCGTGTGAACATCCTCGTCGTCGATGTTGGCGGGTCGCAAGTCAAGCTGCACGCCACCGGACAGCCGGCGCCGCGCCGCTTCGAGTCGGGCCGCAGCCTCACCCCGGCCGCGCTGGTGGAAGACGTTCGCAGGCGCACCGCCGACTGGCCGCACGAGGCGGTCTCGCTCGGCTACCCCGGGGCCGTCGGCCCGGACGGGCCGGAGGCGGAGCCCGGGAACCTCGGCGACGGCTGGGTCGGGTTCGACTTCGCGGAGGCGTTCGGCCGCCCGGTCCGCGTGGTGAACGACGCCGCCATGCAGGCGCTCGGCGCGTACACCGGCGGGCGGATGCTGTTCCTCGGGCTCGGCACCGGGCTCGGGTCGGCGCTCGTGACCGACCGCGTCGTCATCCCGCTCGAACTCGGCACGCTCCCCTACGGCCGCCGCCAAACGTGGGCCGACCGGCTCGGCCGGCGCGGGCTGAAGCGGTACGGCGAGGCGGCGTGGCTGACGACGGTGACGCGCGTGGTCGAGCACGTCCGCGAGGCGATGAAGGCCGACTACGTGGTGCTCGGCGGCGGGAACGCCAAGCGTGTCCGCCCGCTGCCGCCGCACACCCGCCGCGGCGGCAACGAGGACGCCTTCGCCGGCGGGTTCCGGCTGTGGGAGGAGGAGGTCGATCCGCACCGCTACCACACGGAGGCGGCGTGGCGGGTCGTGCGCTGACGGGAGACGCCGTGAAGTATCTCGCACTCGCCACGGACTACGACGGCACCATCGCCCACGACGGCTTCGTGGATGACGCCACCCTCGCCGCGCTGCGCCGGCTCCGCGACGCCGGCCGGCGGCTGGTCCTCGTCACGGGCCGCGAGCTCGAAGCCCTCCTCGCCGTGTTCCCGCACACGGCGCTGTTCGACCGGCTGGTGCTGGAGAACGGCGCCCTCCTCTACGACCCCGCCACGCACGTCGCCCGCCCGATCGCCGCCCCGCCCCCGCCGGCGCTCGTGGACGAGCTCGTCCGCCGCGGGGTGCCGCTGTCGGCCGGGCGGTCGGTCGTGGCGACGGTGGTGCCGCACGAGCACGCCGTCCTCGCCGCGATCCGCGACCTGGGGCTGGAGTGGCACGTCGTCTTCAACAAGGGGGCGGTGATGGCACTGCCGCCGGGGGTGACGAAGGCGTCCGGGCTGGTACCCGCGCTGGAGGAGCTCGGCATCCCGCCGGAGCGCGTGGTCGGCGTCGGCGACGCGGAGAACGACCACGCCTTCTTGCAGTTGTGCGGGCTGTCGGCGGCGGTGGCGAACGCGCTGCCGGCGGTGAAGGCGACGGCGGATGTGGTCACCGCCGGCGCCCGCGGCGCCGGCGTGATCGAGCTGATCGAGCGGATGCTCGCCGACGACCTCGTCGGCGTGCGCCCGCGCCCCGAGCGCCACCCGCCGGGGCCGGCGACGGGAGCCTGATCGTCACTTCACCTGCCGTCGCAGATCGGCGAGCGTGCGCACCAGCCGCGTCGGGTCGTCGCTCGACAGTGACTCCGGCCGGTGCGCCAAGAGCGGGATCACCTCCTCCGGCGTGCCGCGGCCCGCGCCGATGTGGAGTTCACACTTCGCGTCGCGCACCCGCTTCACCGCCGTCGGGTCTGACAGCCAGCGCGGCCACAGGCGGATCACCGTCACCCCGGCGTCGGCGAACGGCCGGATGTCGTCGAGCGTCGGGACCAGCCCGATCTGACGCGCTTCGGGAAGCGTCTTGCGGAATCGCCTGGCGTGCGCGACCGACCGCACGCCGACGACCGCCCGCTTCGGCTCGCCGTGCCGGCGCACCTCGGCCGCGATCGTGTCGCAGTAGTCGTCGCCCTCTTCCTTCAGGTCGAGCATCACGCCGACCTTCCCGAACGCGGCCTCCAGCACCTCGCGGAGCGTCGGCACGCGCTCGCCGCGGAACTTCGAGTCGAACCGTACCCCGGCGTCGAGCCGGCGGACCTCGGCGAGCGTCAGCGCGGCGACCTTCCCCTTGCCGTCCGTGGTCGCGTCCACGGTCGGGTCGTGGAGGCAGACGAGCACACCGTCGCGGGTCGTGCGCACGTCCACTTCGCTGGCGTGCGCCCCGCCCTCGATCGCGCGGCGCAAACCGGTGATGGTGTTCCCCGGCCGGTCGGCGCACGAGCCCTGGTGCCCGATGATCTCGCGCACGCCGGCCGCGGCTCGGGCGACCGCGGGCGGGTCGGCGGCCGGTGCGAGGGCCGGTAGAACCAGCACAACGAGCGGAAGCAGACGGGTCATAGCGAACCTCCGGGGCGGCGTGGCTATCGTGTGAATCGCAGCGGACTCTGCCAGCCCCACGCGGCCGTATGATGGGTCACCGACTCCGACCGGGGGTGCCATGACGACCGTCCGCCACCTGAACTGCGGCACGCTCCACGCGCCGCCGTACCCCGCCGCCGCGTGCCACTGCCTCCTCCTCGAAGACCACGGCCGGCTGGTGCTGGTCGATACCGGTATCGGACTGCTCGACGTGGCCGACCCGACGGGCCGCATCGGTCAGCCCCTCATCGACGTCGCCGGCTTCCAGTTCCACGAGGACCAGACCGCCGCCCGACGGATCGAGCGCCTCGGGTTCCGCCGCGCCGACGTGACCGACATTGTTCT
>JAFKFQ010000141.1 GCA_017308215.1 bacterium | reverse complement strand
GCTCCGCCGATCGCGTCCGGCGCCCCCGCGTCGGGCCTCGAAGACTCGGCCCGACCTACGTAACCCGCCCTACCTCACCACTCCGTCGCGCACATCATCCGGCCGTGGCCGGGTCGGCCGGCGGCGGCGGGGTGACCGGCGCACGGAGTTGCCGGAGTTGCTCCGAGATCTCGACGAGCCCGGCGTTGATCTGCCGCAGCGTCGCCCGCCGCGAGAGCACCACCAGCGCCACCGTGCACAGCGCCGCCAGCAGGCACGAGAGCGTGCAGGCGAGAACCCAGTACGCCGCCCACTCGCCGACCGTCGCCCAGGCGTACCAGTCGTTGGCGAGGTTGGCCCGGCCGGCGTGGTAGGCGCGCAGCCGCGGGGCGACCATCATCAGGTAGAACGGGCAGGCGCCGAGCACGCCCGCCGCGGTGACGACCCAGAGGGCGATCGTCAGGGCCGACAGCCGGCGCAGCCGCCGCCGGTCGCGGTCGAGCACCTGCCGCGTCAACTGGCGCGGGTCCGGGGGCGCCGGCGGCGTCACGTCGAGGTCGAGCAGCGCCCGGCCGAGGTCTTTCTCCGTCATCGCGGGCCGTCCTTCTCGAGGACCGCGCGCAGGGCGCGCTTGGCGTAGTGAATCCGGGACCGCACGGTGCCCACCGGGCTGCCGACCACCGGCGCGATCTCCTCGTAGTTCATCCCCTCGACGTACCGCAGCACCAGCACCTCGCGGTGCTCCGGCGCGAGTTCGTCGAGCGCGGCGTGGACGCGCCGGGCGTCGTCGGGGGTGAACGGGTCCGGGTCGCGGTCGTCGGCCGGGTCGAGGTCGGCGAGCGGCTCGGGCGGGCGGCGGCCGCGGAGCTCGCGCAGCGCCCGGTCGCGGGCGATGCGGTAGACCCAGGCGCGGAACGCGCCGGCGTCGGCGAGCCGCGGGGCGGCGCGGAACACGGCGAGCCACACGTCCTGGAGGGCGTCGTCGGCCGCCGGCGCGGCGCGGAGGAGCTTGCGGAGGAAGTACCGCAGCCGCGGCTGGTACCGGCCGACGAGCTCGGCGAACGCCGCCCCGTCGCCGGCCTGGCAGCGGAGCACCAGGACGCGCTCGTAGAGCCGGTCCGCGTCGTCCGTCATGCCGGCCCCCGGTGCCCCCTCACCACCCAGGTTGCGCCGGCGGGCGGGAAGGTTCAAACCGCGCCGAAAAATGACCGCGCCCGATCCCCGGTGGCCGGGCGGGCGGGCGGCGTGGTACATCGGAACATATGAACACGCTGCCCCCCCGCGCCGAACTGGAGCGCGCCTACCTCGCCCGCGACCCGGCCTACGACGGCCTGTTCATCGTCGGCGTGCGCACCACCGGCATCTTCTGCCGGCCGACGTGCCCGGTCCGCAGCCCGCGGCCGGAGAACGTCGAGTTCTTCCCGTCCGCCGCCACCGCCGTGTTCGCCGGCTACCGGGCGTGCAAGCGCTGCCGCCCACTCGCCGTCGTGAACCAGCCCGACTGGGCGGCGGCGCTGGTCGAGCGCATCGACGCCGCCCCGGCGGCGCGGGTGACCGAGAAAGACCTGCGGGCGCTCGGCGTGGACCCGGCGACGGTACGCCGGCACTTCGTGCGGCACTACGGGATGACGTTCCAGGCGTACACCCGGGCGCGGCGGCTGGCGGTCGGGGTGCAGTCGTTACAGACCGGGGCGACGGTGGACGCCGCCGCCTTCGCCACCGGGTACGAGTCGGTGAGCGGGTTCCGGGAGGCGTTCGGGAAGGCGCTCGGCCGCCCGCCGGGCGACGCCGCCGGCCGCGACCCGCTGTTCCTGACGTGGCTGCCGAGCCCGCTCGGCCCGCTCCTCGCCGGCGCCACCGCCGAGGGGCTGTGCCTGCTCGAATTCACCGGCGGCACCGATCTGGAGGCGCAGCTCGCCGCCACGCGGCGCGTGTTCGACCGCCCGCCCCTCCCCGGCACGAACCCGCACCTGGACCGCCTCCGCGCCGAGCTCGACGCCTACTTCGCCGGCACGCTGCGGGCGTTCACGGTGCCGCTGGTGTACCCGGGCACGCCGTTCCAGCGCCGCGTCTGGGACGAACTCCAGCGCATCCCCTACGGCGAGACGCGCTCGTACCGCGACGTGGCGGACGCGACGGGCGACGCGAAGGCGGTGCGGGCGGTGGGCCGGGCGAACGGGATGAACCGCATCTGCATCGTGATCCCGTGCCACCGCGTCGTGAACACGGGCGGCGCCCTGGGCGGCTACGCCGGCGGCCTGCGGCGGAAGCAATACCTGCTGAACCTGGAGCAGTTGGCCCGCGAGCGCGACGAATAGCGGGCGGGTGGTGTTTCGGCGGTGGCATATTGGCTGGTAGCCGCAGGCTTTAGCCTGCGTGCCGGGTGGCGCAGGCTTTAGCCTGCGGCTACCAAACCGGGGCTTACCAAACCGGGCTACCACACTCGCCCATCAGCACCCGGTTTTCGGAATTCGTGTACGAGGAGGAGCCGGGCCGGCTACTGCATGGGTAGGAGGCACGCTCGTGGCCCGACCCGCACCCCGCCTGCTCGCCGCCCTCGGCACGGACGCACCCGGACCGGCGGACGCCGTCCTGCTCGCCCGGTTCGCCGCCGACCGGGACGCCGGGGCGTTCGAGCTCCTGGTCTACCGCCACGCGCCACTCGTGCTCCGCGTCTGCCGGGCGGTGCTACGCGACCACCACGCCGCGGAGGACGCCGCCCAGGCTGTGTTCCTGTCCCTCGCCCGCCAAGCCAGCGCGGTGCGGGGCGACCACCTTGCGGGGTGGCTGTTCCGCGTCAGCCGGCGCGTCGCCGCCCGGTCCGCCCGGCGCCGGCCCCCGCCCGCCGACGTCATCGACCCGGACGCCCTGCCGGCTCCGGCACCCACCCCCGCCCCGGACCCGGCCGAGGTCCGCCTCCTGCACGACGAACTCGCCCGGCTCCCGGAGGCGTACCGCGCCCCCATTCTGCTTTGCTATTTCGAGGGGCTGACCCGCGCCGAGGCCGCCCGCCGGCTCGGGTGGCCTCCCGGGACGGTAGACGGCCGGCTGGCCCGGGCGAAGGACCGGCTCGCGGCGCGACTGGCCCGCCGCGGGCTCGCCCCGTCCCTGCTGGCGGCGGCCGTCGAGACCGCTCCCCCCGGGTTCGCCGGGGTGGTCGCGCAGGCGGCGGTGGCGTACTCGGCGGGCACAGCGACGGGGCTATCGACGTCCATCGTCACCCTCGCCAACCAAGAAACCCGGAGGACGACGATGGGCAAGCTGGCGAAGGTCGTCGGCGCGGCGCTGTCTCTCGGGGTGGTCGCCGCCGGGCTTGGAATCGCCGCCGTCGGCGCCGGGCCGGCCGGGCCGGCCGGGCAGCCGCCGGCGCCGGCAAAACCGCCCGAACCCGGGGCGCCCGCCGCCGACCTGCCGGCCGGGGCCGTGGTCCGCCTCGGGTCGGCCGCGCTGCGTCACCCGGACCTCCTCACCCACCTCCGGTTCACGGCCGACGGCCGGCACCTCCTCTCGTACGGGAACGGCAAGCTGCGGCGGTGGGACGCGCGGACGGGGGCCGCCGTCCCCGACCCGGCCCGGGACGTTGCCGTGGCCTTCGACTACGCCATGCTCAACCCTGACGCTACCCTGGTCGTCGCCCCGCACGCCGACCAGAACCCCTTCCG
>JAFKFQ010000140.1 GCA_017308215.1 bacterium | reverse complement strand
GGCCGCCGGCCGCCGCGGCGACGGTGGCCTCGGCCAGCCCAGTCGGGACCGCCGCCGGGGAGGCGTCCCCGAGGGCCGCGGCCACCCCGGCCGCCGTCAGGGCGACCCCGCGCCGGACGAGCCGCACCCGCAGCGCCGCCTTGGCCCGGGCGAGCCGGCTCGACACCGTCCCCTCGGGCACCCCCAGCGCGGCGGCGGCCGTCGCCCGGCCCACCCCCTCGAGCTCGCACAGAACCAGGGCCGCGCGGAGCTTCTCGGGGAGGGCCGCGACCGCCTCGTCGAGGACCGGGCGGACGTCCGCCCAGTCCGGGTCGGGCTGCGGGGCCGGGACGTCCGGCATCGGCCGCTCCCGCCGCCACCGGCCGGCCCGGGCCGCCCGCGCCCGCTGGGCCGTCCGGGCAGCAACGGCGTGGAGCCACCCGCCGAGGTGCTCGGGCGGGCGGCCGCCCGCCCGGGCGAGGACGAGGAACGTGGCCTGGAAGGCGTCGTCGGCGTCCGGGCCGTCCCCGAGAACCCGCCGGCAGACGCCGCGGACGAACCCGCCGTACCGGCCGACGAGCGCGGCGAACGCGGCGCCATCCGCCCGGTCGGCGAACGCGCGGAGCAGATCCCGGTCGGTCGCCGGGGCGGGGTCGGGGGCGGTCATGTCGGTCGTCCCAGGGCCGGTCACCGGTATGTGGCGGGACGACGGCCGGCGCGTCCCCGGATTTCAGGGAATGCCCACCACCCATTCTGGCCGCAGGTGGAATCGTCATACGCGGTATTAATCTTTGGAGCCGGACGGGCGGAGAGGGCCGTATTGCCTTGGCGGAATGAGAAGGACTCAGGTAGGGTGACGGGGTGGGTGGCGCGCGTCTCCCCGCACCCGTTCGATCCGCGGCCGTGAGCCCGAGGTGACTCACGGCCGCCGGGCGGGTGCACTGCGCCGTCCGGTCGGTGGGGTCGGGGTCCGCCCTGGTGCCACCGTGGGGCAGTCCGATGACTTCGGCGTCCTCCTTCCCCGAGTCGTCGCCACCCCCCATCCCGGGGCTCGAATTTCAGGAGAAGATCGGGGAGGGCGGCACGGGCGTCGTGTACCGGGCGCTCCACCTCACCCTCCGGCGCACGGTCGCGGTGAAGGTGCTCGCCCCGGCCCCGACCGGCCCGGAGTGGTTGAACGAGCCCCAACTGATGGCGGCGCTGGCCCACCCGCACGTGGTCGTCGTCCACGACGCCGGGCACGCGGGCGGGCACAACTACCTCGTCATGGAATACATGGCCGGGGGGGCGCTGCGGGCCCGGCTGGAGCCCGGCCGCCCCTGGCCGCTCGACCGGGCCGCGGTGGTGCTGGACCAGGTCGCCGCGGCCCTGGACCACATCCACGGGCAGGGCGTCCTTCACCTCGACCTCAAGCCCGAGAACGTCCTGTTCGCGGCCGACGGCCGGGTCAAGGTCACCGACTTCGGCCTGTCCGCGCCGAGCGCCACCCCGCGGGTCCCGGGCGCCGACGGGCGGCCGTCCGGCACCCTCGACTACGCCGCCCCGGAGGCACTCACCGGCCGGCCGCCCGACCCCCGGTACGACGTGTTCTCGCTGGCGACAATGGCCTACGAGCTGCTCACCGGCCGGTTCCCCGGCCGGGTGTACGTGCCGGCGTCGCAGCGCAACCCGGTGCTGCCGGCGGCGGTCGACGACGTGCTCCGCCGGGGGCTCGCCCGCGACCCCGAGCAGCGGTACGCGACGGTCGCCCGGTTCCGCGAGGCGCTGGCCGGCGCCACCCGCCGGCGTCGGCGCCGGGCGGTGTGGCTGACGGCCGCCGCACTGGTCGCCGTGGCGGCGGGCGGGCTGGTGGTCGCCCGGTGGCGGACGGCCAACCCGCCGCCACCCCCGCCCCCGCCCGCGGAGCAGCCGACCCGGCTCTGGGTGCTGTACGACCAGCCCGAAGACCTGAAGCTCTTGGCCGGCGACGCCGGCGGCGAGCTGGCGGGCGGCCCGGGCGTGACGGCCGAGCGCGTCCGCGTCGAGTCGCCGCCGCGGGGCCTCCCGCCCGACCTGCCCCTGCCCGTCTGGCCCACGCCGCGCCCCGTCCTGGTCGTCCGGTCCGCGTCCGCCTGGGGGTTCGTCCACCCGTTCCAGGACCGGACCCTCGGCCAGCGCGTGGTGGCGCACTGGCCGGATCTCCTGCGGGCGGTCGTGCCGGCCGACCGGAACTTCGTGAAGGCCGGCGGGTTCGACGGCGACTGCCTCGCCGCGAACCACCGCGGGACGCTGTGGCGGGCCGGCGACACGGAGGGCTGGAACGACGACCGGCGGATCGCCGTGGACCGGTCCGACAACCCGGCCCTCGTGCTGACCAGTCGCGACCCGGCGCGGCAGAAGCTGCTCGGCGCCTACCAGTCGCTCGCGCGCGGCCCCGGGGCGGGCGAGGTCGCCGTGCTGCGCTACCGCGCCCGCGGCACGGCCGGGACCGAGAAGCTGGCCGTGTACGCCGCGATGCCGGTCGAGGTCAAGGACGGCGACGCGGGGCCGGCGGCGGGCCGCGTCCGCCGGGTCGGGTCGCAGGTGCCCCGGGAGCCGCCCGACTGGTGGCTGTACCGCAGCCCCGACTGGGTCACGCCGGCGGGCGGGTGGCAGACGTACCTCGTGGTCACCGAAGCCCCGCCGCTCCCGCCCCTGCCCCGCCACCGCAACCTGGTCATCGACCTGGCCGACGCGGGGCAGGTCTGGGTGGACGACGTCGAACTGTTCACCTGGCAGCCGGGGGGCGTGCAGTGACCGACTCCGACCCGGCCGAACTCGCACAGACGCTGTTCGAGGAGATCGGCGACGCCGTGTTCATCGTCGAGCCCGGGACGGACCGCCTGCTCGACGTGAACCCGATGGCCCAGCGGCTCACCGGGCTGCGCCGCGACGAGCTGCTGCTCCTGGGCGTGGACCAGGTGTTCCGGGCCGACGACGACGGCCTGGCCCGCATGAAGCAGGCGCTGCACACGACCCTGACGTTCCACTCCCGGGAGGGCTACCACCTCCGCCGGGGGGACGGCGGGTGGACCCCGGTCAACCTGACCCTCACCCGGCTGCACACCGAGCGCCGGCCGCTCGGGCTGGTCCTGGTCCGGGACGTGACCGAGCGGGTGCGGGCCGAGGAGGCGCTGCGGGGGGCGAACGCCGACCTGGAGCGCCGGGTCGGGGAGCGGACGGCCGCCCTCGCCCGGGCCAACGAGGCGCTGCGGGCGGAGGTCGAGGAGCACCGACTCGCCCGGGAGGCGCTGGTCCTGTTCCGGGCCCTGATCGACCGGGTGACCGACTCGATCGAGGTCATCGACCCGGACACCGGCCGGGTGCTCGACGTGAACGAGGCCGCGTGCGCGGCCCACGGGTACACCCGCGCCGAGTACCTGGCGCTGACGGCCGCGGACCTCGACCCGACCGTGGGCGACCCGGCGGTCTGGTCCCGGCAGGTCGAGCACCTGCGGCGCGCCGGGGCCGCGGTCCACCGCGGCCGGCACCGGCGGAAGGACGGCTCGCTCTTCCCGGTCGAGACCCGCGTGACCTACATCCGCGACTCCCGCGACTACCTGGTCGCGGTGGTCCGGGACGTGACCGAACAGGCGCAGGCGGAGGAGGCGCTGCGCGAGAGCGAGGAGCGCTACCGGCTCATCT
>JAFKFQ010000389.1 GCA_017308215.1 bacterium | reverse complement strand
CGGTCGGCCGTCCCGCCCTCGTAGGCCACGTTGTACGGCGGGTCGGTCAGCAGCAAGTCCGCCGGCTCCCCGCCGAGTACACGCTGCACGTCCGCGTCGCGGGTGGCGTCGCCGCACAACAGCCTGTGGCGGCCGATCGCCCACAGGTCGCCTGGCCGCGTCACCGGTTCATCGGGCGCCGCCGGCACGTCGTCGGGGTCGCCGGCGGCCGCCGCGGGCGGGTCGCCGAGGAGCGTGAGGAGGTCGTCCTCCGCGAACCCGGTGAGCGCCAGGTCGAAGTCCGCCGCCTGGAGTGCGGCGAGTTCCTGCCCCAGCAGCCCGTCGTCCCAGGCGGACAGGGTCGCCGTCTGGTTGTCGGCGATCCGGTAGGCCCGCGCCTGCTCCGGGGTCAACCCGCGGGCGACGTGGACTGGGACCGCGGCGAGACCGAGCTTGAGCGCGGCCTTGTACCGGGTGTGCCCGACCACGATCACGTCCTGCTCGTCCGCCACGATCGGCTGGCGGAACCCGAACTCCCGCAGGGACGCGGCGACGGCGTCCACCCCGGCGTCGTTGTGCCGCGGGTTGCCGGGGTACGGCTTGAGTCGCCCGACCGGCCACAGCTCCACGTCCATCACCCACCTCCGTCGTCGACCGGACCACGATCCTCAGACGAACCCTCCGCCGGCCCCGTCGTCCGGCGCCCACGGTCGGAAGCCGCCAGCCGGGCGACCTCGGCGCACGCGCGGGCCAACGCGCCTGTGTCGCGCCGGCGGTACGCTTCGCACGCCTGCGCGGCCGCATCCTGGACTCGTGGGTCGGCCCCGCGGCAGCCGTGCCGCTCGACGGCGGCGTCGGCCGCCTCCATGAGCCGAACGGCGGCGGTCCCGTCCCAGTGCGAAGCGGCGAGGTATGCGAACACCTCCGGCTTCCGCGCGACCAGTTCCCGCCCGAGGGCGGCGGCCCGCGCGGGGCCGCTGACGGTCAAGATCCCGTCCCTCACGACGATGACCACGCCGGCGCGGGAGGCCTCGGCGATGAGGGCGACGATCGGCTGCGGCATGGCGCGGTCACCCCGTGTACGTGAAACCGCCGCCGTCGCTCTGACGCTCGGATGCGGGAGGAGCGGGAGGGTCAGGGGGCGAATCGGGGTTAACCCCGGAAGGCGCGCGCCCGCGCGAGGGCCTAACCTCGTTTTCGGGGTCAACCCTCCCGTTATCCCACGTCTGATCGTCAGTCCGTAGCCGGACGCGGTAGTAGACCTTGGAATCCTTGAAGCTGTCGAACCGCCCCTTAACCTCGTCGCCGAAACGCCTTACGCTCGGCGTCCGCTTCAAGTCGTACCCCTCGTCGGCCCACCACTGCCGGAAGTGGGCGTACAACTCGCCCGCCGCGACCCTCCCGTTGGCGTCCGCTTGAACGTGATCGCCGAGGTACTGGCCGATGAGGTCCTCGGCCTTTCGGTAGTCGGCCGTCGCCCGCGCCACCTCGTCGGGCGGGTCGAGCGTCCGCCCCGCCCGGTAGAACGCGGCGGCGTGCTCCACCATGTCGGCGAGCACACCCTCCCGCTCCTCCCCCGCAGCTGGTCGAGCAGCCCCGGGTCGGCCCGGAACGCCGGGTCGTACTTCTTCCCCGGCCCCGTCTCGGCCTCGGCTGCCGGGTCGAGGGCCCGGTCGGCGTCCTTCCAGAACGTCACCTGGAACGGGACCAGCCGGAGCCGCCGCCAGATGCCGTGGTCGGCCCCCCGGACCCGCGGCTTGTGGTTGGTCGGGATGACGAACTTGTGGGTCGGCGGGAACTCGAAGAAGTCCTGCCGCATCCCCCGCGCCTGCACCCGGTCGTCGCCGGTCA
The DNA here is from genome assembly GCA_017308215.1 of bacterium. GTDB lineage: Bacteria > Planctomycetota > Planctomycetia > Gemmatales > Gemmataceae > Urbifossiella. The sequence continues at coordinate 22,589 of JAFKFQ010000389.1, read as the reverse complement.
GGGCCTTCAACTTCTGCTCGTCCAGCCGGGCGTCCTCGGGCGTCTCCGAGCACACCGCCAGGCGGGCGCCACGAAGGCCCACCTTCTCGGTCGGGTGGCGGGAGGATCGGTCCTCGATCAGCAGCTCCGGCGGCGGGGTGTGGGCGTACCCGTCGGCGGTGTTGCCGAGGACGTCGAGCCACAGGAGCTGGAGGACGCTCTTGCCGTTCGACCCGCCGCCCCACCAGAAGTGGGCGGTGTGGTCGCACGTCTCGCCGGTGGCGACGTACCCGGACAGCCGGCGGATGTACGCCGCGACCGCCGGCCGGCCGTGGAACACCGTGTCGAGGAACCCGAGGTAGCCGTCCCGCTTCGCGGTCGGGTTGAACGCGGTCGGGCAGCGCTTGGTCAGGAAGTCGTTGCGGTCGTGCCCCCGGAGTCGGCCGGTCCGCAGGTCCACGGTGCCGTTCGGGCAGTTGAGGAGGTGGGGGTGGGTGTCGAACCGGTCCCGGCCGAACCGGACGTACACCCGCGGCTCGCTCCGGGCGGCGGCGAGCATGGCCCGGACCCGCTTCATGTCCTGGGACGCCTTCGCCCACCCCAGCCGGTGCTTCGCCCGGTTCATCGCCGCCTTGAGTCGGTCTTGGTCCTCTTTGCCCTCGGCCCCGGCCAACTCACGGGCGGCGGCGGCCATCGCCTCCGCGGCCTCGCGGGCCATGCGGTCGGTCGTCTCCTTGGCCAGCCGTTCGACCCGCGTGCCGCTCTTGTCCGGCACCCACCGCGTGCCGTCGTACACCGCCCAGTGGCCCCAGTCGTCCACGTACAGCGCCGCCCCGGCGTGGTCGGCGACGAGCCGGCGGCCGTTCGCCACGTCGGTGTCCTCGAACGGTCCCTGGGGCGGGGCCGCTCCCGTCTGGCTCGGCCCGTCGCCCGGCGGCGCGCCTGCCCCGGAGCCGGCCGCCCCCTCGGGCCGACCGAGCCGGGCTCGGAGCACGGCGGCAAACCCCCGCATCGTCGCCGTGTCACACGCCCCCTTCTCGTACAGGCACAGGACTTGAGACGGGCTGAGTCCCGTGCCGTCGGGCATGCCGGCGTTGGGCGAGAAGTTGAACGTGACCGGCACCCCGCCCCGGACCTCGACGTTGAAGCTGGTGCCGTCCCCCTTCCCCTCCCGCCGGAACTCCGCCCGCGCGCCCGTCTGCCCCGTGAGCGTGTGGCGGCCGAGTTGCTCGTGCCACGACACCACCTCGTTCAGGGTGACCGACCGGTTGAAGGCGGCGAACACGTCCGGGCGGTCGGTGCGGTTCCAACCGGCCGGACCGCGCGCGGGCGCGGAAGCGCGGGCGGACGGCCGCGCCCTCGTCTCCGGCTTCGGGGCGGCCTCGGCCGGGATGAACTCGACCGGGTCGCGGGGTAGCGACAGGACGTGCGCGACCGCCGCCTCCCCCTGGACCCACGCCGCGCCGTCGAAGACGATCCCCCACACGTCGGCCGTGTGGTGCCGGCCCGGGAGCCGGAGCCAGTTGCCGTACGCCTTGACCCGGGGTTGTTTGGGGTTCGCCTCGGGCGGCTCGATCCCGAACCGGCCCGCGTCCCGGACCGCCCACCGACCGAGCGCGTGGAGGACCGGGCCGGGGACCTTGCCGGCGACGAACACCCACAGGTGGAAGCCCCCCGTCCCCCACGTCACCAGGAGCGGGTGGAACCCGCGGCCGGCGAGCTCGCGGTAGCAGTGGACGGCGTGCCGCAGGTTGGCGGCGGCGACCGCGGGCCGGTCGCCGTGGTTGTCCCAGTCGACCCCGACCCACTTCCCGTAGCTCACCCCGGCGTCACCGGGCGCGGTGAGGGCGAACCCGCCGACCACGTCCCGGCCGTCGGCGGCGCGGAAGTGCCGGCCGAGGCTCCCCCGGTCGAGTTGCCGCGTCCCGACGTGCTCCCGCTTCGGCCGCGCGCACTTCCCGACCGCCCCCGTTTCGGGGTGCGCGTAGTACCCACCCCACCGGTCGGCCCGGACGACCAGCCGGTCCCACGCCCAGTCGGCCAGCCGGTTGGCGGCGGCGCGGTCCCGCCACGCGGCCCCGGCCGCCGGGTCGGGCGGCGGGACGGGCGGGATGTCGTCCCGGCCGGTCGGCGATTCCCCGGTCGTACCCATCGGCCCCGCACTCCCCCTCGCGTCGAATCCGTCGACCGCTCGCCGGCTGCCGTCCAGGCGGCCGTACAACGGCTCAGGCACCGATCGCCTGGAGGGCTGCGGCGGCCTTCGCCGCGGCCCGCTGCCGGGCGGACGGTGACCGGGACGTGACGGGCGGGGGGGCCGCCGCCGGGGCCGCGGCGTCGGTGAGGGCGGCGACGAACCGGGCGACAGCACTGCGGGACGTGAGCCACCGGCTGCCGGCCCGGACGGCCTCGAGCCGGACCGTCCGGCCGCCGGCGGTCGTCCCCTTCGTGACCCACCGGAAAACGGTGCTGGGATCGACCGCCCGACCGCCCCGGTGGCCGGGGAACAGCCGGCCGGCGGCGGACAGCGACAGTCCCTCGCCCGATTGGATCTCGGCGAGGACCGGCGGGATGGACGGAGAGGCTGGGGTGGGATCTGCCACGGTTCATCTCCACGCAACGGGTGCGGCTCGATGAACGGTAGGCGGAGGGAGCGTTCACGGTCTGTACACGTATCGTGTACGTTCGTGGTTTATTTCGGAGCCGGCAGTTTGAGGGAGTAGCCAGCCCGTCCGGAGGTCACGAGCCGCGACAGTTCGAGCGGGAGGCGGTCCCGTAAATCCCGCGTGGGGTGCTTCCCGCCCAACCCGGCGACACGGCGCTGGATCAACCGGAACGGGATGGCGTCGGGGTACTCCTCGGCGAGCACGCGGAAGAACCGAAACAGCGTCAGGTCCACCTCACCCGCGATCCGCCGCCCGTCGAGGTACACCGACCGGTCTGCCTCGTCGCACCGTAACCGACCGCCGCTGTCACCCGGGGTGGTGACGCCGGGGGCGCCGCGCCGTGGCGCGGGATCGGGTTCGTTCCCAGTTCCTGGCGGGGGCAACTCTACCCCGAGGTAGAGGAAGAGTCGCCGGAGCCGGTCGAGCCACGACGCCAACTCCTGCGCCAGCCCGCGGCGGGCGGTGCTGTGGGGTGACGCCGCGAACTCGGGCCAGGTGGCGGTCATCCCCGGCCCCCACGTTTTGACCCGCAGCCAGAGGTCCGAGAGGTCGCCGGGGAGATGCCGGTGCGGCGCTGACGGAACCCGGTCGAGTTCCCCGCGGAGGGCAACCTCGGCGTCTCCGACACCGAGGCCGGCGACGCGCGCCCGCCACGCGTTCCACTCCCCGGCGACGATGGTAAACGGGCGGTCCGTCTCCTCGAACCCGCGCAGCCCGGCGGCCGCATCGGCCAACACCCCGAGGAGGTCGTCCAGCCAGCGCCTCGGACGGGGCGTCCTGGCGGCGGGATGCGAAGTGGCCACCGGGGCGGGGGGCGGTAGCAGCACCGGTCCGGCAATCTCGATCGCTCTTGCGGACGCGGCGAACAGGTTCATGCCCCGCAGCGTGACCAGGGCGTTCTTCGGGGTTGTCGAACCGGGCCTCTCCCACCCCGGCCCGATCTCGAGCTCCAGAAACTCCAGTTTTCGCGCCATCAGGATCCCGAACACCACCCCGAGCCACCGTTCCACGTTCCCCCGGTGGTCCGTCACCATGCCGCGGTTCCATACATCGCCCAGGATTCCGATCCACGGGAACGGGAGATCCCGGGCATAGCGGGCGAAGGCACATGCGTCCCCGAGCAGCGCCGGGTACCGGTCCGCCGGCCAGGACGGGAGGAGCGCGCCCGCCCGGTTCGCGAGGTCCGCGAACAGCACGGACGAGCCACCCCGGACGGCGCAGACGACCCGGTCGGTGTCCCGGACGGAGAGCACGTAGTACCGTGACGGGAGTACGCGGTCGCCGACGGGGTGGTGGGCCCATTCGGTTGCCGGCGGGGTCCGGAAGGAGTTCGAGACCCGAAGCACCTCGGCCTCGAGGTCGTCCGGGTACGCGGCGATCGCCCGGCCGGCCCGCTCGAACTCGTCCCGGAGCTCGGCGAACTCGGTCCGCGGCCCGACCTTCGCGCCCCGTTCGCCCCCCTCCACCGCCTCGAGGATCAGCCGCAGCGCGTGGCCGGTGGCGGACAGGAAGTCGCACCCGTCCGCCAACCGGCTTACTGCCACGCCGGGGAACACGTCGGGCGTCACGTGCGACAGACCCAGCTGGAGGTTCGACTCGGGACAGAGATAGTCCTGGAGGCGCCGCTCGCCGGCCGAGAGGATCCGACCCCGTGTTACCTCGACCCCGTGGGCCGGGAAGTGCCACCCGAGGTGAAAGAGGACCCGGGTCCAGTCCGTCGGCCGGTCGGACCGGTCGAACCCGAGCCGCTCGACCAGATCGGCCGGGAGCCCCTCCACGATGGGGATCAGCCGCCCGCCCAGCTCTTGGATCGCCCGGATGGCGTCTTGAGTCGGATCGGGGGCGAGCGGGCCTTGTTCGGCCTCGGCGAACCACTGGTTCGTGATACCCCACGGGTCGAACCGGTCGGCGAGCCCGGAGTAGAGGGTCGCGTACGACCCCCCGGACCCCCAGTGAAAGCTCTTGAGGTACGGCGGGGCGGCTCCGAGGCACGGATGAAAGAGGGCGTCGGTCATCACCGCCTCGGTCGGGTCGACCGCGTGGGCGAGGGGTGAGAATCGCGGCGTGTACACCGGGGGTGGCGTCCCCTCGACCCACGCCATCGCGCAGGCCACGGGCGGTAGGCCCCGAGCCTGGAGCACCCGCACGGAATCGAGCTCGCGCGAGATGGCCCGGCGAATCAGGTCAGTTGACATGGACGACACTCAATCGTACGGACGGCCCGCGCAGCTCCCGATCCGTATCACCCGCGCCCGTCGACCGCGAAGACCGCTCCGCGAGAGTGGTCTGTGAACGCAAGTATACTTAAACTGTGCGTGGGGCGCAATGTGCGGTGCCGCTTGCGAGGCGGGATTCCCCGAGCTTCGTGGCCAAGGCGGCCGTTCTTCGTCCCGCTTGATCGCGGGATGAGGCTGAAGGTCATTCCCTGCGACAGCGACTTCACCCGGTTGCCGCAGGACGCACGTTCATCGTTTCTCGCGATACGTCAGCCACGCTGCGGGTGTCCCGTCCGAGTCATGACGGGGCGCGGAGATGGTACACTTCGCCGGCCGGCGCCTCGTGGCACGCGCCTGGCGGTTCCGACATGGTACCCCCGTGGATCTCGACCCCTACCTCGCCCGCATTCGCTACACCGGCCCGCGGGAGCCGACGCTCGACGTGCTGGAGCGGCTCGTCCTCGCCCACGCGTGCTCGATCCCGTTCGAGAACCTGGACGTGCTCCTCGGCCGCGGCGTCTCACTCGCCGACGGCGACGTCGAGCGGAAGCTCGTGCACGACCGCCGCGGGAGGTACTGCTTCGAACAGAACTCGCTCCTGCTCCGGGCGCTCGCGGCGGTCGGGTTCTCGGCGACACCGCTCTCGGCCCGCGTGCGGCTGAAGGCGCCGCGTGAGTTCGTGCCACCCCGGACCCACCTCTTCGTCCGGGTCGACCTCGGCGGCGTGCCGTGGCTCGCGGACGTCGGCGTCGGCGGCTTGAGCCCGACCGCCCCAATCCGGCTCGACCTCCTCGACGCGGAACAGCTGACGCCGCACGAGCCGCGGCGGATCGTCCGCGGGGACCGACACCCCTCACCCCGGTACTTCCACCAGGCCAAGCTGGGCGACGCGTGGGCCGACGTGTACGAGTTCACGCTCGAGGAGATGCCGGCCGTCGACCGGGAGGTCGGGAACTGGTGGACGAGCACGAGTCCGCAGTCGAAGTTCCGGCAGAACCTGATGGTGGCGTTGGCCCGCCCGGACGGGACGCGGGTGTCGGTCCTCAACCGCGAGTTCACGCACCGCCGCGGGGCGGAGGTGCTCGGGCGGTTCGAGCTCGCCGACGCGGATCAGCTGCGCCGGGTGCTCGCGGAGCGGTTCGGGCTCCTGCTTCCGGCCGGCACGCCCCTTCCCCTCCCGTAGCGACGGCGCTCGCGCGGTGTGTTCGTACCGTGGCCCGAGCAAGTCCGCACCGAGCCAACCGGAAGCGGGCGGTAGGTCGTCGCCGTCTCCCAGAAGGTCGCAGTCCAAGCCAGCAGGGCCGGCCCCCACCCCATTCCCTCCGGCTCAGGGATGGCTGGGAAGGCCGAGACCGGTTTGCGGTACGCGTATGACGCCTGGAACCGGCTGGTGGCGGTCAAGAACTCTGCCGGAACGACGACCCTGGAGACGTTCAAGTACGATGGGCTCAGCCGGCGAGTGTCGGCGACTATCGGGGGGACGACGACCGACCTGTACTACTCGGCCGGGTGGCAGGTGTTGGAGGAGAAGGTCGGGAGCGCCACGACAGCCCGGTACGTGTGGAGCCCGGTGTACGTGGACGCGCTGGTCCTGCGGGACCGGGACACGGACGCGAACGGCAGCTTGGACGAGCGGCTGTGGGGCCAGCAGGACGCCAACTGGAACGTGACCGCGCTGGTCGATGGCACCGGAGCGGTGGTCGAGCGGTATGCCTACGACCCGTTCGGAGCGGTGACGATCTATGGTCCGGCGTGGGGGGCGGTCCGGGCGAGTAGCAGCTACGACTGGGTGTACCTGCATCAGGGCGGGCGACTGGACGGGGTGACCGGAGCCTACTACTTCCGCAACCGGGATTACAGCCCAACGCTGGGGCGGTGGACGAGTCTGGACTCGATTCGGTATACGGCAGGCGACGTAAATCTTTACCGATCACGAGAGAATCAGCCGACGCGGTTCCTGGATCCGAGCGGATTTGCCAACGTCGAAATATGGCTATTTGACAAGACGACTCAGCTGTCGCCATATTATGCCGGCCATCTGGATCTGGTGCTACTGGATGAGAGATCCTGTCGGGCAGTAATGTACGGCGGGAGAGGCCCGGGCCTCGCTGCGCTCCCCACGTTGGTTAGCCCCAACGTATTCGTATATGGCAGCTGGATACGTGGCAAGCGTGACCCGGATACGGTCGGTACCTGGACGACGCCGCAGGGCTTGCCCAAACAGAGGCCAAGGGACGCTACTCTCGGGATGGGCGTGCGTAATTGGCTCACGCTCAGCGGAGGTGTAAACTTCGACGTCGAGATGGCCAAATTGGACCGCGTTTACCAGCGATTGAAACAGATTCAGCGGTACAATTTGGTATGGGGGCCGAACTCCGGAACATACCTGCATAAATTGCTTCTGCATGCGGGATATGGCGATAATGGGAACCTGCGCAATCAGCTCTTTGATCGCGCGCCGGGGTGGAGCTATACAGGGCCATACGAGTACGGCGGGATTCACTACGATGAGTGGGGCACAGAGCGTGCTGCAGCAGGCTCGATGGCCCCGCCCGGGCCGATCGATTATGGGCCAACCGATATCGACGGCCTCTTCGTCTATCCACCGGCTAGCGGTGGGTACTGGGATGCAGGAGGTAACTGGGTTCCCCCCGGCCGACCTCCTGAACCAACCCCGAGGGATCCCCGTTGGGAGGATTTTGACCCGAACGACTTTTAGCGGTGCGATCAACTGTCGAAAAATCGGTGCGATGCTTGCTATAAAGGGCGATAGTCTATGCTAGTTTCAGTGCGGAGCCGTATGGCTAGGCTCGTCGCCGGGTTACTAGTCGTGCTCATAGCGGCCAAAATTGCGCATTCTGCTTGCCTTTATTGCTGCCGACTTGGTTACGAAGAGCAAGATCTGCTGAGTGGATATGTAAATAAAGCCTCAATTGATACAACAGGTCAGTGGGCTATGCAGCATGGGTTTACATATGAGCGCGTAGATGGTCATGCGTTGCCAATTCGCACTCCCTCGGGGCGACTCGCTTCCGCGGAATATGTATCTTTTCGAGAGATCAGCCTTCTTGTGCTAATTAAACGCCAGTATATATATTATTATTATGATTCAGATGGATGCCTAATTGATATCAGGGTTGCTGAGCATTCTCCCCTTTAAATCGCCATGCAGCCGATGAGCTGCCGACCAGAGTCGCCGGACTGACCGACAAAGCAAGGGTGACGGAGTGGTTATCCTGTCTGGGTCTGATCACGGGCGTTCTCACCAGTGGCAGTTGGTCCGGGGGACAATGGAGGGTCCGAGTCCAAGTACGGCGTAGTGGTCCGTCTCGCGATCGATGTCGGGTAAGGCCCGGGGCTCGGGAAGGGGGTACAGGGCTCGGAGTTTGACCCGAGCGTCGGCGGTGGTGAATTGCCACCGGGCACCCGCCTTCGCCGGATTCCGGGCCGCCGCCCACGCCCGCACGGCCGCGTCCATCTCGGCCGCGGTTGCGAACCGACGCGAGCCCAGGCACTGCCGCGACCGCACGCTCCGTTCCATCTCGGCCATGTTCAGCCAACTCCCGTTCACCGGCGTCTGGACCAGCCGCAGCCGACGCCGCGACCGCAGCCGGCCCGCCGTCCCGGCGTCGAACGCCTTGTACAGGCTGGCGGGGTGGTGGGTGTTGAGGTTGTCGCACACCCGCGTCACCCGCACCGCGTCCGGGTACTCGACATCCAGCAGGTGCCGCACCTCCGCCGCCCAGTCGACGGCCGTCCGGCTGACCCGCTTCGGGTCCATTCCGCCGCGAATGCCCTTAACGGACAGGTCGTCGGCCTGCTTCCGGCGCTCGGCGTACATCAAGGATGTGCTTATCCGCTCCCATCGCCTTCTCCCCGGCAGGCGTGCTGACCGGGCCGGGAGCGACGACGACGGCGGCGACGTTGAACGGCCGCAACTCGTGGCGGAGGGTCTCGGTGTACCCCTCAACGAAAGACCCGGCCGGAGCCGGAGTCTTGTTCGCCTCTCGTCCCGTCGATGCTCCCGCAAGTGGCGCAAAAACCCCGGCACTTGATCTGCAAACGGCGTGCCCGGTCTTGATCCCCGATCCGGCGGAACCGCCGCGGTCCAGGGCCCGGCTGACGCCGCCGCGCTCACCTCACCTGCCGCCCACCGCGCTCAGGATGCGTTCCACCGCGTCGGGGTCGGCCGGCTTGACCAGGTGGTGGTCGAACCCGGCCGCCCGGGTTCTTCGCCGGTCCTCCTCCTGCCCCCACCCGGTCAGCGCAACCAGCATCACGCCGCGGAGGGACGGGCTCTCACGGATCTTTCGGGCGACCTCGAACCCGGTCATCCCGGGCAGCCCCAGGTCGAGCAGGACGAGGTGGGGGCGGTACGCCCCCAGCACCCGCAGCGCCTCCGGCCCGTCGAACGCGGCCCGCACCTCGTGCCCCTTCATCTCCAGGACCAGCCCCAGGCTTTCGGCCGCGTCCCGGTTGTCGTCCACCACCAGGACGCGGAGCCGCGCCCCGGTGCCGCCGTCGGCCGCCGGGTCCCCTGCCCCCGCCGGTGCGGTCAGGTCCAGCGGCAGCCGGACGGTGAACGTGCTCCCGCGTCCGGTGCCGGGGCTTTCGGCCCGCACTGTTCCGCCGTGGAGCTCGACCAGCCGCTTGACGAGGGTGAGCCCGATCCCCAGCCCGCCCTGCGCCCGGTCGATCGACGCCCCCACCTGTGTGAACATGTCGAACACCTTCGGCAGCATGTCGGCGGGGATGCCCACCCCGGTGTCCGCCACCCGCACCACCGCCGTCCCGTTGTCCCGCGACGCGGTCAGGGCGATCGGCCCGCCGGCCGGGGTGTACTTGGCGGCGTTGTTCAGCAGGTTGGCGAAGATCTGGGCCAGCCGGGTGCGGTCGGCGTCGAACGCCAGCGGCTCGTCGGGCAGGGCCACGGTCAGCTCGTGCCCGCCCGCCTCCACCACCGGCCGGGTCGTCTCCACCGCCGCGTCGACGACCGCCCGGAGCTCGACCCTCTCGCGGCGGAGCACCACCTTGCCGCTCGACACCCGGGACACGTCCAGCAGATCGTCCACCACGTGGACCATGTGGGCGAGCTGGCGGTCCATCATCCCCAGCGTCTTCTCGTCGCGCCCCGGGTCCCGCCCCATCTTCAGGATCTGCACCCCGTTCCGCACCGGCGCGAGCGGGTTGCGGAGTTCGTGGGCCAGCGTGGCCAGGAACTCGTCCTTCCGCCGGTCCTGGTCCTGCAGGTCGCGGTACAACTGGGCGTTCTCGATGGCCGCCGTCACCCGCCCGGCCAGATCCTGTGCGACCCGAAGTTCTTCTGCCCCGAACCGCCGCCGGGCGGAGTGGCTGAGGAACGTCAGTCCGCCGATCACCCGCCCCCGGGACAGCAGCGGCACGCACAGGTACGACCGCACCCCCAGGGCGCGGAGCCGTGTCACCCGGTCCGCGCCCTGGGGGGCCGTGGCCGGGTCCAGGGCGGCCAGGTCGGGCACCACCTCCGGCTCCCCGGTCCGCAGCACGTGCGGGATGATCCCGTCCGCCGGGGCGTCCTGCGCCCGCACCGCCGCGGCCTCGTCCGGCTCGGCCCGGGTGACCGTCAGCCGCCGCCGCGATTCGCCCTCCAGGATGTCCACCGCGCACCAGTCGGCGAACCCGCCGACCGCGATGTTGGCGATCCGACGCAGGGTACTCTCGTAGTCCACCAGCTCGGCCAAAGACGCGCTGGCGTCGGCCAGGAATCGCACCCCGTCCTCGGCCCGCTTGCGGGCGGTCCCGTCCCGGAACACCTTGCCGAACCCGCGGACCTCCCCGTCCGCCCCCCGCAGGCCGACCGTCACGCCCTCGGCGAAGAACTGCGACCCGTCCTTCCGCTGGTGCCAGCGGGTGTTGTCCGCCCGCCCGACCTCGACCGCCTTGGCGGTCTCGCGCCCCGGCACCCCCGCCGCCCGGTCCTCCGGGGTGAAGATGATGTCGACAGGCCGCCCCAGCGCCTCCGCCGCGGACCAGCCGGTGATCCGCTCGGCCCCGCCGAGCCACTCGACCGCCCGGTCGTCCGGGTCGGAGATGATGACCGCGTAGTCGGTCGCCGCCCCGAGGAACACCTGCAACCGCTCGTCGCGCTCCCGCACCGCCGCCTCCGCCTGCCGCCGCTCCGTCTGGTCGACCCCCTGGACGAGGATGCCGGTCACCGCCCCGTCCGCCTCGCGCAGCGGCTGGTACACGAAGTCGATGACCCGCTCCTCCGCCGGCCGCCCCCGTCCCGGTTCCAGGGCTACCCGGACGTCCGTGCCGGCGTACGGCTCGCCCGTCCGGTACACCCGGTCGAGCAGGGCGACAAACCCCTGGGCGACGACCTCGGGGAGGGCCTCCCGGACCTGCTTGCCGACCAACGCCCGTCCGCCGACCAGCCGCCGGTAGTGGTCGTTGGCGAGCTCGAACACGTGGTCCGGGCCGCGGAGCACGCCCATGAACGACGGGGCGTGCCGGAACACGTCGGCCAGCCGCCCCCGCTCGGCCTCCACCTCCCGCAGGAGCCGCTCCCGCTCCCGCTCGGCGGCCTTCCGCTCGCTCACGTCGGTGAACAGGATGGCGACCGTGCGGGCCGCCGCCGGCCCGACCCGGGCTGCGTGGACGTCGAACCACCGCCCCATCGCCTCCGACCCCATCTCGAACCGGGCCGCCCCCCCCGGTCGCCGCGACCCGGCCGTAGGCCTCGAACCACCGCCCCTCCAGGCCGGGGACCAGCTCGCGGGCCGTCCGCCCGATCGCTCCGGTCAGCCCGGTCTGTTGCGCGAACGTCGGGTTCGCCTCCAGGAACCGGTAGTCGACGGGCCGGTCGCCGTCGAACAGCACCTCGACCACGCAGAACCCCTGGTCGATGGACGTGAACAGGGTGCGGTACTGCTCTTCCGACCGCCGCAGCGCCGCCTCGGTCGCCCGCCGGGCGGTCACGTCCTGCATCCCCCCGACCAGCCGCACCGTCTTCCCGCCGTCGTGGATGGCGTACCCGCGGTCGAGGACGGTGGCGTAGGTACCGTCGGCCCGGCGGAACCTGTACTCGTCCGACCAGTTCGAGCCCCCGCGGTCGATAACTGCGTGGATGCCGGTTACCACCCGGTCGCGGTCGTCGGGGTGGATCTGTGCGGACCACCACGAGGCATTCGCGCCGACGTCCTCCCGGCGGTGCCCGAACAGGACGGTGACCCCCTCGTTCCACCACACCCCGTCGGTCCGCATGTCCCAGTCCCAGACGGCGTCGTTGGTCGCCTTGGCCACGATGCGGAACCGCTCGTCACTGGCCCGCACGGCCGCTGCCGCCCCGACCCGCTCGACGTGCGCCCACGACCGCTCGACCACCTCCTCGATGAGGGCCACCTCGGCCGGCGTCCAGTCGCGCGGGGCCGCCTGGTGGGCGGCCATCATCGCCACCAGCCGGCCTTCCTTCACCAGCGGGCAGCACACGATGGCCTTGATGCCGATGGCGTTGAACGTGGCGCCCCCCTCCGCCGGGGAGAGTTCCGCGTCCACGTCCCGCACCACCAGCGTCCGCCCGGCCCGCATGTCGGCCGCCGCCCGCGGGCCGAACGCGTCGAGCGAGTACGTCCCGGCGGTGCTCGCCGCCCCGGCCGTCGTCCAGTCGTGGCGGATGGTGAATCGGTCGTTGTCCGGCTCCAGGTCGGCGTAGGCGACGCGGGTCGCCCCCAGGTGCTCGCCCAGCAGCCGGGTGGTCGCGGCCATCACCGCCACCGGGTCGGCCGCCGGGCGGACCGCCTCACCGACCGCGTCCAACAGCCGCAGCTTCTCCTCCCCGGCCTTGCGGTCCGTCACGTCGCGGGTGGTCCCGGCGACCGCCTCGACCTCGCCGTCCGCCCCGAACACGGGCACGAAGATGTAGTCGTAGATGCGGCGGCCGAGCGTCCCGTGGAACGGCACCTCACCCCGGATCGGCTTCTTGGTCGCCCGCACCTGGTCGATCTCGCGGTCGTGCATCTCCGCGTGCCAGTCGGGGTACCCGATCTCCAGGAACGTCTTCCCGATCGCCCCCTCCCGCCCGCGGCCCCACATCGCGATCAGCGAGTCGTTGGCGTACAGCACCGTGTGGCCGAGGCTGAACACGTACACGAAGTCGGGGGTGGCCGACAGGACCGTCTCATACAGCCGCTTCAGCCGAGCGGTCTCGGCGTTGGCCCGGGCGAGGTCCTCCTCGGCCGCCTTCCGGTCGCTGATGTCGCGGAACACCAGCACCGCCCCGCTGACCCTCCCGCGGGCGCGGATCGGGGCGGCCGAGTCGTCGATCGGCCGCTCGGCCCCGTCCCGAGCGATCAGAATCGTGTGGTTCGCCAGCCCGACGATCACACCTTCCTGGAGTGCCCGCAGGGCCGGGTTGTCGACAGGCTCGCGTGTCGTCTCGTTGACGATGTGGAACACCTCGGTCAGCGACCGCCCGGCCGCGTCCGCCTGCGACCAACCGGTCAGGGCGTGGGCGACGCCGTTCAGAAAGGTCACGTCCCCGGCGGCGTCGGTGGCGATCACCCCGTCCCCGATGCTCGACAGGGTGGCGTCGAGTAGCTCCCGCTCCTGAAGAACCGCCGCGGCCGACTCGGCGCGGGTCCGCGTGCTCCGGCGGAGCAGCCACACGAACATGCCGACGGCCAGCAGCCCGAACCCGGCCGCCGCGGTCCCGAACAGCAGGGCGTTGGCGTAAGCGCGGTCGTTCGCACTGGTGCGGTCGGCCAGCAGGACCTGCTCCGCTTCTTCGATCTCGGCCGTCAGCCGGTCGACCTCGCCCAGGTGCCCGCGACTGACGCCCTCGGCGACGAGCCGGCCGGCGGCCTCCGCCCCCTCGCGGCGGCGGGCCCCGGCAGTCGTTTCGAGCCGGTCCACGGTGCGGTCGAGGGCGTCGCCGACGGCCGCCAGGCGGGCCTGCTGGTCCGGGTTGTCGGCGGTCAGGCCCCGGAGTCGGGCCAGGCCGTCACGGGAAGCCGCCTCGGCCCGGCGGTAGGCCGCGTAGGTCGACTCGTCACCGGTCAGGAGGAACGTCCGCTGCGCCGCCTCCATAGACCGCAGGTCGGCCCGGACCGCGGCGGTCGCGGCTCTCACCGCGTGGGTGTGCGTGACGCGGTCGGCGTTGTGGTAGACGTGCCGGGTGTTCCACAGGCAGACGGCCGCGTTGGCGACCACGAGAACGGCGACGAAACCGATGCCGACGAAGACGCCGCGGTCGAACTCCCTGCCCATGCCTGGCCTCGTGCCCGGGTTCGCAGGCCGGGCAAGGAGTCCCAGGCGATGACGCGAATCACCGGATTGATCAGATGCGGAAGCGGCCCGAGTCAGATCCAACTGCAAAAGGCGGGCCGAATCCGGCGTTCAACCCCTTACCCGCCGGTGCGCACGTCCCGGCTCGCGAGCCCCTCGTGACACGACACGCCGTCATTCGCAACTGCACGATGGGAAATCGGGAAGACCGTGCGGCGCGAGAGTTGCGAACCACATCGGACGACGCGGGCCACCACTCCGAGGATCTGCACCGTGAAAGCCGTCGTGTTCCACGGGGTCGGCGACATCCGACTGGACAATGTTCCCGAGCCCAAGGTCGAGAAACCGACCGACGCCGTTGTGCGTCTCACCGCCAGTGCCATCTGCGGGACCGACCTGCACATGGTCCGCGGGACGATGGCCGGGATGGTGCCGGGCACGGTCCTCGGGCACGAGGGCGTGGGCGTTGTCGAAGCGGTCGGCACGGGCGTCCGCGACATCAAGGTCGGGGACCGGGTGGTGGTCCCGTCCACCATCTGCTGCGGCCACTGCCCGTACTGCACCACGGGCTACCACTCGCAGTGTGACAACGCCAACCCGAACGGGAAGACGGCCGGTACCGCGTTCTTCGGCGGCCCCGCCCCCACCGGTCCGATCAACGGGCTCCAGGCCGAGTTCGCCCGCGTCCCCCTCGCCGACCCGACGCTCATCACGCTGCCGCCGGAACTCTCCGACGACCAGGCCATCCTGCTGTCCGACATCTTCCCCACCGGTTACTTCGGGGCGGACGTGGCGGAGATCAAGCCGGGGGACTCGGTCGTCGTGTTCGGGTGTGGGCCGGTCGGGCTGTTCGCCGTCGTCAGCGCCAAGCTGCTCGGGGCGCGGCGGGTGTTCACCGTTGACACCCTGCCGGATCGGCTGGCGAAGGCGCAAGAACTCGGGGCCGAGACCATCGACTTCAACAAGGAAAGCCCGGTCGAACGGCTCAAGGAACTGA
Source organism: bacterium (assembly GCA_017308215.1). GTDB lineage: Bacteria > Planctomycetota > Planctomycetia > Gemmatales > Gemmataceae > Urbifossiella. The sequence continues at coordinate 7,473 of JAFKFQ010000389.1, read as the reverse complement.
CGGGCGGGATCGGGGTGCTGCGGGCGATCGACGCCGTCGGGGTGGACGCTTACCGGCCGGAGGACGGCCCGGCCTACACCGAGTCCCGGACCATGAAGGGGCAGTTCCAGGAGGAGCAGAAGGAGGTGTTGATCGAGGGGTCGGGCGCCACGTGGGGCGGCCAGTGGGTGCCGGGCGACGCCCCGAGCCAAGTTCTGACCTGGGCGGTGCAGGCACTCGCCAAGGCGGGCACACTGTCCGTCATCGGCGTCTACCCGGAGACCATGACCCGGTTCCCGATCGGGATGGCGATGATGAAAAACCTGACCCTGCAGATGGGCAACTGCCCGCACCGCAAGTACATCCCGCGGCTGGTCGAGGCCGTCGTGGCGGGGAAGGCGGACCCGCTCGAGGTGCTGACCGAGGTCGAGCCCATGACCGACGCCATCTCGGCGTATAAGGCCTTCGACAAGCGAAAGAGCGGGTGGGTGAAGGTCAAGCTCGAGCCAGGCGAGTGACTTCTCCACAGGCTACCACAATGTCGAAGAGCGTTCCCGACGACGCGTACCAGTCGTCGTTCCGCGAGGCGTTCCAGGCGGAACTCGACGCGACCGTCGACGCCCTCCCCGCCGGCGATCGCGTGCTCGATGTGCCGTGCTGGAACGGGTTCCACTCCCGCCGGCTGGCGCACCGGCTCCGGGCCGGCGGGCGGCGGGTCGCGGCCGACTCCAACGACGCGTACCTGCGGAGCGCGCGAGCGGCCTTGAACGACTCCGCCGAGGTGCGGAAGGTGGATGCGTATGCTCTGCCGTTCGCGGACGGCTCGTTCGACCTGATGTGGTGCGCCCAGAGCCTGATCAGCCTGGACCCGGCCCGCGCCGTACCGGGCGGACGTCGAACTGGTCTGCTTCAACGCGGCGTACCTCGCCCGCCGCGCTTAAACCGGGCGACCACAGAATATCGAAGTCCCGCACAGCTGCCCGTGTTACCGTTTCATCTCCGAGTGGGCTCGAAGGTGGTCCGCGGACCGAGGTGACTGTACCGGAACGACTCGCAAGGCCTAGCGGAATGATTGATGGGCAGAGATCTGACCCGGTTGCCTTCCCTGGAACAGGTGCGCACGGGCCGGAGTCGTGTCCACAACAATCGCCTGATGATATCCATATCGACCCGCACCATCGGTCTGGCTCACCGAGAAGCGTTCGGTCCGCCCCGTCATCGCCGCGAGACTGCGCTCACTCCGGACAACGCCACCGCCGACGAGCTGCGCGAGATGTTCTCCGCGCACTGGCGGGTGATCGCGACCGTCTGCACCGACCGCGAGACCGGCAGCAGCCGGGGCTTCGGGTTCGTCGAGATGGCGGAGGGCACAGACGAGGCGATCCAGGCGCTGAACACGGCGGTGTTCGCCGGCCGGGCGCTGACGGTGAACGAGGCCAAGCCCCGCGAGGGCGGCCGCCCGGCCGGCGGCAACCGCTCCGGGTACGCCCGCAGTTACTGATCGCCACCGACCCAACGTGACCAAGCCCCGCGGCCCGCCCTCGTGGTGCGCCGGGGCTGGGGCCGTTTTCGGCATCAGTCGGCCGGTCCGGCCGTCACCGCCCATTCGACCGGCGCGGGCTGGGGCACGCCGCCGGCCACCGGGACCGGGATATCGGCGCAACACCTCGGGCAACGGCACCGGAACTCCCGCCCGTCGGCCGGGTCGGCCACCTCCCCGCCGGCGTGGAACCGGTTCTGGCAGTTCGGGCAGGTGGCGGTCACGAGCCGGTACACGACACACCCTCACACCGCCGGGCTGCGGCGGCCGAGGATCATCGAGACCACAGCCAGGATCAGGAACACGACCAGTAGCACCTGGCCGATCCACGCGGCGTCGCCGGCAATCCCGCCGAACCCGAACAGGGCGGCGATCAGGGCGACGACGAAGAACACGATGGCCCAGCGGAGCATGGCAACCCCATGTCAGGAATAACGAAGCGGTTGCCGCTCACGCACTTCCGGGGCCAACGCCCGATTTCCAGCCCGCTCGACGTCACGCGACCGGTCGGGGCTCTGCCGCGAATGGCTGCGGTGCCCGAAGCACTGCGAGTACGGCCAGGCCGCCGGGGCCGCCCGCCCAAAGCCGCCTATCCCAACCGGTCCGGCGTCCGACGCGCTGGCAACCCAGTGACGGCCGACTCGAGCACCGGGCCGCCGACGTCGAGGAGCTTGTCCAACCCGGCGGCCGGCACGTCCATCGCCACCGCGAGCTGGCGGATCAGGTCCCCCGGCCAGCCGTTCAGGTGGTGGCGAACCGCCTCCCCGGGCGTCACGCACTCCGGGCAGGCGAACGCCCGCAGCACCAGACGGTCGGCAGACGTGTACCGACCGTCGGACAGCGGCAGTCGCAGCAGGTACACCTGCCGGGGCAGCAGCGCGTCGTCGCACACCACTGTGACCAGCTTCAACTCCCGGCCGTCGCTGGCCCGGAAGTGCTCAGCACCGAGCTGCCCGTCGAGGAACGCGCGGATCGCTGCCTGCCGCGCCTTGCGGAGCTGGCCTGAACCGTCGAGTACGAGGTAGCGATATTTCATCCCGGATCACCTCCCTGTGACCTGGACGCGAGAAGGGCGGGAGCGACGGCCGTCCTGGCCGTCCGAACCCCGACACGGGCGATGAGGTAATGACTCTACGGCGGCGGTGGCACGCTGCCAGGGGAACCGGTCCGAATGACGTGGAGCCGGCACCGCCGACTCGCCTGGGAGGCGGTGTGCCGCCCCCTGACAATCACACAGGTGCCTCGGCCTCAGTCCCCCACGCGCGGTGGCAGGCGAGTCCAAAGTGGTGCGGGGGGTGGGTGTCGCACCCACGGCTCCGGGGGATTAGCCCGGCGAGTTGACTGTCTACTCCACCCCCGCCGCAATCAGCCCCGGATGCGGAACGTGATCCGCCCCTTGGTCAGGTCGTACGGCGAGATCTCGACCTTCACCCGGTCCCCGGGGATGATGCGGATGTAGTGCTTCCGCATCTTCCCGCCGATCCGGGCGGTCACCTCCCCGCCGATGTCCAGCTCCACGATGAACACCGTGTTGGGGAGGGCCGTCTTCACCCGCCCCTCGACCTCGATCGCCTCTTCCTTGGCCTTCTGCATACCCGTCCCGCGTCGGAACCACCGGGCGCCCACGGAAGCCACTCCCCCGCGGGCACATGCGAGCATTGTAGGCCTCCCACAGGCTCGCTCGATCCGAGAAGGGGAACTCGGCCGAAGTCAGAACCCCACCGGTCCCGAGGCGCGTCTAAACTGAACATCCCCCCTCGTCCCGTGCTTTCTCGGCGCGAGAAGCCCTTGGGCCGCGGGGTCACCCAGGAGCATCGCGATGGCCACCCCGACCAAGCCCCCGCCCGGCGAGCCCGAGGCCGACCTGCCGGCCCCCTCGGGCCGGCAGCGGGAGGAGGCCATCCGGGCCGGGGTGCTCGCCGCCCTCGGCCGCCCGGCCCAGCTCTACCGGGTCGCGGTGGTGCCCCTGTGGGGCAACAACTTCCGGGTCAACGTGGTGACCGGGGACGAGTCGTCCGGGGTCCTCATCCCGAACAGCTACTTCGTGAAGGCCGACGACGTGGGGACGATCCTCGGGTGCGAGCCGCCGATCCGCAGGCAGTACTAATCCGTCCGACGTTCGAGCCGCCCCGGTGGCCGTATCCCGGGGCGTTCATCGTTCACGTCGCGTTTGCCGGCCGCAACTCTTTCACCTGCCTGCCGGTCTTCCGTAGAGGCGTGGCCCGGGCCAAGACCGCCCACTGCGGTACGTTCTTCCCGCCCGCCAGTTCCTTGATCTGTTCCGCCGCCTCGTCGAGCAGCCCGGCCCCATTCCACGCCGCCGCGAACGCCTCCTTGGGCGCCTGCCACGCGCGGTCGTGCATGGTCACCCCACCTTCCGCGAGAGGCTCTGCAACCGCAGCCAGACGAACGGCGGCTGATCCTCTGTCCCGACCAACAACTGCCGCTGCTCCCCGATAACGACCTGCTGGCCGGGAACCAGGCCGAGCCGCTCCCAGTCGTCCAGCGACACTCGCAGCCGCCCGTCTTGGGCGAACGCGAACCGCGCCACGCCGTTGATCCGCACCTGCTCGCTCATGCCGATCCTCCGAGGACTGGCTATCGTGGTGCGGGCAGCGGTCCGCCGCAAGGCGACAGGTTGAGGGAAACCCGGACAGTGGGGTACCGGGACGGAACGCTCGCAACAACACGGGCTTCAGCTACCGACGGCCTACCCCCGCCAGTCTACCCGGACGTGATGAGCAAGAGGTGTAACGACGGGCAAGAACGCCCGTCGGCTTCCGCAGAGGACGGCTCACCGTTTGCACTGGCTCCCGCCGCGCGGCCGTGTACCCGGCCCTCACCCAACCGAGGATGAACGATGTCGGACATCAAGGAACGGCTGTCGGACGCGGGCCATAAGGTCGCGGACACCGCCGCGGCCGCCAGCCACGCTGTGGCCGAGAAGGCCGGGCAGGCGGTCGACTGGGTCAAAGAGAAGGTCGGGATGGGGGCGCAGCAGGCGCCGGACGCGGAGGTGGCGGGGATCAAGAAGGGAATGAACATACTAGCCTCGTGTGGGACGAAGGTGGGGGCGGTGGACCACGTCGACGGCAACGCGATCAAGCTGACGCTGGGCGACAGCCCGGACGGATTGCACCACTACATCCCGACGAGTTGGGTCAAGCGGGTCCACGAAGACCACGTCCACCTGAACAAGAACTCGGCCGAGACCAAGAGCGGGTGGAAGCCCAGCGCCGCCGGGTGTGCGGGGTGCGGGGCGTAGTCACCGAGCCGGGAGGTTGAGCCCGCCCCGGGTGGGGCGGGCTTCTTGTTGCGCCGGGTCAGAACGGCCGGGGCTTCTTGACCAGCTTCCCCTGGGCGGCCTTGCGGATCGTGGTCCGTCTTGGCCGCCTTGCGGCTCCGCGCCTCGCACGCCTTCTCGTAGTACTCGTGCGCCCGGATCTCGCCCTTCACCCGGACCGGCGGGCACGCGGGCCAGCTCTGGTCGTTCGGGGGTGTGGTCGCCGGATCGGCGGCGGGTGGCGTACGCCTGGCGGGCGCGCAACGACGACGGGCGGCCGGTCACGGCGGACGGGGTCGGCCCAACCCGGCTGGTCGTCTGTGAGCGGACGGCCGGAACGCGGCCACCGTCTTCACCAGCGACGACGCGTTCAGCCCGGTCGGGTGGTGGTAGACAGTTGCGGTCCCTCGCCCGCGCCCGCCCGGTACAATCGCCGGTACCGCCCGCGACCGACCGGAGAGCCGGCATGGCCACGCGCCGAGAGTTCGTCCGCACCGCTACAGTGGCCGGTGCCCTCGCCGGGTCCGGCGTCGCTTCCGTCACCGGCCAACCGACGCCCACCCCGAGGCCCATCACCGAGATCCCCGCCGACCGGCCCATCCGGGTCGGCGCCCTCGTCTTCCCCCGGATGGACCAGATCGACCTGACCGGGCCGTTTGCCGTCCTCTCCCGCCTGCCGAACGCGACCGTCCGGCTCCTGTGGAAGACGACCGACCCCATCCGGGACTACCGCGGCCTGGGGCTCATCCCCGATGCTCGCATAGCGGACACCGGGCCGATCGATTTGCTAGTCATCCCGGGCGGGCCGGGGCAAGAAGACCTGATGGAGGACGAAGCCGTCCTGTCGTTCGTCACCGACCGCGCGGCGACTGCCACGTGCGTGTTCTCCGTCTGCACCGGGGCGCTGGTCTGCGGGGCAGCCGGGCTGCTCCGGGGGAAGCGGGCCACGACCCACTGGGCGTCGGTGCAGTTCCTGCGGTACTTCGGGGCCACGTCGGTCGACGAGCGGGTGGTGGTGGACGGGAAGCTCGTGAGTGCGGCCGGGCTGACCGCCGGGATCGACGGGGCGCTGCGGGTGACGGCGCTGCTCCGCGGCGAGGCGGCGGCGAAGGCGATCCAGCTCGACATCCAGTACGCCCCCGAGCCGCCGTTCGACTGCGGGCACCCGAACCGGGCCCCGGCCGAGATCGTCGCCCGGCAGAGGGCGGCGTTCCGCCCCCTCACCGACCGGCGGCTGGCGACGGCGCGGCGGGCCGCCGCCCGCCTCGGCGTGCGGGTGGACGACTGAGCCCGTGCGCGAGCAATACCGCTCGGGCACACTCCTGGGAATCCGTGACGCCCACCCCACATGCCGAGCCCGGCCCACGCCTTGGCGTTCCGGTGAGGAATCCGCTCAGCGGCCGTAGATCCGCACCCGCCGGAAGTCCTGTGCGTACCACGCGGCGATGGCGAGGAAGCCGGCCCCCGCGACCGCGAGCGGGACGTCGACCCCGAGCGGCGTCGGGTGCCCGTTCAGGTCCGCGACCAGCCAGACCGCGTTCATCGCGATCCAGCAGTTCAGCCCCAGGTCGGCGAACAGCAGGCCCCGCTTCTGCCGCCACCCGAGGACCAGCAGCCAGACCCCCGTGACGACGGTCAGCGCGACGAAGACGTACGCCGGCCACGCCAGCTTGCACATCCACAGGGCGTCCATCGCGAACCAGGTGAACGAGTTGACCGGATCGACATCCCCTGCCGGCGGTGCGGCGGCTGGCACGACGTGGTCGTCCGCCTCGTCGTCGTATTCGCCGGGGAGAGGAGACGACCGAGATGAGGCATCGCACCCGTCTGACGTGGCTCGAGCGGGCGGCCGCCGCCCAGGACGGCACCGACCTGGTGCGGCACTGGACGCGGCAGTGGGAGCGCCGGCGCGCCGACCTCGAGCACTTCCTGGCTGCGATCCCGGAGGCGTACGAGGCGCGGGTCGTCGACTTCCTCCCCCGGATCTGCGAACTCCTGTTTGTGGCCGGGCCGGCGTGGGCGCCGGAGGACGACCCGGCGTTCGTCCGGTGGGCGGTGACGCGGGCCGACTGGGGGCGGGACCACCCGTTCAACCGGCCGCTCCCCGACCCGATCCCAGCCGCCTTACTGGACCTGTTCCTCGACCACCCCGGGGCTGAGCTCGGGTACTGCCCGGGATGCAGGGCGACCCTCCCATTCGTCCCCGCGTCCGGCGAACTCGGGGTGCCGTACCGGGCCGGGAGGCACTTTGTCCGCCCCTGCCCGATCTCCCTCAAGTGTCCCGTCTGTGGGGGAGACACGCCGCCGCCACGCCTCTGCTAGGTCGGGCCTGCGAAATGCCAGATGAGGCGACTGGAAGGTTTGAAATGTTGACAAGTTAAATTTAATATCAATGAAAAATTTGACATAATAATCATAAGTCATCGAAGACTGATCTACGCCCGGGGAAGGTTTACAGACTGTGACACAACCTCGGTTTCGCCTTGCTCTTCGGGGCGTACCGAGGGTTGTGTCACGGTCTGTAAGCTCGGCTGGTGCCGATTCTGAGCGGCCGCCCGCGGCGAGTTACCATGAGGGTTGCTGAAGCTCTCCTGGCCCTCGCCCGCGGACGGCCGTCATGATTCTACCACCCGAGGCCCACCCACTCGTCCAGGTGCTGGCCCTCCAATTC
>JAFKFQ010000139.1 GCA_017308215.1 bacterium | reverse complement strand
TGGTGCGTCGACCGATTCTTGTCGGGTCCGGCGACCAGCCGGCTCACGCCGGCTGGTCCCGGTCGGCTCTGACGCTTACCGCCGCGCCTCCAGCCGGTTCCGCAGGTACGCCGCCTGGCGCTGGCGCACGTCCTTCGGCGCGTCCGGGTCGTACTCCAGCGGGCCGGCGTCCTTCGCCAGGAACTTCAGCACCTCGAACGCCCGCCGGCGGTGGGCCGCGGTCGGCCACTCCAGCGCCTCCAGCAACACCGGCAGCGCCGCGGCGCCCTTCTTCACCAGCTCCAGTGTCGCGCCCTTCACCGCCGCGTCGTCGGCCAGCGACTCCACCAACCGCCGCACCTTCTCCTGCTCCAGCATCGACCCGACCGCCCCGCTGAATACCCCGCTCGCGGGCGCCGCAGTCGTCGCCGGGAGCGCCGGCGCCGCGGCCGGGAACAGCACCGGCGGCGGGGTGACCGTCGTCACGTCCGGCGCGGCCGCGGCCTTCGGCGGGGGCGCCGGGCGCGGCGGCAGTGGGACCGGCGCGGGCGTGACCGTCAGCGGCTTCGCCGGCGGCGGCGTCACCGACGGCTTCGGCGGGGGAGGAGGTGGCGGCGCGACAGCCGCGGGCGGCAGGGGTTTCGTCGGTCGGGTCGCGTCTTCGAGGCCCGACGGCACCGCGACTCGGGTCGCTTTCGGGGCCGGTGCGGGAGCGGGCGGCGGGGGCGGCGACACGGGGGCCGGCGTCGCGCCGCCCGGCTGGAGCTTGGTCGCCATCGCCCGGGTGAAGCCGTCCTCCTCGAAGCTGCGGCCGAGGTAGGCGTCGATCGCGCGCTGGTCGTTCACCAGCTCGTGCGGGGTGCCGTGCGTCACCACCTTGCCGTCGGCGATCAGGTACACGCGGTCGGCGGTGCGGAACACCTCGCGGACGTTGTGGTCGGTGATGAGGATGCCGATGCCGGTGTTCGCCAGGTCGCGGATGTTCTGGCGAATGTCCTCGGTGGTCTTCGGGTCCACCGCGGCGAACGGCTCGTCGAGCAGGATCAGGAGCGGCTCGCACACGAGGCAGCGGGCGATCTCCAGCCGCCGCTTCTCGCCGCCCGAGCACCGGCCGGCGGTGTTCTTGCGGACGTGGTCGAGCTTGAACCGCGTCAGCGCCTCGTTCGTGCGGTCCCAGCGCTCCCGGCGCGACAGCTTCCGCCCGAGGCTGCGGCTCCGCGGCAGCGCCTCCAGGATGGCGATGAGGTTGTTCTCGACGGAGAGCTTCTTGAAGACGCTCGGCTCCTGCGACAGGTAGCCCATGCCGCGGCGCGCGCGCTGGAACATCGGCAGGCCGGTGACGTCCTCGGTGTTGAACGTCACCTTGCCGGCGTTCGGGGGGATCTGGCCGGTCGCCATGCGGAAGGAGGTAGTCTTGCCGGCCCCGTTCGGCCCGAGCAGCCCGACCACCTCGCCGGCGTTCACGGTGAACGACACGCCGTTGACGACCAGCCGCCGGCCGAAGTACTTGACCAGCCCCTCGACCTCGAGCAGCGCCATGGACCCCGGCCCTCTTCCCTGTCGGGACGGCGGGGATAGCGGAAGTCTCGCGTGGACGCAACCCCGGCCGGGGAATGACGAACCCCGGCCGGGGAATGACGAATGACGAATGACCCACCAATGACGAAGGAAATCCGAAGCCCGAAACCCGGAATCCGAATGGCGATGGGGGGTAGTGGTTTCGTCATTCGTGGTTCGGCATTCGGGCTTCCTTTGTCATTGGTGGGTCATTCGTCATTCGTCATTCGCCACGCCGACCGCCGCCGAGCGCCCGGTCGAGGTTGTACGCGGCCGAGATCAGCGCCAGGTGGGTGAACGCCTGCGGGAAGTTCCCCAGCGCCTCGCCGCTCGGGCCGGTTTGTTCGGCGTACAGCCCGAGGTGGTTGGCGTACCCGAGCATCTGCTCGAACCGCAGCCGGGCGTCGGCCAGCCGGGCCGGGTCGGTCCGGCCGGCGCGGGTCTGCGCCTCGATCAGCCAGAACGAGCACATGTTGAACGTCCCCTCGTCGCCCGGCAGGCCGTCCGGCGCCTGGGCCGGGTCGTACCGGTAGACGAGCCCGTCGGCCGCCAGCCCGCCCTCGCGCACCGGCTTGGCGATGGCGTCGATGGTGCGCAGCATCCGCGGGTCGTTCGGGGCGGTGAAGAACACCAGCGGCAGCAGCAGGAGCGAGGCGTCCAGCGCGTCCGACCCGAAGCTCTGCACGAACGCCCGGGTGCTCGGGTGCCACCCCTTCTCCATCACCTCCTCCAGGATGGCGTCGCGGGCCGCCAGCCACTTCGCCCGGTCGGCCGGGAACGAGCGCTTGTCGGCCAGCCGCAGGCCGCGGTCCAGCGCCACCCAGCACAGCACCCGCGAGTACACGAACTCCCGCCGCCCGCCGCGGACCTCCCACACCCCCTCGTCCGGCCGCCGCCAGTTGTCGCACACCCAGTCGAGCATGTTGCGGAGCTTGAGCCAGTCGTCGTAGCTGATCGGCGCGGCGTACTTGTTGAACAGGTACACCGAGTCCATGAGCTCGCCGTAGATGTCGAGCTGGAGCTGGTCGTGGGCGCCGTTCCCGACCCGGACCGGCTTCGACCCCTTGTACCCGTCCAGGTGCGGCAGCTCGAACTCGTCCAACTCCGAGCGACCGTCGATCCCGTACATGAGCTGGAACGGGCCGGCGCCGTGGCAGTCCGGGTGCCGCCACCGGTCGCGGAGCCAGCCCATGAACCGCACCGCCTCCTCCGTGAACCCGATCCGCAGGAACGCGTACAGGGTGAACGAGGCGTCGCGGACCCAGGTGTACCGGTAGTCCCAGTTCCGCACCCCGCCGACGCCCTCCGGCAGGCTCGTCGTCGGCGCCGCCACGATCGCCCCGGTCGGCTCATACGTCATCAGCTTCAGCGCCAGCGCCGACCGCAGGACGTGCTCCCGCCACCGGCCGGTGTACGTACACTTCGACAGCCACCGGTGCCAGTAGTCCACCGTCCGGCGGAACAGCGCGTCGGCCCCGGCCGGGGTCGGGCAGCCGTCGGGCTTGCGCCCGGGTGGGACGACTTGGAGGACGAACGTCCGCTCCTCGCCGGCTCCCAGCGAGACTTCCCCGGCCGCCCCGCCGCCGTCGATCCGCAGCGGCACCGGCGAGGTGAGCACCAGCGTCAGGTCCGGCCCCTCGAACCGGACCCCGCACTCGTCGTCGAGGGCGGCGTGCGGGGCTCGGGCGTAGTCGAACGCCGGCCGGCACTCGACCCGCAGCGGCACCCGCCCGGTGACGACGTGCACCTTGCGGACGAGCTGGTGCTCGCACGCGTCGCCCGGCACGGGGACGGGCATGAAGTCGATGAGTTCCAGAATGCCGTCCGGGTGGAGGAACCGGGTGACGAGGACGTTCGTCTCCGGCCAGTAGAACTGCTTGTGCCGCGCCCCGTTCAGGCACGGGGCGATGCGGAACCGCCCGCCCTTCTCGTCGTCGAGGATGGCGGCGAACACGCTCGGCGAGTCGAACCGCGGCAGGCACAGCCAGTCGATCGACCCGTCGAGGCCGACGAGCGCGGCGGTGCGCAGGTTGCCAATGACGCCGTAGTTCTCGATCGGCTGGCACGCCATACGTACTCCCGGGATGGGCGACGGGGGTATGGTAGGCGTGCCGAGGGTGCCGG
>JAFKFQ010000388.1 GCA_017308215.1 bacterium | reverse complement strand
GAATTGGAGGGCCAGCACCTGGACGAGTGGGTGGGCCTCGGGTGGTAGAATCATGACGGCCGTCCGCGGGCGAGGGCCAGGAGAGCTTCAGCAACCCTCATGGTAACTCGCCGCGGGCGGCCGCTCAGAATCGGCACCAGCCGAGCTTAGTACCTGTCCTCAGCAGGGGGGTGTAGCTGAGCGCCGCCAGCCGGCCGTCGCCACTCACCGCCGCCGCGACCCAATCGACCCAGTCGATGCCCTCCAGGGGCGGTAACGCCTTCCCCGTCTCGCCGTCAAGAATCGCCAGGGAATCGCGACCGGCGAGGACGCGAGACCCGTCCCGGGCGATGGCGATGAGTGGGGGTCCCGTCGAGGCGTGCCCGGCCGGCGGGCCGCTCGCCCAGAGCCGCTTCCCGCCCTCGGCCGCGTAGCATTCGGCCCCCCCGCCCTCGGTGACCACGACCACGCGCTTGGCTCCCGGGGTGAACCGGGTGGCCAAGAACTTCCCCTCGAACGTCCCGACCGTCCGCGGTTCTCCCTTTAACAGGTCCAGGTGACGGACCTCGACCCGGTTCGCCCCGGCCTTCCCGGCCGCCGGCCGGAGGTAGTGGACCTGGAACCCCGTTTCTCCGGGAGCCACCTCGGTCGCGGTCTTCTCAAGCGGGTACGGGGCGACCCCGGATAAGCTAACCCCACGGAACTCACCGGGGTCCTTCGGTTGGGCGGGGTTGCGGACCTGCCAGACCCTTATCGAGTTCTCCCCGCTGATGAGCCCGACCTCGTGGATGACGGTGAGCAGGTCCCGGCTGTTCTCGGCGAAACCCAGCATGCGGGTCCCCTCCGCGAGGGGGCTCTCCCCGGGCCCCAGCGTCGGGTCAGAGACCGGCACAACGGCAAGGTGATTCACACCTCCCGTCCCCCGAACGGCCAGCCACGCCCCGTCCCGACTCCACGCCGCGGCGCGGGCCTTCCCGATGTTGAGGTCTGCCAACCGCGTCAACTGGGGTTCGCCGTACCGCACCGCCCCGGCATCCCTTTTCGGCTGCGGCTGCGCCTCTGGTACAGCCGCGACCGCCACCGCCGGAGGTTCGACCGGAGGCGGGTTGTTGTTGGACCCCGCGGCGATGACGACCCCCGCCGCCAGCGACAGCGCTACGACGCCACCGAGAACAACACTCCTCATCATGCCCCCTCCTTGTGAGAGTCTCAGAACCGCAGCCGGCACGGCCACACCGGCCAGCCAGTCCGCAACGAGCCCGCACGTCTTGTTCGCCAGGATGTCATGCACCGCCACCGCCCGCGCCTCGACCAGCACCGCCCCGACCGACAGCGTCACGCCTCGCCGCACGAGCCGGGCGGCGAGCTTCTTGCGGGCGGCGTCGAGGCGGCTCGCCAAGGTGCCGAGCGGGATGGCAAGCTGTGCGGCCGCGTCGGCCCGGCTGAGCCCGCGGAGGTCACACAGGATGACGGCGTCGCGGTACAGCGCTGGCAGCGCTTCCAGCTCCTGGTCCAGAACGGGGCCGAGGTCGTGCAAGGTGGTCGTGGGCGGTGCTACTGGCTCCGGCGCGTCCACGCCTTGGACCTCGCGGACACGCCGGCGTGCTGCGGCTCGCCGCGCGTCGCGCGCGACACGAACAGCCACCCGGTAGAGCCAGTTTCCCAGTAACTCGGGTTGCCCCACGGACCCGGCCCGCCGCGCCAGAATCAGGAAGACGGCCTGGAACGAGTCCTCGGCATCCTCCCGGCGGAAGGTGCCCCGTCGGCACGCCGCCAGCACGACTGGGCCGTGGCGGCGCACCAGCTCCGCGAACGCCGCGTGGTCCCGAGTCGAGACGTACCGGCGTAGGAGGTCACGGTCGGGCGCCTCCGCATCACCCCCGGCGAGGTGCCGCAGGATGTCGGCCGGGCGGGTTCCGCTCATGTCGATGCTCTGGCCGGTCGGGCTGGAGGAGTCGCGCGCAATCACGAATTGTTCGACGGGCCGTCCCCGCCGGCGAGGGCGGCGACGGCGACGAGCGACACGAGGAGGCGGTTCATGTGCTTGTCCCGACAGTTGGCGGGTCGAACCGCAGGTCTTCTTCGGGTATTCGCACCCCGACCTGCGGCTCGTAGGTGGTGACCGTCTCGGTCCGGAACGTCTCGAACCGGACCGACTCGTCGATGCGGCGCAAGAGGAACGTCCCGCGGTCGACCCAGAGGGTCAGTGGCGAGTGCTCGGCCCGCTGGGGCGGCCGGCCGGTCAGCCGGATGAACTCCTCCCGCTCTCGGGCCTCCTCCTCCGGGTCCGGCGGGTCCGTCGGGAACCGCCCGGCCAGCCGGTAGCACGCGACCCCGCCGAGCGACTCGTCCCCGAGCAGCCGGAGCTCGGCCAGTTCCGTCAGCCGGCGGCCGGCGTCCCGGTCAGGCAAGAGGAGGCCCGGGACGGTTTGGGCCGCCCCGCCCGACACGCCGGTCGCCCCGGCCAAGGCCAGGTCCAGCGACTCGGGCCACTCGACCCCGGGGGTGGTGCCCCACCAGGTTCGGACGTCGGCCCCGTCGGCCCACACCAGGTAGCGGTCCCACGGCCCGTTGTCCAGGTGACGGTGGCGGTGCTCGAATCGGAACCGGTCGGGCCGGACGAACGCCGTGGCGAACGGCTTGGTGGTGCCGTAGCTGTCGTGGCCTGGCTTGATGAACCGGGTGACGACCGCCCCGGCATCCTGGTAGGTGGCGCAGGTGGCGTATACCTCGGCGAGGGCGGCGAGAACCTGGTCCGGGTACATGCCTGCCCCCGCGGAACTGGCGACATCAACAGACGTAGGATAGCCCCGAGTCTACCAGGGCAGCGGTCGCGTCGCCTGCGCGAGGTCCGTGAATCTCGACGGGGTCAACGTGCCACTCGGTGTAGGAACCCAGCACGAACCAACCCTACCGCTGCTGCGAGTTCCCGACAGATGACCTCCGAGCTTCGCCCCGTCCCCGACTACCCCGGCCTCCTCGCGTCCGACGACGGCCACATCTTCAAGCAGCAGGGCGACGGCAGCCTGCACCTTCTCAAGGAGCGCTCGCGGACCGACGGGTACGTCGTCGTGGACGCCAAGAAGGACGGGAAGTGGGCGCCGCGGACAGTCCACCGCCTAGTCGCGGCGGCGTTCTACCGCCAGCCCGAGGGGCCGTGGGAGGTGACCCGTCACCTCGACAACGACCGCGGGAACAACTGCGCCTCGAACCTCCGCTCGGCTCGCCGGCCGACAACGTCGCCGACGCCATCCAGGCCGGTCGCCTGCGGAAGAGCTCGGCGCACCCGAACTCGCGGCTGAACGAGGCGGACGTGGATTCCATCCGGCACGCCATCGCCATGAAGGTGCCGTACCGGACCATCGGCGACCACTGGGGCGTCACCAAGAGCACTGTGTGCGACATCGCCACGGGGCGGACGTGGCGTGAGCCGCCCGCGGCGGGCGCGGCGGTGTCTCCCTGACGGCCTGGGCGTAGAACGCCGAGATGCACACCTCCCGCGCCGCCCTATTGCTGCTGCCCCTCGTCCTCCTCACCTCCTGCGCGAAGGCGCCCCCGGCGCCGCACATGAAAGACCCTCTGGAGCCCGACGAGACCTCGGGTGTTCAGGGCATCTGCGTCCGCGGCGCTGACCGACGGCCCTGCGCCGGCGCGCGTGTCGACCTCCAGCAGGTCGGCGGCCCGGAGTGGGCGGGCATCCAGCGGTTCGGGGCGACGACGGACGCAGCGGGGGGGTTGAAAGTCCCGGCGCCGCCGGGCCGTTACAAGCTCGGGGTCGACGACCCCGCCGTCCCGGGCGGGAAGGCCCACGCCCCGCTGTCGGTGACGGTCAAGAAGGGTGAGTACACGGAGGTAGAGGTCGACGTGGACAAGCTCGACATCCGCGAGCCGGCGAAGTCACAACCCACGAAGTGAGTCAGGTGTGGTTGATGACCAGGGGCCGCGAGTCCGTAGCGATGTACTCGTTTCCCTCCCACCACTCGTGGTGAGCGTGGTGGCCCGGTGGGGTGTCGTCCGCGAACGCGAAGAAGCTGGCGAACACACGGAGCATGGCCGGTCGCCGTCAGCACGTCCCCCTCGACAGCCACTCGGACCGGACCACCAGATGCCGTCGCGCGGAGCGCGGTCAGCACCCGGGTGTACGGGTCGGCGGTGGTGTCGGCGGCGAACGTGACGCACGCACCGGACTCCAGCGCAGCGAGGGCGTCGCCCACGGCGCGCAGCTCGGCAGGCGTGCCCGTAATGTCGAGCTCGGTGTCGGTCGCGGAGATGACCATCGGCAACAAGCTCTCTTGCACGACCGAGCCCTTCCGCGCTCCTCTGGCGGTCGACTGGCTCATTCGGCACCCATCGCCCGCTGCCACCGCGGCCGGTACTGCAACACGAACCGCTCGAACCCTCGCGCGGCCTCGTCCTTGTCCCCATCGAACCCGAACTCCCCCATCTCGGCCACCGCCCGCTCCGCCGTCCACCGGTCGAACTCCATCCGGTAGACCGCGCACGCCGTCCCGGTCCGGTCCCGCCCCGCCAGGCAGTGAACGAGCACCGGGTGGTTGGCCGGGTCGTCCATGACGGCCAGGAACCCCTCGACCATGCGGTCGAGCCCGTCGTCGCCCACCCCGCGAGGATTGGCGCGGACGTGCCGCACGCCGGCCGCGGCGCACACCTCCTCCTCCCACGTGTCGGGGTTCGAGTCGGCGTCCCGGACTGGCCGCAGGCTCACGACCGTCCGGCAGCCGGATTCCGCCAAGACCCGGTTGAACCCGTCGGGCGTGAGCTGTCCGCTGCGGTACAGCACGCCGTCTCGAACCACCCCGAAGTTCCGCAGGCGGTCCGGGCGGAGCAGCGCGTAGGCGGCGCCGGCCGCCCCCGCGGAGAGGGTCACAACGCCCCAGAGCACCCGTCGTCGGCTCGGCCGCATCCCGCCTCCTCACGTACTCTTGAGCAGGCCGTGTACCCGTTGGGAGCGGCTCACGCAAGAGGCGGTGCCCATCACCTGCACGACCGGGCTCCTCCTCATCGGACAAGTAGTGGTGTGACACCTACTCCGGATGTGGCCCCGGAATTTTTTGCGGCAAGCGAGACTGCTATACAAATCTGACAACTTTTAGAATTAATCCAGATAACCCGGGTCATTGTCGCGTGTCACTGCCGTCCCCGTTCCGCCCACCCCGCCGGCCTGGTAGCCGCAAATCAGAAAACCACCCCCTCTCCGTGGGTAAGGGCAAGCCGCAAGCGGACGCAACGCCTGCCCGGTCAATTGGTTACGCTCATGGCCACCATCACCGCCACCGCCGTCGCCACGATGCTGGAGACCTCCGCCCGCAACCTGGCCGCCCACGCAGAGGCACTTCCGCACCGCCGCCGCGTTGCCGCCGGACGCCACCGACACGGACTCGCGCCGTCAGGGGGCCGTATCCAGCACCTACCTCGGCCTCACCGACCACGTGCTGCCGCTGCTGGCCGAGGTCGATGCGTGGCTCTTGGCGAAGCGCCCGAAGACCCGTCACCTGACGCTACTCGCGGGGTACGTCCACTTCTTCCCCGGCCCATTCTTCCAGGCTCCTCCGGCATTCAAGGCCGTGGACTACTTCACCACTTGGGCCGCGTACAAGTTCTGACGCCTTGATGGCGTCTCGGGGGGAACCGCGTCAGCTGGCGGTAATGCCCATGAACGAGCGCACGTCGCACGAGGCCATCGTCGTCCGGGCGTTCTCCGCCGCCGGCGGGCGAGTGCTGCGGGCGGCCCGCTGGGGACTTATCCCGTGCTTCTACGCGTCGAGGTCACAGCAGCCGCAGCCGACCAACGCCCGTGCCGAGTCGGTAGCGCGACTCAACGTGTTCCGCGACGCGTTCGCGGCGCGGCGGTGCCTCATCCCCGGCACCGGTTTCTTCGAGTGGACGCGGGTCGCGCCGAAGGTCCGGTACAAGCTCACCCTGACCGGCGGCGAGGGGTGCGCGTTCGCGGGCCTGTGGGACGAGTGGCAGGCCGGGGACGAGCCGACGGTCCTCTCGGCCACGATGGTGACGACCAGCCGCTCGAACTTAACCAGCCCCCCGGACGTGGCGGTTGAGGAACGGCACGGTCGCTTCGACAGCGGTCTCCTCGACGGGGATCACGGGGGCCGTCTCCCGAGCCGGGATCGCACCCCGGCGAAGCCCCGGCAGCGTCCGCAGCCCCTCGCTGACCGCGACCGGCACCAGCTCGCGCGACGCCGCCCACCGGAAGCCGAGCTTCAGCTTCCCGACCCTCCCGTTGACCGTGGTCCGCGACCACCCCAGTGCAATCATCCGGGAGCGAACGGCATCGAGGGCGAGCGGCCCGAACTCCCGGGCCGGGGTGTGGCCGTAGAGTTCCCGGGCGACCCGGATCGCGGCCATGAACCCCGCCAGCGCGGACGTCGGCGAGCCGTCCGGGTGGCGGTAGTACACCTCGGCGCGCGCCCAGAAGGCGAGGAGGATCTCGTTCACCGCCACGTCCTGTGTGCGAGCGGCGGCGACCCGGACGGCAGGCGGGAGAGTGGGTGGCGCGGCGGCGAGTTCGGCGACGAGCCGGGCGTACTCGGCCCGGCTCTCAGCCGAATCGTAGACACCCAGGTACACGACGCGACGCCCGCCGGCACCGTCGGGGAGGCGGACGTAGGCTTGGTTGGTGGGCTTGTGGTGGAGGTAAGATGGGACTGCGTTCGATCGACGCGGCATGGGGTGACCGGGGTTTCGGCGTAGTACTACGCCACAACCAAGGTTTCCGGCCGCGCCCGGGGTAAGCTTAAAAGCTTCGGTTGACAGGACTTAGCAGAGTGGGCGGTACAGGATTTGAACCTGTGACTTCGTCCGTGTGAAGCCCGGCCCGCCGAACCCCGGAAACGCACCAGACGCCTACGTTTCCGGGTATGTCGTACCGCGGGCGGGCGTTTGCGAGAAGCCCAATCCATTACGTGCAACACCGTGGATTCGTGCACCGGCCGGTGATTCCGTGCACCGGCGTGCAACCGCCGAAGGCACGTGCGATTACACACTGAGGTCGCCGGCTCGCGCCGTTGAAAGTGGTGAGTACGAGGGCATCGGGGCGGGGTTCCGGACACCTCCCCGGGTGTGCTACGATCGCCGCCCCAAGCCCACACCCGGAGCGACCCGTATCCCGCCGCCGCCCGCTCGCGCTAGCCGCCGTCCCCGTCGCCCTGGCCTCAGCCGGCGCGGCGTACCTGTACGCCCTCCAGCCCGCGGCCGCCGTGCCGGCGGACGGCCCGGTCGCGCTGCTCCTGGTCGCGTCCCGGTCGTTCTCCCACTCCCCGGCCCCACCCCGTCTCCGGCCGAGGTCGATGCCTTCCGGCGGACTCAGGCGGCGCTGGTATCGAGCGAGCCCGTCCTCAACGCCGCCCTCCGCACACCCGCCGCGCGGGACGCACTCAAGGTGCAGGCCGCCCCAATCGCGTGGCTCGCCGCCCGGGCGACCGCCGAGTACGCCGATCCGGCCAGTGAGGTGCTTCGGGTGCGGGTGGCCGGGCTCCCTCCCCAAGAAGCCGCTGCCGTCGCCAACGCGGTCGCGGCCGCTACCCTCGACGAGTACCACGCGCACAACCGAACGACGCAGTCGCTACGGCGTAAGGACGTGGAGAACGCCCGGGACGAGGTCCGGCAGAAGCTGGGCAAGCGCCGGGCCGCAGTCGCCGAGTCGGCCCGGGCGACGTTCGTGATGACCAACATGATTCCGCGAGCCCCGCACCTCAACCAGCAGGGGTGGGCGGACATGGAGGACTACTGCCGGGCGATGGTCCGCCGCCGGCCGACGGCCCTCTACATCGTGGCTGGCCCGACCGGGCAGGGCGGCGAAGGGTCGAAGGGGCAGGCCGATACCGTCGGCAACGGAAAGGTCGTGGTCCCGGCGAAGTGCTGGAAGGTTGTGCTCGCCGTCGAGAACGGCACAGGCAGTGCGGATGACCTTGGGCGGGTGAACTCGGCGTCCCGGGTCTTCGCCGTGGTGATGCCGAACGACCAGTCGGTCGGGCACGGGTGGGCGCGGTTTCGCACCAGCGTGGACGAGGTCGAGGGCCTGACCGGCTACAAGTTCTTCGACCGTGTCCCGCCGGACATCATCGGCCCGCTGAAGTCGCGGGTGGACAGCGAGGCCGTCCGACCCTGAGCAGGAGGTTGAAGATGGCCGAGAATGCGACGGTGGTCTCGCTGGAGGAAGCGGTCGCGGGGCTCACCTACCAGAACGAGACCGACGCCGAGTGGGAAGCGTTCCGCTGGCCGTCCACCGGCTCGCCGTCCGCTGCCGTGGTCCGCGAGCAGGGCCGGCTCCCGAAGTCGGCGCCGGTCGTCGAGCAGCCCGTCGAGGAGTCCTTCAAGGGCATGACCGAGGACCATGACTGGTACAGCGACGAAGAGAAGGCGGTCGCGGCTCAGTACCGCTCCCTGCTCGCCGTCGTGAAGAAGCTGCTGGCGAAGCCGACGGTGTTTAAGGTGGGAGACCGGGAGGTCAGCATCTACGTCGTGGGCCGGGACAAGGACGGCGGTGTGGCCGGACTCCGAACGACCGCCGTCGCGACCTGATTCCCGTATCGGACTACTGCCCATCACCCGTCAGCCACTGCGCCAGCGCCTCGGCCGCGTTGTCAGCAGGAGGAGCTTGGGGCTCAGGTGCAGGGGTGGTTGCCACCTGCTTGCGGGCCTTCCACTCGGCGTACCAGCCGGCGGTCGAGGAGCCGAGGGCGAGGGCGGTTGGGTTGGTCTGGGGACGGGATGTGGTGGGGCGGGGACGTCGGACGTTCATGGACCTTCGTGGTAGTGGGGGATGGCGGCCGAGGCGCCACCCACCAGAAGGGTAGCGCGCGTCTGCCCCAAGTCAACAGCGAGAACCGTGCCGACCCAAGGTCAGTTGGTGCGGATGCCGGCGACGAGGTCGAGGTACTGGGCAAACTGCTCTGGCCCACCACACGCGCGAACGGCCTCGGCCACCTGCCGGGCCTGCTCCACCCCGCCGGAGGCCGCGCCGGCGGCGTTCACCCGGGCGACGTTCGACAACACGTTGGCCAGCCCGGTCGAGGGCGCGGGAGCGGGCTTCGGCTCGGCCGCCGGCTTCGAGACGGTCACGGGCTCCTTTGGGGTGGCCAGCGGCTTCGCCCCCTTCTTCAACTCGCTCCGGATGTTGTGGACGAGGTTCCGGATGCTCTCGTCCGGGGCCGTCACGCCCCTCGCCTTGGCCCGGGCGATGGCCGCGTCCGCGGGCAGGTCGAGGTCGGCCGACAGGATGGCCCGGACGACCGGGGAGACAGGTGTGCTCGCGGGCTTCCCCGGGGCCGTGGTCGTCCGAGCGGCTACCGGGGCCGGCTTGTGGGCCGGGGCCGCGGCCTTCTTCTTGAGCTTCTTGCGGACGGAGTGGACGGTCCCGCGGATGACGGCGTCGGGCGCCGTCAGCCCCTTGGCCTTGGCCTTCGTGATGACCTCATCGGCGGTCAAGCTGATGTTGGCGGTGAGGATGTCGCGGACGACGGACCAGACGGTGGGGGCCATGTGGGACGGACTCCGAGGCGACGTGAGTGCGGGTGGGCGTTGTCCATTCTGCCCGCGTTGCCGGACCGGGACAACCCGCACCGGTCGTAGAATCTCCGTGTTCCCGACGTGCCCGACGGGTGGTACGGCGCCTGACGGTTGAGCAGGAGAGGCCCCGTGACCGAGTCCGAGTGGGCCACTTCGACCGACCCCTTCCTCATGCTCACGTTCCTGGAGACCCGCGGGCCGGTGAGCCGGCGGAAGCTCCGGCTGTTCGCCCTCGCCGCCTGCCGCCGGTGGTGGCCCCTGCTGACCGACCCGCGGAGCCGGGCCGCGGTCGAGGTGGCCGAGCGGCACGTCGACGGGCTGGTGGACGAGCCCGCCTGGGAGCGGGCCGGGCTGGAGGCGTGGCGGGCCGTGCGTGACGCGGAGGAGGGCCGGGAGGATCGGGAGGGCCTGCCGGGGATGGGGTGGAAGGCGGCGTGGGCGGCGTGGGTCGCCAGCGCCCCGCCCGGCCAGCCCAGTCCGGCCGACCACCGGACGTTCGTCACCGTGACCGCCCCGGACCCCGGGGCTGAGCTCGACCCGTCGGACGAGTCCGCAGCCCACGCCGCAGTCCTCCGCGACCTGTTCGGCAACCCACATCCGCCCCCCGCCATCGACAGTAGCTGGCGGACGGAATCCGTTGTGGCTCTGGCCCACGGCATCTACGAGGAGAGGGCGTGGGCGCGGATGGGTGTCTTAGCAGACGCCTTGGAGGATTCAGGGGGCGACATCGCGGAGCTGCTGGATCACTGCCGCGGGGTGGAACCGCATCACCGCGGGTGCTGGGTGGTGGACCTCGTGCTCGGGATGGGGTAGGCTGGACCCGACCTCTCACTCCGGCGGGCCGCGGGCCCGGCCGCGGCCCGTGAATCCCGGCTTGCGCCGCGGGCGGCGCAGGTGGAGCTTCGCGTCCGGTGCGGGGGCGTCATGCGAGACGACGTGCAGTCGTTCGTCGACGAGTCCGTCCCGGCCGGGCTGACCGGGAAGGTAGCCGCCTTGGTCCGCCCGTGCGTCACCGCCCGGACGGCGAAGTGCCGGGAGCTGTGACCCAACGCCGCGCACAGAGCTTCGACCTATCCCGGGCTCGCAGCATGTTCAGGTTCGCCCGCCGTTGACAGGATAGCCCACCTACTGGCATCGAATGCCGGCGGCGTCTCGCGTACCTTCCCAAGCAACCCAAGGAGGTTGCCGTGGCGCGATCCAAGTCAATCACCACCACTTTGAAAGAGTTGTCTGAGGCAGGGGAGCAGGCTGACCGGGGCAAGGCCGTGGAGACGCTCCGTGGTGTACTGTCCGGTTCTTCGAGCCCCGTTGTGGCGGAGGCGGCAGAGTTAGCCGGCCGCCTTGGACTGACTCAACTCGGTGCGGACCTCCAAGCCGCGTTCCAACGGTTCCTCGGCGACGGGATGCGGGCCGACAAGTCCTGCCGGGCAAAGGTGGCCATCGTCAAAGCTCTCCACCAGTTGAAGAGCGAGCGTACCGAGCCGTTCGTCGTCGGCATGACTTGCTACTGGCCGTCCCGTCCGCGACGGAACTCCCGCGATGTGGCAACTGACCTCCGCATTGCCGCTGCATATGCATATGCAGAGCTGGGCGCGGCCTCCGAAGTGGAGGAGTTGGCGGGCCTCCTGGCTGATCCGGTCGATGACGTGCGGCTCGCCGCCGTCCAGTCCATCGCCGCCTTGAATGGGGCTCACTTCGGACCGCTCCTGCGGCTCAAGACCCTTCTCGGGGACGAAAACCCGAGCGTCATGGAAGCGTGTTTTGATGCACTGATCGATCGCGATAAGGTGCGGTACCTCCCACTCATTGCCGAGCATCTTGAGGCCGACGACCCGCGGGTGCAGATGGCCGCCGCCGTTGCCCTCGGGCGATCGCGACATCCGAGCGCGTTCGACCTGCTCGCGGGCAAGTGGCGGCGGACCGCGGACACTGATGTCAAGGCCCAGTTGCTAATCACCATCGCCCTCCTGAGGAGCGACAGGGGGATTGAGTTTCTCTTGTCCCTTATCGACAACCCTCATTCTGCCGGGGACGCACTGGCTGCCCTGAAGTACTGTCACACGCAACACGTCCGTGAACAAGTCAAAGTGGCAGTAGACCGTACCGGAGATAGCAATATTATTATGATGTATAAAAAATATGTTAATCTAAATGAAATGTCCTAGTTGAAGCGAGCGAAATACGATTGGTCTGCGAGTTACTTGGCAGATAAATAGTCAACAATAGTAATAATTTGTCATTCTGCTACTTTTCTATGCTTCACACACAGCACTATATCTAGGCCGTGCTGATTGAAGTCGGGTCGCTTGGGGAAGCTACGCAAGCACGATGGCGACGGACGCGAACGGCCCACCGCCCAACAGTCGTACGGCCAACCAGCCGATTCCGACGCACATCTCGAGCCGTGCGGGGTGGGTGTCGTGAACGACGCGGAAGGCCACCGCGCTTGGCGGGGGAAGTGGCCAACGTAGCGACGCCGAGCCCACAGGAACTGCAACGGTCGGTGGACCTGTGGCTCGTCAACCGCGCCGTTCGAGCGGCCCGGTTCCTCGGGCTGGAGTGGGAGGACGTGCTCTAGGAGTTCCGCGTGCGGGTGTTCCCGCACGCCCACAGCTACGACCCAGCCCGGGGGAAGGCGACGACGTGGGCCACGGCCGTCTGCCGGTCGGCGGTCAACCGCATCGTCGAGGACCGCCGCCGACAGGCCCGGACGCTGGGTAACAGCAGGGGCACGGACTCGGCCCTCGAACTCCACCCCGACAGTCGGTTGCCGCCCGATGAGCAGGTGGAGGCCGCCGACAACGCCGTCGCGGTTCAAGAGCTCTTGGGCGGATTGGACCCGCACCTCGCCCGCGCCGTGGCCCTGCGGTTCGGCATCGGCGAGGCGGGTGAGGTCGTCGGTGAGGAGCTCGGTCGCCGGCTCGGGGTGAGCCGCAGCGCCGCGTTCGAGATGGTGAAGGCTGGGCTGAACGCGATCCGGGGAAAGACCGCGTTGCTGACCTGGTGAGCGCCACCCGCTTCATCCATCACTGGCTCGGAACTCACGGGCCGGACCGATCCGCTCGCCGGCAACGTTGAGGACTGGTACCAGTCCACACCCCTCCCGTGTGATCGTGGGCGATGGGGCACCGGACACCGCGTGCGCGCTTCCGTTGTTGGTGGCAGGCTCAGTGGTAGGGCTAGTCGTTGACCGGTTCATGGCGAGCCTCGACGTTTGGGGGCGAGCGGGGCGTCTCGATGGGTGGCAATGCAAACGGCACACCAATCCCAACGCGGCCCGGCCGGTGAACGGTCATCGCTCACGTCCACCGGCGGCGCCCACGGCACAGATTCGCCATCCAGACCGTCGTCGGTCGAGGAACGGGCCGTGGCTGGCCAGCGATTGACCGCCGGGAGCCGGAGGGTGTCAGCCCGCGTGGACCGCAAGCCACCCGCCTGCGGCGAATGCGGTTACCGAGATGGCAGCCCACAAGAGGGTGTGGAGATCCGACGGTCGCGGGGCTCGTGGAAGTGAGGTCGAGGATAACACGGCCGTTCCCTCCTGCGTCTCCATCCCCGGCCGGCTCATTCAGAGGCGGGAACCGCGGCCCCGTCGCCTGCCGGTCACTCACCACGGCCGTTTCACCCACCCGCGCTTCAACGCCTCGACGATCACGGGCGTCAGCAGGGCCGATCCCACGATCGCGAGCTGCCACGCGACCCACACGCCCGAGACGTTGCGGGCGAACCCCTCCTGCCAGATCAGGAAGCCTACACCCGTGGCCCCAAGGACGACAACGGCCAGCGGCCGTCGAGCTACCGGCTCGTTACTCAGCAGCGACCGCGCCGCAATTGCGAGGACGATGAGCGGCCAGAGGAGGAAGAGGAGTAGTAGCGTGCAGGTGAGGTACGTCGGGCCGAGCGGCCCGCGGCTGGCGAAGAGGGCGAGGGTGATCATTCCGCCATCACACGCCCGCCCCACAGGAGCCGGGCGGGCGTGGAAGCGGGTGTCAGGCTCCGCTCTTGTCCTTCAGCTTCTGCCCCGCGTCCTTCACCGCCTGGCCGGTGGCCTTCGCTGCGTCGCCGGCCTTCTCGGCGGCGGCCTCGGCCCCGTCCTGGATCTTCTCGCCGGCGGCCTTGGCCGCGTCCTTCGCCGCCTGGCCCGCGTCCTCGATCTTGCCCTTGATGGTATCGGCCATGATTGATGCTCCAGAGAGGGTGCCGGTTGTCCGGCTGTTCCCCTACCGCAATCATCGCGCCAGCAATACCCGCACGCGCGTCGTCGGCCGTTGCGGGCAGGCAAGCCCGCCCGCCACCCTGTCCGATGGCACCCAAAAGCGGGGCACCGGACTCGTGTTTAACAACCCGGTAACCGCATGACTGGAGTGCGGGTCGAGAAGCGAAAGGGACGGCTCTACCTCTACGCCCGCGGCCGTGTGGACGGCCGCCAGACGGCCCGGTACTTCGGGCCGGTGTCGGAGGGCCATGCCGAGCTGTTCCGCAAGCCCGCCGGGCCGACCGTGGCTCAGGTGGCGAAGCGGGAGGCGGAGAAGGCCGACCGCAGGGCCGCCGAGGTACTCGCTGCCGCAGCGGCGTTCGAGCAGCTCGCCGACGAAGCATTCAAGCGGCCGGGTACGCACTACACCGCCGCTCCGACTGGCGGGCACCGAAGAGGGGGCGACCAATGACGGGGACAAGGGTCCGTTACGAGCGGCCCGACGGAGGGTGCGAGTCAACGCCGGGGCTCGTCCGCCTTCGGGCCGCGGACGGCAACCCGAAGGAGCTGAAGACCCTCGACGTGGCGCGGGACGGTGACCCGGCAGCGGCCCCGGGGATTGAGGCCATGCTCGCCCGAAACCCGAGGCTGGGCGTTGCAACGGCGGGTCGATTTTAGCTGACCTGCCGTTGCGGCTCGATACCCGTCGTTGCAGCCTGACCGATCGCGGTCCGGCACTCCTCTTCATCCTTCCAGAACACGGGCACGATGCCCAGCGACTCTTGCTCCTGAATCAGGCACGTCAGGTTGTGGCAGATCAGCTTGCACATGACCTCGTTGACCATCGCGTGCGGGTTCTTGCTCACCACATCGGCCCCGAACTTCCGCTTGATGGCGCTGAAGGTGCTTTCGACGTTGCTTCGCTTGTGGTAGCGGGCCATGTACTCCTCTTGGTTGAACTTGAAGTAGTGGAACGCCTTCTCGAAGTGACCGCCCGACGCGCCGGTCGCGTTCGACTTGAAGGCGATGAACGCCTGACCGCCGCACTCGGCGGCCGCCTCGAAGTTGTCCACGCTCTGATAGGCCTTGTCCGCCGACACTTCGCTAATCTCGAAGTGCTTCCGCGTCTCCTTCACCAGCGGGATGAACTGCGGGCTGTCGTGGGCGTCCTTGTCGAGAATCCGCACTGCGGTCACGACGTTCGTCTTCACGCCCGACGCTATATGCGTCTTCACCTACACGCACCGGTTGCGGGTGATGCCGTATTTGTGGTCGTACCACTTCTCGTACTTCGTGCTGCCGAACCCGCTGCTGTCGATGGCGAAGTCGCGTTCCAGGGCGCGGAGCGGGCGGGCGCTGTAGCTGACCAGCTCTTTCAGGATCGGCGTGTAGTACGGGTCTTCCGCGAACGTGGTCGCCTTCATCCCGGGCATGGGCTTGGACAGGAACCCCATCTCGTGCGCTTCGAGAAGGTCGGTCGTGAACCGGCGGGCCGACAGCCCGCAGTACACCTTGTAGGCCATCGTGAACACGGCGTCGCACGGCTGGTGCGGTTTGGGGCCGATCCACCCACCGGCACGTTCTCGACCCGGTAGCAAGCGGCATAGGTCGTGAAGCAGCACGCGAAACCGCTTCTTTTCGGATGCCTGCGCGGCGTTGTACTTCGGCCAATCTTGCTTGTAGACCTTCTTCTCGGTGAAGGTCATCTGCTTCGTCTCGATCACGGTTCCGTCAGGGAGTACGTCGCGCTTGTGGACGATGGACGCGGCGTAGTAGTGCTTGCAGGTGAACCCGCCGTCGGTGTGGTCGAGGCAGGTGCAGGTCTTCGCTTCGAGGTTCACCCGGTAGGCCGCGACTTCGCCCGCCTTCGTCTGGCTCGGGACGAGGTAGGTGCCGTCGCTCATCCGGTTCAGGCGGCATGTCGCGGCGATGATGAGGCCGCGTTCTTCTCGGGCGTCCACCGGCGTCCCCTGTCATACCCTTTGATTCGTGTAGTTAAATGTAGTGACAAAATACTTCGTGGCCAACGGCAGTAGCCCGCTTGACTCGAATTTTTTTGTCATTACACTTAGGGTATGGGAATGAAACGCGGCGCTCCACCCAAGCCGGCCGACAAGGCGAAGGGCCAACTACTCCAAATCCGCCTGTCGGATTCGGAGAAGCAAGCGTTTGCAGACGCAGCAGAGTTGGACGGGAAGAAGGTGTCGGAGTGGGTCAGAGACAGGCTCCGGCGCGCGTCGCGCGCGGAGCTAGAGGAACAAGGAAGGGATGTCGCATTTCTCTCGCGGTCGGGCAAGTAACGTCGAGCTAGATGTCCAGAAGACGGGACGGAGCTGGGGGCAGCGAGCGACCACTGGTTCCGGCTGTGCGGCGGTCGAAGTCGATCAAGTTGTAATGAGGCATGGTGTTCGCCAAGATCACTCCGTCAGGCATCTCGGCCTGCCTCTCGCGTTTGCCGATAACAGTGACGCGCGCCTTGTGATCTAGAGCGGCGACAACACTAGGTCGCCACACCGCCTCGTCAAACGAAAAGAGTATCATGTCTCCGAACGGCCATTCTTCTATATCTTCCGGTGGGTCGCTGTCGAGATTCGTGACCGGTCCCACCTCACTCAGGAAGAAAGCGTTGACGTTGAACACTCCTCCCGTGATAACGCCGGTCGCTTGTATCCGCTCGGGCCACCGGATCGCTTCCTTGACCCCCGGCCCCAACTCCTTCACCTTGTCTTTGATCGATTCCCGTGCCTGCTTCCGCGTCTCAGGGGAAAGGCCGACCGATTCGGCCCTCGACTCCGTAACCAGCCTGCCGCCCAACTCGACTGACTGAACTGCCGTCAGACCGGACGGGGCCAAATCCTGGATAGCCCGCAGCACAGCGATGCTTTCTTCTGGACCGGTCGTCGGGTCTTTCGCTAACCCCGGCACCGATGACCACTTCACCACCTTAGTAAGTAGTCGCTTCATCTCGCTGGCGACGCGCACATCCTGCTCGTTAGCGGGATTGCCAAAGACGTCCTCATCGACCGGACGAGGTAGAGTGATCGACAGTTGAAAACTGGCAAGCGTAACGTGGGATACGGGTAAGTCGGCGTAGTCCTGCGCTTGCTTTTTCGTGAACTCGTACTGTTCCCGTGAGCCAATGTATTCGACCAGCCCCCTGACCACCGATATTGCCTTATCGGATGCGTACTTGATAACGCTCAAAGGGACATGGCCCTGGTCGATGTTGTCGCCAACCCACTTAATAGACAGGTCTGGCTCGGCGGTCGGCACGAGCCGAACTTCTGGGTTCGGACGGTAGTCGTCGGGAAGAGCGGTCGGGTCAACCTCCCAAATCGATTCGATGTCCGAGCCATCGCGGATGTCAACAACCCACCCCCACGGCACCGAGAGCATCTGAACAATGGTCAGTTCGCCAGCGATAAAGCGGCTCAACTGCTTCTCGGAGCATGGGGCTACCGTGTACCTCCACAGGTCGCCTTCCTGGTCGCACTGGTAGGCAAAGAGGAGCCTTGAGCTGCGGTCGCGGCAAGTGAACATGCGAAGGCCGTCGTACTCGACCAACACGCTCTCGGGGGCGAGCTGGCCGAGTGCTTCGCTGTCAAGCGGCGGATGACTTGCCTGCCATTTCACGACAACTCACCGGGTAACACCACGAACAACGAACACCTGTCGGTTACTTCAGTCGCAGGCCACCACGTATGATGCTCTGGATGGCGCCTGCCGGGGGTTCGCTTGACCCACCCGTGTCTTGGTTCCAGTTGCCCAACCGCTACAAACCGCCAACCGTTGTCTTCCTTGACCGCTGCCGACATCATGGTGTAGAAGTGGCGGCAGTCGGACTCCGACCGGAACACCGAGATGCCGCACCTCTGGCACGGGTCGGAAGTCCTAAACGCACCCTTCTCGCTGGCCGTCTTAAGCGTACCGCGATCGTGCGTGACCGGGTTCGTGGAACACAAGTGGTACAACGGGCCATCGGTGTCGGGTGCGCCCTCTGCGGGGCAATCAGTACAACACTCGTGGGGCCGTGTGCCTGCCATAGTTCGCCGCGTTGAGGCGTCATGCCGGCAGCAGTTCACGCCGTCAATCGGGACCATTTGTCCAGTATGACAGGTGCCGCAGGCTGTCGGGAGGTAAGTTGGGACAGAGCGGCCATTCTGGCAAGGTGGAGAACTGCACGCAACAGTATTCTGACGCCGCAGACGGCTTTTTGTTCCACAAAAGACACGGTTCTGACCTGTCGTCGCAGCCGTCAACTTGGCGTTGCAGAGTGACCTGCCGTTGCAACGCCCAGGCCGCGGCCTGCTGCAGCGCCGGGTTCGCGGCATGGCAGGAGACCTGCCCCCTCCACGCCAGGAACTTGGGGCTAGCTCGGACGGCCCCGCCGCCTCTGTTACCCGCGGCGCCCGGCGCAAAGCCCGTCCGGTTTCTGGTGCGGCGAGGGCTCGGTCCTCGGCCCGTGGGTTCGTTTGGGACGGGGAGCGCGTTCGGCCACACACTTGGTGACGACCGCCTACCCACGACACCGGCGGTCGATCCCGTTGGGACGGCTGACTACACCGTGCCGACTCCCCCGCCGGTCGCCACTCGCCCTGGCCCCTCATCGCCGGGGCGGATCCGCCTCGGCGGCCCCGTCCGCGGTGCGCGCCAACCCCACTTCCCAGCCCTCGCGTCCCCATCGGCGGGCCGCGGCCCGCCTCAACACGTTCTCCTGGGCCGGACGTAACCCGCAAGCTGTACCCGGGTTGGCTAACACGGGCCAGCCGGGCGGCGATCCTCACCAGTTGAAGTTCCTGGGGCGGCACCGCAGCCTACTGGTCCTCTTGCCTTAGCCCATCGTCCAGACCTCGCCGTCGGGACTCTGGACCCTGTCGATCGCTCCGCCGGTAATCCGCACCGTGTACCCGATCGGCAGGGCGAGCATGTCGAACTGGGCCGGGAAGCTGAGCGCCAGGTGCCAGACCGGAACCCGGCCGAACTGCCCCCCGACCGTCGTAATGTCCAGTGCCGGCTTCGGGCAGTCAGAGTGGATGCGGAAGACGAACCACCCGTCCGCTCCCTGCGGGTCGCTCATCCGCCAGCCGATCACCTGTTCGTCGCCGAGCGCCCCGCGTTCCACGAACACGTCGTCGGTGTAGGGCAGCGGGCGCCACTGATCGAGCCCGACGGCGGCGATCAGGTTCTGCTGGCGGCGGTATCCGGCGAGGCTGAAGTCGATGTTCTCCCGCAACCCGGCGGTGGGGTCGGTGCCGAAGTCGGGCTCGCACAGGGCCAAGTCCCCCCGTTCGCCGCGGACGGTCAGGACGGTCCACCCAAACAAGATGCGGGTGCCGTCCCGGAGCACGGCCCCCTTCGCCACGCTGTGACGGATGAGACCGAACAGGTCCTCGACGAGCGAGTCGAACTCCTCGGCACAGGTCGCCCGTAGTGAGGTGGTGCCGAAGCTGGCAGACAGAGACATCCCACCACCGTAGTGCGAGAAGGCCGAACACCAAGCTCAGCAGCGGCGGGGCGCCGATGAGCATGGATCGCAGAAACGAAACACGCCCCGCGGTCCGCTGCAGCGTGGGGTTCGGCGCGACCGCCTCATCGGGTAGTGGGCTCGACCGGCCACCCGACCAGTGTCCGCAGCAGGTCGCATTGGGCCACCTGCTCCGTGCTGAGGGCCAGCGCCCAGTCGTCATCCGCGACTGCCGCTGCCGCCTCGGCCGCCGCACACGCTGCGTCCGTGGCTACCGCCTCGGCCAGAGGGGCGGCGGAGCCGGCCGCCGCACGGGAGGCGAGCGCCGTCGCCCCCAACTCCCGCCACACCTCGGCGTCGAAGGCGTTGAACACCAGCTCCTCAGCTTCCTGTGCGGCGGCGGTTGCCTCGCCCTCCGCCCGCTCGGCCGCGACCCGGGCCGCCGCCAGTTGCGCCGAGGTGGCAACAGCCCGGGCGAACCACTCCGCGACCTCTACGGCGTCGAGGCTCCGCGGGTCGCGCAGCAGGGGCACCACACGCCGGCAGCAGCCGACCAAGAAGAGGCGCATCGTGGCGTCCGGCACGAGCCCGGCCAGGTGGCGGAGCATCACGGCTGGGTCGCCGCACCCCTCCCACTCGCCTTCGGTCATCCCGCCCTCCGCCCCCTCGCCGAACATCAAGCTCCTACGAAAATGGCGCCCCGAGTCGCCTCGCCGCGGGCCGTTCGGCTACTTTTCATCCACGGGGTGAACGCCGTTCATGGCAGACTCACCTGCCCGGCCGCGATACCAATCAGCCCACACGAGCAACGGTGAGTAACGGAAACCAGTTCAAGCGGCTGGGTCAGGTGCGGCGACCCGAGCTGCCGAGCCTGCGAAAAGCGACAGTGACTCCGGCGGTCTGCTGTAGCGCGGGGCTCGGCCGGTTGTCCTACCCGCCGATGACCCCCTCGCCCGGGTCGTCGCCGACCGCCTCGAGCGCGTCGGGCAGCGGCGCCCCGTTGGACAGCTTGACCAGCCCCATCACGTGCAGCCGGATCAGGGCGAACGACGAGTTGATGACCTCGAACATGAGCTCGTCGGTCAGTTCCCCGTCCCCGAAGTACACCCCGGACTTCCACCGCACGTCCCCGTCGTCCAGGTCAATCGCCCACCCGCCGACCGGGGCCGGGTAGTTCACCCGGTGCAAGTACTCGGCGACTGCCAGCCGGCGGTCGGGCGGGAACGGGAGCTGCCAGATGGCCCGGAACACAATCGCCCGCATCTCCGGGTTGATCTCGGCGTAACACCCGAACGGGATCGGCCCGGCCGCCCAGTCGAACGCGACCGACCACTCGTCCAGGTCCCGGGTGGTCGGGAACTGCCCGGCGAGGAGCGTTCGGAGGTCGGCCAGCTTCGCCTTGAGCTGCTTCCGCGACATCGGCACTCGAGAGCCCTCCGGGGCCGAATCTGGTGGAGGCGTACTCGCGACTACGCCTAACGCGGACCCATCGTCCGGGTTACGTTCGCCTGTCGGCGAGCGTAACCGCCCCGCCGGCGGGTGTCAAATGCGTACTCGTGGCGCGACTCGCACGTGCCCGGTCACAGCCCGTCGGCCGGACTTCGCCCCCCGCCCGCCCTAGTTCAGCACCTGGACGTAGATCATCGACGCGCCCTGCAGCTCGAATCCTCCCACATCGTCCCCAGGGGTTGGCCCTCGACCCGGAGCGGGACGAGAACGAGTGCCGCAAGGAACTCGCACCATGGAGAACTTCCGCACAATTGCGAGGAAGTTGAACCCGGGGTCGAGACGCGAGAGGTGGTGGCCGAGCGGGCGGGCTTTGAGAACAGAGACGGGTATCGTCGCAGTGCGGTGGATACCATTTGTTACGGTTCCCGCTGCCGCAAAGTGCAGGGTTTTGCAGGCTGGTGTCAGGCTCGACGGGGATTCCCGCTGACGTCCCTCGCTTAAAATGCGAGCGATCTCGATCGCACGGGCGCGCCAAAAACCAGGAGATCGGGCGCCGTGGGGGTGGCTTCGATGCTACCGGCTGCGGAACTGACGGGCCGGAGCCGGTGCGGCGCTCGGCCCACGCCGCCGGGCGTACCACCCGAGCCACGCCCCGAGCCCGCCGGCGAACACCGCCCCGCCGGTGCCCACATACCCGGTTACCCGCCTCACGTCGAACACCGCCGGGGCGGATCTCGAAGGCTCCGGTGCCCTGCCGGTTGGCGTTCAACAGGTACACGCCGGGAGGCTGCGTAGGCCGGTGGTAATGCAAGTGAGAGTGGCCGGGAACGCGCCGATGCTGGTGGGCACCGGGGGTGAGGGGTGCAGAAGGGGTGATCCAGGCGATGAAACCCGGGAGCCGTCCGGCTTTTCTGCTTGCGACCGCGTGCGCGCCGCCGTTACAAGGGATGAACCCGGCCGCCACCCGCCCGGGTGGCGGCCCCGCGACTCGCACAAACCCGTCGCCCGCCTTCTCATCCGGAAGCCGCCATGCCCCCACTCCTATCCCGCCGGCCCCGCCGCGCCTTCACGCTGATCGAACTGCTGGTGGTGATCGCCATCATCGCGATCCTCATCGGGCTGCTGCTCCCCGCCGTTCAGAAGGTCCGCGAGGCCGCCGCCCGGGCCAAGTGCACAAACAACATGAAGCAGATCGGCATCGCCCTCCACTCCTTCCACGACCGGAACAACCGGCTCCCGACCAGCGAGTTCCACGACAACGGGACGAAGCCGGTCCGGTGGGGGTGGATCCCCCGGGTCATGGCCGACGTCGAGCAGACGGCCGTGTTCAACGGGCTGACGTTCACCGTCCACGGGTGGCAGGCCAACAACTACACGCTCCTGAAGGAGAAGTTCCCGCTGTTCCTCTGCCCGTCCGACCCGTTCGCCGACCAGATCCGGGAGGAGGAGGGGTTTGCCGGCCCCACCTGGGTGCTGTCGCAGGCCGACTACGCGACGGTCGCCGGCGACTACAAGAACTCCGGCGGGGTCGGCCAGTCGCCCGACTACGGCAACCTCAACTACACGACCGCCGGCTCGAACCGGGGGATGATGTGCCGGTGGGGGTATTCGGCCCGGTTCGCGGACGTGACCGACGGGCTGTCGAACACGTTCGCCGTCGGCGAGTGTGTCGGCGCGTTCTGCATCACCCAGAACCTGCTCAGCCAGAGTTGGGGGACGACCGCGTACCCGATCAACTACATGAACCAGTCGCTGGCCGCCAACCTGCCGACCCAGGCCAACCCGCGGTGGGACGAGTCGATCGGGTTCCGCAGCTACCACACCGGCGGGGCGAACTTCCTCCTGGGCGACGGGTCGGTCCGGTTCGTCCGGGATTCGATCGACGGTCCCACGTACCGCGCCTACGCCTCGATGGCCGGCGGAGAAGCCCTGTCCCTGTCGAACTGACCCCCTCCCGCGGAGCCCGCCCGTGCGCACGCCCGTTCGCCTCGTCCCCGTCCTGGTCCTGCTCGCCGGCTGCTCCGGCGGGCCGAAGCTGGCCAAGGTGACCGGCACGGTGACCTTGGACGACAAGCCGCTCCCGCGCGGCACCTTGACGTTCGAGATGCCGGGGCAGCGCCCGGCCACGGCCACCATCGTGGACGGGAAGATCACGGAGGCGACCACCTTTGCCCCCGGCGACGGGGTGCCGGTCGGGAAGCACAAGGTGGCGGTCAGCGCGACCATCGACCCCGGCCCGGCCATCTCTGCCAACCCCGGGGACGCGTCGCGGCCGAGCGGCGGGAACTACATGGGCGGGAAGTCGCTGATCCCGGCACGGTACAACAACCCGGAGACGTCCGGACTGACGGCCGACGTCGGGCCGGGGGGGACCGCGCTCAAGTTCGAACTGAAGTCGGCCCCGTAGGCGGGCGGTCAGCGGTGACTGGGCGACGTACTCCTCGAACGGCACCGCCCGGACTGGGCACGGGGTCACGACCGGCCCGCGGGGGTCGGCACCTCGGGGCGGGCGAGCTCGGCGCCCGTCAGCGGGTCCCAGAGGCGGACCGTCCCGTCGTCGGTGCCGGTCGCCAGCACCTTCCCGTCCGGGGAGAAGGCCATCGGTCCGACCCGCGCCGTGTGGCCCTTCAGGGTCCGGAGCGGCTCCTCGAGGATCTGCTTCCGCGCCTCCCGCGCGCATGCGGACCTCGGCGCTCGGCCCGTCCGCCGCCGCCCGCCGCAGCGCCGGCTCGGCCGCCGAGCCCAGCCCCCGCATCGCCTTCGAGGCCGCCACCCGCACCGCGTACGAGTCGTCGTCGAACTCCCGCAGCAGCTTTTCGACCCGCGCCGACTCCTCGGCGGTCGGCGGCCGGAACGCCAGGTCCATCACCCGGACGTCGGGGGAGTGCCAGTGGAATGCCGCCACCCCCAGGGCCGGTGCGTACGCGATCCCACCGCCCCACCCCTTGTACCGCAGGAGTTCCTGCCCGGAGGGCAATTCGAGCAGGTGCTGGGTGGCCGAGTTGTCCCCGAACAAAACACGGTCGGGGGCGACGAAGGTCGGCCCGTATGCCGCCGTCCCCCGGTCCGGCTTGATCGCGTCCTTCAGTTCCGTGCCCGCGGCCACGTCCCAGCCCCGGGTTCCGTCCGGCCCGGTCGAGATCAGCCACCGCCCGTCCGGCGAGAAGACGAGCTCCGACACCTCCTTCGGGTGGCCGCCCGCGAGTTCCTTCACGACCCGCCCGGCCGCCACGTCCCACAGTCGAATCGTGCCGTCGCTGCCGGTGGCGAGCAGCCCGGTGCCGGGCTGGAAGGCACGCCCGGACGGTCCCCGCGTGAAGCAGGGGCTGCTCGGCGCGGAGTACCGGCGCGACGACACGACCGGGTTCTTCCAGATCACGCGGGTGCTGCCGGGCGAGAACAGGAACCCGAAGACGCGGTCGCCGCTGACCGAGGTCGGGGTGGACGTGGGCGTGAACGACTGGATCGTGGCCGTGAACGGGCGGCCGACCGGCGGCGCGAAGAACGTCAACGAGCTGCTGGTCAACGCGGCCGGGAAGGCCGTCGTATTATCCGTCAGCGCGACCCCCGCGGCGGCGGGCGCCCGACGGGTGGTGGACACCCCGACGGACGACGAGGCGGACCTGTACTACCACGCCTGGGTGCAGCGGAACATCAAGACGGTGGCGGACGCGACCGGCGGGAAGGTCGGGTACTTGCACGTCCCCGACATGCAGGTCGCCGGGCTGAACGCGTTCGCCAAGCACTTCTACCCGCAGCTGCGGATGCAGGCACTGGTGGTCGACGTGCGCGGCAACGGCGGCGGGAACGTGTCGCCGATGCTGATCGAGCGGCTGCGGCGGGAGGCGGCGATGATCGGCATCGCCCGCAACGCCGAGCCGACGGTCGACCCGGCCGGCACGTT